>CAYNUT010000079.1:0-15167 GCA_964400595.1 uncultured Neobacillus sp. | reverse complement strand
TTTTATATAGGGCTTGTACGTAACAGTGCGATGCACTTGCACTAAGGAGGAACATTAATAAAATGATAAAACGCAGCAGAATCGTTGCTTTCATATTGCTAATCCTTCTATTAGGAAGCACCATGGGAGCAACAGCAAAGAACATCTTAAATAATATGAAGCTCGGGCTTGACCTACAGGGCGGATTTGAGGTTCTGTACGAGGTTAAACCGGCAAAGAAAGGACAGAAAATTGACAAGAAAGTTCTGGCAGATACGGCTGAAGCGCTTGATAAGCGAATTAACGTACTTGGGGTAAGTGAACCTAGTATCCAAATTGAGGGTAATAACCGGATTCGGGTTCAGCTGGCAGGCGTAACAGACCAAAACAAGGCTAGGGAAATTTTATCGACTCAGGCGAATCTGACATTCCGTGATGCCAACGACAAATTGATGATGGATGGGGCTGACCTAAAGCAGGGAGGGGCCAAGCAGACGTTTGACCAAAATGGCAGACCCAGCGTTTCTCTGACCTTAAAGAGTGCAGAAAAATTCAGCAATGTATCAAAAACAATTATGAACTCAACGCCGAATGTACTAGTTATTTGGCTTGATTTTGAAGAAGGAAAAGATTCCTTTAAAAATGAAGTAACAAAAGCAAATCCTAAATATTTATCTGCACCGACAGTTAAACAAATCTTCAATCAAGATTCGGTTTCCATTGTCGGGAGTTTTACGGCTAAAGAGGCCCAGACTTTAGCTTCGCTGCTAAATGCCGGGTCATTACCAGTAAAACTTAAAGAAGTGTACTCTACTTCAGTCGGAGCAAAGTTTGGGGAACAAGCATTAAATGATACCATTTTTGCAGGAATCATTGGTGTTGCCATAATTTATCTGTTCATGCTTTTCTACTATCGTTTCCCAGGATTCATTGCTACCATTACTTTATCGATTTACATTTATCTCGTTTTATTAATTTTTGATTGGATGAATGGGGTTCTGACTCTGCCTGGAATCGCTGCGATTATCCTCGGGGTTGGTATGGCGGTTGATGCCAACATTATTACATATGAGCGGATTAGAGAAGAACTTAAAGTGGGCAAGAGCATCAAGTCAGCCTTCCAAGCTGGAGAACACCATGCTTTTACTGCCATATTTGATGCCAACTTAACAACTATTTTAACAGCTGGTGTGTTATTCTTCTACGGGACAAGCTCGGTAAAAGGGTTTGCGACCATGTTGATTGTGAGTGTTCTCATGAGCTTTCTCACCAACGTCTATGGTTCGAGATTGTTATTGGGCTTATGGGTACACAGTGGTTTATTGAATAAAAAGCCAGGCTGGTTTGCAGTACACCCATCAAAAATTAAACCTTTAACCGACAACGTTGATACAATTGATCTTCCTACTCGATTTGATAAAATTGACTTTATCAAAATACGGAAAAAAGTATTTATTTTATCAGGAACTCTTATTGTTGCTGGTATTATTGTTCTTTCTATTTTCCGCTTGAATTTAGGAATCGATTTTTCAAGTGGAACCCGGGTTGAAGTACAATCAAATACACCTTTAACAACCACCCAGGTTAAAAATGCGTTTACGAAGCTTAACTTAAAACCTGATGATGTGGTCATTTCCGGTGAAAATAAACAAATTGGTGCGGTTCGAATGGTCGGCGTCCTTTCCAAGGATGAAATCGCTGAGTTAAAAGCCGAATTTAAGAAGGAATTTGGCAATGAGCCAAATGTTAGTACCGTTTCTCCTACGGTAGGTAAAGAATTGGCGAAAAATGCGTTTTATTCTATCTTGCTTGCCTCAATCGGTATTATTTTGTATGTATCCATTCGATTTGAGGCATATATGGCGATTTCTGCTATTGCAGCCATCCTGCACGATGCATTTTTTATGATTGCTGTTTTCAGTCTTACAAGACTGGAAGTAGATTTAAACTATATTGCCGCGATCTTGACAATTGTTGGATATTCAAACCATGACACCATTGTTACATTCGATAGGGTTCGCGAAAATATGCAAAAGAAAAAGCGTCTTAAAACCGCTCAGGATATTGCAGATGTTGTAAACGTAAGTATTCGTCAAACATTAACTCGATCCATTAACACCGTCTTAACAGTACTTGTTACGACAGCTTGTTTGATGATCTTTGGAAGTCCTGCAATTCGCAATTTCTCTATTGCCTTATTCGTGGGATTAGTTGTTGGCGTGTATTCATCCATCTTTATTGCCGGCTCCTTATGGTATGTCTTGAAATGCAAAGAGCTGAAAAAGAAGGGTGTAATTCGAACGGTAAAAGAAAAGAAAAAATATTCCGATCAGCCTCAAGTATAAATTATAGAAAACCGCAGAACCCCTGCGGTTTTCTGTTTTGTCAAATATCTATGATTGAAAGCTATAATCCGCTCCTGTATAATAAATAAGTCTGAGAGGTGAACAAGGAGCATGTTAAAGTCGAAAACAAGATGGGTTGTTCATAAATCTGATGACAATCTGGTAAAACTGCTGGCAAATGAATTGAAAATTACACCTCTTGTTGCATCGCTGCTTGTCAATCGTGGGTTGGATACCGTTGATTCTGCACGGTATTTTTTATTTGGCAATAACGAATTCCACGACCCATACTTGTTAAAAGGGATGGATCTCGCAGTTCAGAGAATTCATACAGCTATCGAAAATAATGAACCAATCCTTATTTTTGGAGACTATGATGCCGACGGTGTAAGCAGCACCTCGCTGTTAATGCTGACACTTCGTGATTTAGGAGCAAATGTGGAATTTTATATTCCTAACCGCTTTACAGAAGGATATGGCCCAAATGAAGCGGCTTTCCGCAAGGCGGCTGAAAATGGAATTAGATTGATCATTACTGTGGACACCGGTATATCTGCCGTTCATGAAGCAGCAGTTGCAAAAGAGCTTGGGCTTGAACTCATCATTACCGATCACCATGAGCCGGGACCTGTCCTGCCCGAAGCACTTGCAATTATTCATCCGAAGCTGCCGGAAAGCATTTATCCTTTTCGTGACCTGGCCGGGGTAGGGGTTGCCTTTAAATTAGCACATGCCCTTTATGGGAGAGTTCCGGAGCATTTATTAGAACTTGCTGTTATTGGCACGATAGCTGATTTAGTATCCTTAAAAGGTGAGAATCGTCTAATCGCTAAAAAAGGGCTTAAAAACATAAGGGAAACGAAAAACATCGGTCTCAGAGCAGTTTTGAAATTAGCTGGTGTCGATCCCATGTCCATAACTGAAGAAACCATTGGCTTTACTCTTGCCCCTAGAATCAATGCTGTGGGAAGATTAGAAGATGCTGATCTTGCTGTCGGACTTATTCTGACAGATGACCCATCCGAAGCCGAACAGCTGGCAGCAGAAATGGAAGACTTGAATAAAACAAGGCAATCCATCGTCAATTCCATTACTGCTGAAGCCATCGAAGAAGTGGAAAAGAATTATCCAATTGAAACAAATAAGGTACTTGTTATTGGAAAAGAAGGCTGGAATGCCGGCGTCATTGGCATTGTCGCTTCAAGGCTCGTTGAAAAATATTATCGTCCTGTGATTGTCCTGAGCTATGACAGCGAAAAAGGCATAGCGAAGGGCTCGGCAAGAAGCATTGCCGGATTTGACCTCTTTCAAAATTTATCCACCTGCCGGGATATTCTTCCCCACTTTGGAGGACACCCCGGGGCTGCCGGGATGACGTTAAATCTGGCTGATGTGCCGGATCTTCGGGCAAGATTAAATAAATTAGCAGATGTACTGCTTAAGGCTGAGGATTTTATACCTGTTACCTTCCTTGATGGTGAGTTTCGTCTTGAAGATATCCATTTATCATCATTAGATGAAATGGGTCTCCTTTCACCATTTGGAATGGACAATGCTAAACCAAAGGTTTTAATTCATGATGTTGCGATTGCTAATATAAGGAAAATCGGCAGTGATCAAAACCATCTAAAGATAATTGTCAATGACGAAGGGGCAAATCTCGATGGTGTTGGTTTTGGGCTGGGGCCATTAGTTGACGAAATTTCTCCGGCTGCAAAAATTTCATTAATAGGGGAATTATCTATAAATGAATGGAACAATATTCGCAAACCGCAAATTTTCATTCAGGATATAGCCATCCAATCATGGCAGCTCTTCGATTATCGCGGGCATAAACGAATCCAGCAAATTGATCAAAACGTACCTGCGGATAATCGTAAGGTCATTATTTTTCATGATGAGCATCTGGAAAAATTAAACCCGCAGCTGCTGACGGAAACCATTTTGATTCGGAATGAAGAGGAAGCTAAAGCATTTGATGTGCAAAAAGCCAATATTGTTTTAGCTGATTTTCCGCCATCAAAGGATATCTTAACATCATTGCTGCAAGGAAAACAGCCTGCAAGGATTTATGCTTATTTCTATAAGGAATCCAGTGATTTTTTCAGCACAGTTCCGACTCGTGACCATTTTAAATGGTTTTACGCTTTCCTGTTAAAAAAAGGCCCAATTGACATAAAGCGTGATGGTGATGTTATTGCCAAACATAGGGGCTGGTCGCTTGAAACGATTTATTTTATGTCAAAGGTGTTTTCTGAACTGGATTTTGTTACAATAAACAATGGATTTATAACAATAAATAAACAATCGCAAAAGCGTGATTTATCTGACTCGAGAACCTTTCAAAATAAACAGGCGCAATACGCACTTGAAAGAGATCTTTTATTTTCCTCCTTTCAAGAATTAAAGGGCTGGTTTGATGAAATTATTCTGGAGTCGGTTACAATTGAGGAGGCAATAAAATAATGGATTTAAATCAATTCATTGCAATCGTACCGGATTACCCAAAACCAGGTATCAAATTTAAGGATATTACTCCATTAATGAATGACGGTAATGCATATAAATATGCCACTGACCAAATTGTTGCTTATGCAAAGGATAAAAATATTGATTTAATTGTCGGGCCGGAAGCCCGCGGCTTTATTATCGGCTGTCCGGTTGCTTATTCATTGGGGGTGGGCTTTGCCCCTGTTCGTAAGGAAGGAAAGCTGCCGCGTGAAACGATTAAAGTGAACTATGGCCTTGAATATGGAAGCGATATTTTAACTATTCATAAAGATGCCATTAAACCTGGACAGCGGGTTTTAATCACTGACGATCTGCTCGCAACAGGCGGCACGATTGAGGCAACTATTCAATTAGTGGAGCAGCTTGGCGGGGTTGTTGCTGGTATTGCCTTCCTCATTGAATTAAGTTATCTAGAGGGCAGAAGCAAGCTGGACGGCTATGATGTCTTAACGTTAATGAAGTATTAATGGACGATAGAGGGCACTCGAAAGTGGGTGCTCTCTTTGTATAACTAAAATTCGACAGCAATTTCATCATTTCCGAAAAAAAACGCCTAATCTCTTTACATCTTGGCTTTTTTTTTCGATAATAGTAACAATCATTCTAATTTTGAAACGATTTTTCCAAAAGTAACATTTATTAAATAAAATTGAAGAAAAAATAAAGGTGATTTCATGGCGAATGATCAAGTGTTAACAGCCGACCAAGTCATCGACAAGACGAAATTATATTTGAATGAAGAGCATGTTGCCTTAGTCAAAAAAGCATATGAATTTGCGAAACATGCTCATCGTGAACAATATAGAAAATCAGGCGAGCCGTATATTATTCATCCCATCCAGGTTGCCGGCATTTTGGCCGATTTACAAATGGACCCTGCAACGGTGGCAGCGGGTTTTCTTCATGACGTTGTTGAAGATACGAATGTCTCCTTAAAAGACATTCAGACAACCTTTAACGGCGAAGTGGCGATGCTTGTCGACGGGGTAACAAAATTAGGGAAAATTAAATACAAATCACATGAGGAACAGCAGGCAGAAAATCACCGCAAGATGTTTGTGGCCATGGCCCAGGACATCCGGGTGATTCTTATTAAGCTTGCCGACCGTTTGCATAATATGCGGACATTAAAACATCTTCCGTTAGAAAAGCAGCGCCGGATTTCAAATGAAACACTTGAAATTTTCGCCCCTTTAGCCCATCGTTTGGGTATTTCCAAGATTAAATGGGAGCTCGAAGATACTGCATTAAGATACTTAAATCCACAGCAATATTACCGGATTGTCAACTTAATGAAAAAGAAGCGGGCAGAGCGGGAGCAATATCTAGAGGATGTCATGGAAGATGTGAAGGAGCGACTGAGTGAGGTCTCGATTAAGGCCGAACTTTCCGGCCGTCCCAAACATATTTACAGCATCTATCGGAAAATGGCTTTGCAAAATAAACAATTCAGTGAAATTTATGATTTGCTCGCTGTCCGGATTGTCGTGAATAGCATAAAGGACTGCTATGCGGTGTTAGGCATTATTCATACGTGCTGGAAGCCGATGCCGGGCCGTTTCAAGGATTATATAGCCATGCCAAAACCGAATATGTATCAGTCTTTGCATACCACTGTAATCGGTCCAAAGGGAGACCCGCTTGAAGTACAAATAAGAACATTTGAAATGCATAGAATAGCGGAGTTCGGGATTGCCGCCCACTGGGCTTACAAAGAAGGAAAGACAATCAGCGACAGCTCCTCATTTGAGCAAAAGTTAACCTGGTTCAGGGAAATTCTGGAATTTCAAAATGATACAGCCAATGCAGAAGAATTTATGGAATCATTGAAGGTGGACCTTTTTTCCGATATGGTTTTCGTGTTCACACCAAAGGGCGATGTCATAGAATTGCCGTCGGGCTCGGTTCCAATTGATTTTGCCTACCGCATTCACTCTGAAATCGGCAATAAAACAATCGGTGCAAAAGTAAACGGAAAGATGGTTACCCTTGATTACAGGCTTAAAACCGGTGATATCATCGAGATTTTAACTTCCAAGCATTCCTATGGTCCAAGCCAGGATTGGCTGAAGCTCGCGCAAACCTCCCAGGCAAAAAATAAAATACGGGCGTTCTTCAAGAAGCAGCGCCGCGATGAAAATATTGTCAAAGGGAAAGAGCTTATTGAAAAAGAGATCCGCAGCATGGAGTTTGACATTAAAGAAATTTTAACGCCGGAGAATCTTAAAAAGGTAGCGGAAAAATATAATTTTACCAATGAAGAGGATCTGTACGCTGCAGTTGGCTATAATGGCGTAACCGCCCTTCAGGTGGCCAATCGGTTAACGGAAAAATGGCGAAAAAAACGGGATAAGGAACAGTCATCAAGCATTACGAATAATATTACTGACTTAAAAGCCTTCCCTTCTGCGAAAAAACGGGAATCCGGTGTCCGGGTACAGGGGATTGATAATTTGTTAATCCGCTTATCAAGATGCTGTAATCCTATTCCAGGAGATGAAATTGTCGGGTTTATTACGAAGGGGCGCGGGGTCTCTGTTCACCGGTCTGATTGTACGAACATTGACTCAAATGATGCACAGACAAGATTAATCCCGGTCGAGTGGGAAACTTCCTTAAATGACCGGAAGGAATATAACGTTGATATCGAAATCAGCGGTTATGACCGCAGAGGGCTCTTAAACGAGGTCCTTCAGGCCGTCAATGAGACAAAAACGAATATCTCTGCTGTAACGGGCAAATCAGATCGCAATAAAATGGCCACAATTATTATGTCAATTGCTATTCACAATGTCAATCACTTACAAAAGGTAGTCGAACGAATTAAGCAAATTCCCGATATTTATTCCGTTCGCCGAATTATGAATTAAGGAGTAATGTCATGCGAGTAGTTATACAGCGAAGTAAAGAGGCTAGAGTCACAGTAGATGGCAGCGTAACAGGACAAATTACCAAAGGGTTAGTTCTATTGGTAGGTGTAACACATGATGACACCGAAAAGGATGCAGTATTTTTAGCTGATAAAATCGCAAATTTAAGGATTTTTGAAGATGCCGATGATAAGATGAATCTGTCATTATTGGATGTGGGCGGTGAAATTCTTTCCGTTTCCCAGTTTACTCTCTATGGCGACTGCCGAAAGGGAAGAAGGCCGAGTTTCATTGATGCGGCAAGACCAGAGCAGGCAGAGCCGTTATATGAGACGTTCAACAGCCTGCTGCGAGACAAAGGAATCCGCGTGGAAACCGGTGTTTTCGGTGCCATGATGGATGTTCAATTGACCAATGACGGTCCGGTAACTTTAATAGTTGAAAGCAAGTCATAAAAGAAGCTTGGCACCAATTTTTTTGGAGCCAAGCTTTTAATTTATTTATTGTCTTTAAAGAAATGAGCTAGTCCATTAAATAATCCAGATGCGGCATTTTCTTGAAAAGTACTGGAATTTAGAGTGATTTCTTCTTCCGGATTGCTCAAATAGCCAAGCTCAATCAGGGATGCTTTTTGACTGTTTTCGCGAATGACGTGGAAATCCCCAAAGCGGACACCTCTGCTTTTTAATTTTGTTTGGCCTGCAACAGATGCATAGACCGTATCAGCCAGCGTTTTTTGATAGGAATGATAGTAATAGCCGGTCATTCCGCGGACACTGCGGTCCAAATTGCTGTCATAATGCAGACTTATAAAGGCATCAGCATTATACGAACGGGCCATGCTTACCCTTGACGGCAGGGCAAGATAGGAATCACTATTTCGTGTAAGATAAACCTTTGCCCCTGCAGCTTTCAGCTTATCATATAAAAGCTGTGCCGTTCTCAGGGTAAGATTCTTTTCTAGAGTGCCCGAGGCACCGGTAGTTCCGTTATCTCCGCCGCCATGTCCGGGATCAAGGATAATGGTTTTATTTTTAAGGTAGCTTTCGCCCCCAGTTTTCTCAATTTGCGTTGCTGAACCATTTATTGAAACGATCCAGCCGGCGACAAAACCTGTTTTTCCATTTTTTAATTTGATTTCATACCAATCATTTTGGACGCGGATGACGGAGAATGTTTCCCCTTGATTGGCCCGCTGCAGCACGTCGGCTTGTACAGTTGGGGTTTTACGGATATTCGTGCCATCCTGGAGGATGGTTATGGTCCCTTTATTGCCATCGCCCGAATTGCTCTTGGGTGCTGTAGCAGGTGTTGCCGATTTATCCAAATACCAGCCGGCAACCCAGCCGAAACTCCCGGTTTTATATTCAATTTTTGCCCAGTTATTATTTTCCTCTAGAATGGGGAAGCCCTGTCCTTTTGAAACGCTCCCGATAACGCTTGCATTTAACGATGAGCCCGAGCGGACGCTTAAACTGCTGGCCGTTACCGTTCCATAAAGGTTCGTTTCCTTTTTTGGAGAATCCTTAGCCGTTCCCGTTGTGGAGTTAATAAAATCTGCACTGGCCCAGCCTTTAAGATTTCCGTAGCTTACCTCTAACCAGTTATTTTTCTTGGAATAAATGGTTACAGTTGTTCCGTGGGTAAGTTTTCCAATCACGGGACTTGAGGAGGAAGCTTCTTTGCGGACATTTAACGTGTCGCCGCTCACAATACCGGTGCTTGTTTTGGCAGTATCAGGTGATGTATTTTCCTGTGCACCGTCTTGGACTTTAAGGAATTCTCTTGCGGCCCAGCCTTCGCCAAATGGGGCGGCAATTTTATACCAATTTTCATTTTGCTCCAATATGGCAGCCGCTTGACCTTTATTTAGGGAGCCGATGACCTGGAAGCTTGTCCCGGGACCGGTTCGGACTCTTAATTGGTCAGTGGCGATGGCTATATTTCCTTTAGAACCCTTCGTCGATGCGGCAGCAGCTGTTTTCTCGTTATCTTTTGTGACAAGCCAATTTACAAGCCAGCCTGTTTTTCCAAGTGATAACTGAATTTCAATCCAATCGCCTTTTTCTTGGACAATTGAATATTTTTCTCCACGCTTCGCTGCCTTTAGTAGTGGATAGCTCAAACCTGGACCGCTGCGGATATTAACAGAATCGCTTGCAATTGTAACGGAACCGCTGGCGGCAATACTTTTCTCCTGCGGCAGGAAGATGCCAAAAATAAGAATAATAGATAATAACAGTAAACTAAGCCGTTTGTACATCACATTCTCCTTTCCCACTTTTTCATTTTAGCGTAAAAAATGCCGAAAATCATTCCTTAATTGTTAAAATTAGGTCGAAAATTACCCCAGTAGTATTATTTTTGTGCAAGATTTTTGAGCGGATTGGAAATAATAGAGTAGGACGAAAAAAGGATGGGGTGAATGGAATGCGGTCAAGTGAGAAGGGAATGAACATCCAATCGATGGACGGCCGGCTTTTCGGCGTTGATTTCCACGATTTTATCCAAAAAGAACAACATACCAATTCGTTTGAGCTTGCCTCTGAGTTTGGTTTGACCATGGGGGATGTCAAACGATTAAAAAAACATTTGGGGAGATCCTAAATCTCTCTTGACATTGCTGTGTATGCTCTTTATTATTAAATAAATATAATGCTATATATTTATAAACCGATGATGGAGCATAGTAGTTAAGGAAAGTCCATGAAAAGAGAGGAAATGCCTTGGGCTGAAAGCATTTCTGCATGAATCTTAATGAAAGAACACTCCGAAGGTTTCTCTCTGAAAAAGTACGGCTCTAGTAGGAGATGAACGTGACAGGCGTTAACTGTTTGAGAGGAAGTGTCCAATTTCAGGACGCTTCAACTAGGGTGGCACCGCGGATTAAAACTTCCGTCCCTTGTTTTATACAAGGGATGGGAGTTTTTTTATTTTAGGCTCTGTTAAAACTCATTGTTGATTTTTCTCACTTTGCTGATTGAAACGGAAATCAACAGGCAAGTTTAACATAGCCTTATTTAATAAAATACATAAGCAAAAAATTTTTTATAGATTGAGGAGGTTTTCCGCTATGTCAATAAACATTCCAAGAGGAACACAGGACATTCTGCCCGGAGAAGTGGAAAAGTGGCAGTTGATCGAAAAAAAAGCAAGAGAGCTTTGCGAAAAATACCAATACCAGGAAATTCGCACACCTGTTTTTGAACATACAGAGTTGTTTTCAAGAGGAGTTGGCGATACGACGGATATTGTCCAAAAGGAAATGTACACATTTGAAGACAGGGGAGGCCGCAGCATCACGTTAAGACCCGAGGGAACAGCGTCAACGGTAAGGGCTTTTGTGGAGAAAAAGATGTTTGGTTTTGCGAACCAACCCGTTAAGCTTTTTTATATGGGACCGATGTTCCGCTATGAACGGCCACAGGCAGGGCGCTTCCGCCAATTTGTTCAGTTTGGTGTGGAAGCCCTTGGCAGCAATGATCCGGCGATTGACGCGGAAGTAATTTCCCTTGCCATGAATCTTTATAAAGAATTGGACCTGAAAAAGCTAAAGCTCATTATTAACAGTCTAGGTGATAAGGAGAGCCGCCAGGCACACCGTGATGCCTTAGTAAATCATTTTAAACCGAGAATCGGAGAGTTTTGCCCTGATTGTCAAAACCGTCTTGAAAAAAATCCGCTCCGAATCCTTGATTGCAAGCAGGACCGCGAGCATGAATTAATGAAATCGGCTCCATCGATCATTGATTATCTGAATGATTTTTCAAGAGCCTATTTTGAAAAATTGCAGCAGTATTTGACTCAGCTCGATATTCCATTTGAAGTTGATCCCAACTTAGTTCGCGGCTTGGATTATTATAATCATACAGCTTTTGAAATCATGAGTGAAGCCGAGGGCTTTGGGGCGATTACCACCTTGTGCGGCGGCGGCCGCTATAACGGATTAGTCGAAGAAATCGGCGGTCCGGAAACGCCTGGTATCGGTTTTGCCTTAAGCATCGAACGCTTTATTGCAGCACTTGATGCAGAAGGTGTTGAACTTGAACTTAATGAAAGCATCGATTGCTATCTGACCGCACTCGGCGAGGAAGCGAAGGATTATACAGTGGGACTTCTACAGCAGCTTCGCATGGCCGGTTTTTCAGCGGAACGCGATTATTTGAATCGAAAAATCAAAGGACAATTTAAAGCAGCCGATCGTTTAAAGGCAAAGTATGTGGCTGTTTTGGGTGACGAAGAGTTGAAAAACAATAAAATCAGTGTGAAGAATATGGCTACTGGAGAGCAAGAAGAGGTAGGCCTTGATTCTTTTGTTTCATATTTAAAGGAATTAAAGGAGGATTAACATGTTTGGCAGATCGTATTTTTGTGGCGAAGTTCCCGAGTCTGCAGTAGGGAAAAAGGTAACATTAAAAGGATGGGTTCAAAAACGGCGGGATCTTGGCGGGTTAATTTTTATCGATCTGCGTGACAGGTCCGGAATTGTTCAGGTGGTATTTAATCCTGATTTATCAAAGGAAGCACTTGAGATTGCAGAAAAAATTCGCAATGAATATGTTCTTGATGTTGTTGGGACTGTAGTTGCCCGCGAAGCTTTGACGATTAACGAGAATCTGAAAACCGGTAAAATAGAGGTGCAGGCGGAAAAGGTTACGATTATTAATGAAGCGAAAACCCCGCCATTTACGATTTCCGATAATACGGATGCATCAGAGGATGTCCGTTTAAAATATCGTTATTTAGATTTCCGCCGCCCGGTTATTTTTGAAACATTAAAAATGCGCCATCAGGTGACGAAGCAAATCCGTGATTTTCTCGATTCAGAAGGCTTTTTGGACATTGAAACACCAATATTAACAAAAAGTACCCCAGAGGGGGCACGAGACTATTTGGTGCCAAGCCGGGTGCATCCAGGTGAATTTTATGCGCTTCCTCAGTCTCCTCAGCTGTTTAAACAGCTGCTCATGGTGGGAGGAATTGAACGCTATTACCAAATCGCCCGCTGCTTCCGCGATGAGGATCTGCGTGCAGACCGCCAGCCAGAATTTACGCAAGTTGATATTGAGACGAGTTTCTTAGGCCAAGATGATATTTTGGCTTTAATGGAACGGATGATGTCAAAGCTGATGAAGGAAGTAAAAGGAATAGAAATGAATGTACCATTCCCGCGGATGACCTACGATGAGGCAATGAGCCGTTATGGTTCCGATAAGCCGGATACCCGTTTTGGCTTAGAACTTGTCGATCTTTCCGAAATCGTGAAGGATTCCGGCTTTAAGGTGTTTGCTTCTGCAATCGCAGGCGGCGGCCAAGTTAAAGCCATCAATGTGAAGGGTGCAGCGGATAGGTATTCCCGTAAAGATATTGATGCCTTAACAGAGTTTGTAGCCGTTTATGGTGCAAAAGGTCTCGCCTGGTTAAAAGTTGATGCGGAAGGTTTAAAGGGACCGATTGCGAAGTTCTTCTCCGAAGAGGACGTGCATGCACTTAAGGCTTCACTTGAAGCGGCCGAAGGAGATTTGTTGCTGTTTGTTGCTGATAAGAAAAATGTTGTTGCAGACGCCCTCGGAGCATTGAGGCTTAAACTCGGTAAAGAGCTTGGTTTAATCGATCAAAGCCTGTTTCATTTCTTATGGATTACCGATTGGCCATTATTGGAATTTGATGAGGAGGAAGGCCGCTATTATGCAGCCCACCATCCGTTTACAATGCCATTTAGGGAAGATCTTGAATATTTAGATTCAGACCCTGGAATGGTCCGCGCTCAAGCCTATGACCTTGTTTTAAACGGCTATGAGCTTGGCGGCGGTTCACTGAGGATTTTTGAACGCCATATTCAAGAAAAAATGTTCAGCGTGCTCGGTTTTACACCGGAAGAAGCCAAGGAACAGTTCGGATTTTTGCTAAATGCATTTGAATATGGAACACCTCCGCATGGAGGAATCGCCCTTGGTCTTGACCGTCTGGTGATGCTGCTTGCCGGCAGCACAAACCTCCGTGATACGATTGCCTTCCCTAAAACCGCAAGTGCAAGCTGCCTGTTAACAGATGCGCCTGGAACGGTTTCTGAGGCCCAATTACTGGAGTTGAATTTGTCACTAAATGTTAATAAATAACAGGAATTCGCTTTCAGGTTTTCTTGAAGAAATCTGCAAAATATGCTATTATAAAAGCAATAAAGAAGAGTCCTGAAATGTACGTTGTGTTACCTGAAGTTTTGACCGAACATTAATTATTCGGGAGTCTGGAGTTTTCTGATTGCGTAAATGCCCCACTCTTTAATGAGTCAGGGGACTTACAATACCGGGAACAGGACACCCACCTGCTGAGTGCGGGATCAAAACAAGGGATCAAGAGCGACGGCACCATTGGGACTCTTTTCTTTTTCCAAAAATGAACCTCTTGCTTCGGCAGGGGGTTTTATTTTTGATTTAAATCTATAATTCCTATCAAGATACTTGCTTTTATAAGGAAGTATGATATATTTTTTAGGGTGAAAAGATAATAATTGAACTTGAATATAATGTTTTGGAGTGAAAATACATGCTGCATCAATTTTCTCGAAATGAGCTTGCCATCGGTAAAGAGGGCCTGGAAATTATGAAAAACAGCACGGTCGCGGTGCTGGGGATTGGCGGCGTTGGATCCTTTGCTGCCGAGGCGCTTGCCCGTTCCGGGGTCGGCCGCTTAATTTTAATCGATAAAGATGACGTCGATATTACGAATGTAAACCGCCAGCTGATTGCTCTTCTTTCAACTGTCGGCCGCCCGAAAGTAGACATCATGAAAGAGCGTATTCAGGATATTAATCCTGATTGTGAAGTAATTGCCTTAAAAATGTTTTATACAGAAGAAACCTATGAGGAGATTTTTGGCTATAACCTGGATTTTGTCGTCGATGCTTCCGATACCATAATGTATAAAATTCATTTAATGAAAGAGTGCTTAAAGCGGGGGATTCGAATTATTTCTTCGATGGGAGCGGCAAACAAAATGGACCCGACCCGCTTCCAGATTGCCGATATTTCTAAGACCCATACAGACCCGCTTGCAAAGGTCATCCGCACCAAGCTGCGGAAGGAACGGATTCATAAGGGCATCCCGGTGGTATTCTCAGATGAGAGCCCAATTGTGATTCGTGAAGATGTAAAAAAAGAAGTTGGTAATCAAAATGCACCAATCCGCAAGGCGCAAATGCCGCCATCCTCTAATGCCTTTGTACCATCCGCCTGCGGATTGATCATGGCGAGCTATGTTGTAAGAGAGTTATTAAAAGATATTAAAATCCGGCGTGTTTCTGATGAAAAATAATTTGGTTTTGGCCTCGGACATTGGTTAGTTCGGGGCTTTTATATCTGGGTAAATGAGGAGCCGTTTCATTTACAAAAAAGAGAAAAAAAGCGGTCAAAAGGTTAATGAGGAGAGTTTTCTTTTACCGATAAGCGACAAAAAGCGGTCA
>CAYNUT010000078.1:0-17268 GCA_964400595.1 uncultured Neobacillus sp. | reverse complement strand
GGGAATCAGATACGTAATTTTACTCCCTTGAACCTCCAATTTGTATGGTTTTGGGTATTCTTTTATGAGCGAATCACTCAATTTTACTCAAAAATAAACACCTTGTGGATCCTTATTCACGGAATAAAGATGAATGACGCTAAACTGATTCAGAAATCTATACAAATACTGAAGAAAAAGAGCGAGAGTGCAGAGAAATGACATACTTTTTGCCTGTTTCGCAACTGACGACGGTAAATCGAATAATGAAAATAAAAAGGTGTCTGACCCCCGCTGTGTTTATGCGTTAACGTCCCAGGGGTCAGGCACCTTTTTTAAGAACTGGACATTATTTATTAGGATGCCTTAAGGCTTTGCACAGCTTGCTTTTGTTTCATTGGTTTTGCCACATTAAAGATGATATTTAGAAAGATGGCTGTTAAACTTCCGGCAACGATTCCGCTGTTGGTCAAAATTTTAACACTTTCAGGCAGTGCGTCAAATAAATTCGGTACGGTGGTCACACCCAATCCTACACCGACAGAACAAGCAATAATTAGCAGATTTTCCTGTGAGGAAAAATCGACTTTGCTAAGCATTTTAATACCGGAGGCAATGACCATTCCAAACATTGCCACCATTGCACCGCCAAGAACGGCAGTAGGAATCACCGTCGTTAATGCACCGATTTTCGGTAAAAACCCTAAAAATACAAGCATTCCACCCATTAGATAGATCACGCTTTTGTCTTTAACACCTGAGAATTGTACAAGACCTACATTTTGTGAATACGTTGTATACGGGAAGGAATTGAAGAATGCTCCAATGATGCTTGCTATTCCTTCAGCACGGTAACCTTTTACTAAATCTTCTTCCGTCAATTTGCGGCCGGTAATTTCCGCCAGTGCAAAATACACACCAGATGATTCCACAAGACTTACAATTGCGACTAACGTCATCGTAATAATCGGTGCCAGGTCAAATGAAGGTGCAGCAAAATGTAATGGTGTTACCATATGGAACCACGATGCCTCATTGACTGAGGAAAAATCTACTTTTCCCATAAAGGCAGCGGCTATGGTACCGGCAATCAACCCCAATAAAATGGAAATCGCACGTATAAATCCCGTAGAGAAACGGTATAAAACGATGATGAATAATAGCGTTCCAAATGCAAGAGCGATATTAGAAATGGAGCCGAAATCAGGGCTGCCCTGCCCGCCGGCAACATTGTTCATCGCAACCGGAATTAATGTTGTTCCAATGATTGTTACGACCGATCCGGTAACAACAGGAGGGAAGAAGCGAATCAATTTCCCGAAATATTTGGCGATCAAAACAACAATCAACCCGGAGACTAAAATCGAACCATAAATGGAGGAAAGGCCATATTGACCACCAATTGAAATAATTGGTCCTACAGCCGTAAAGGTACAGCCGAGAACAATCGGAAGACCAATCCCGAAAAAGCGGTTCTGCCAAACCTGTAACAGCGTTGCAATTCCGCTGGTTAAAATATCCAATGAAACTAAATAGGCTAGCTGCTCGTTATTAAAATGAAGGGCTTTACCAATGATCAAGGGTACAATCACGGCCCCGGCATACATCGCTAATACATGCTGAATACCCAATGAACCGATTTTGAATGGATTTTGTTTCATTAAACTAATTCCTCCGCTTTTTCCTTTTTAAAAATGACTTCTCCGTTAGACAGGTCAGCAATTTGTGCTAATGATTCCACCCTGAAGCCAAGTTCCTTCAATTTGGCAGCCCCATCTTGAAATGACTTTTCGATAACGATACCGACACCTGCAACCTCTGCGCCGCTTTGCTTCACAATGTCAATTAATCCAAGCGCAGCTTGGCCGTTTGCCAAAAAATCATCAATGATTAATACACAATCATCTTGATGGACATATCTTTTTGAAACCGATATTTCATTGGTTTCATTTTTTGTAAAAGAATGAACTGAAACGGTGAGTAAATCCTCAGATAAAGTGAGCGATTTTCTTTTTCTTGCAAATACAACCGGGACATTTAAGTACAATCCCGCCATTACTGCCGGAGCAATCCCAGAAGATTCTATCGTGACAATCTTTGTAATTCCTTCTCCCGCGAATCGTGCCGCGAATTCTTTGCCAATCTCCTGCATTAATTCAGGATCAATTTGATGATTCAAAAAGGAATCTACTTTTAATACATGTTCGGATAAGACTTGTCCATCTTGTTTGATTCTTTCCTCTAATAGTTTCATAGCGACCTCCAGCATTTGTGCTGCAATAAAAAAACAAATACAGCATTGAAAAATGGTTATACAACATAAAAAGCCCAAAGGTTATTGCTTCACATCAAAATTGAGTGAGGCAATGACCTTTGGGCTCCTTATCCAAAAGAAATAGGAAGGAAGTCCGCCAAACTAAACAAGCGGATTTTCATTACCCACTCATAGTCAGATTGTTTACGGCAATCCGGTAGAAACTTGCGGGCCATATTCCCGCGATTATATGAGTGAAACTTTATAAATTTAATAGTCATATTATAAACAGATAGAAAACTTAAATCAATGCTTTTTTGTCGAAAAAGCGAATGTGAGGTAAGTCCATTTGAAACGATCGATAGGCCAAAAATAAATTCACAGCAAAATAAATTTTGGAGAGGGCCCCCCTCTCCTTTTATATTTAGATCCATAGACTAGACATCTTCAGAGTACTAATGATCGAAAGGACGTGGACCTAAATCTGTTTTACCAAGTATTCACACACTTTGCTGGAACTCAGTCTAGCCGCTACATAAGGCGGCCGGATTCCTCTGGCGCCTTCGAGCGGAAGTCCCAGCCACAAAACCTTCTCGTCAATCATCACAAGTGGAAACGGGACGTTTTCATCCAGCCAGACATCGGATTTACTCCACTCTTGATTGGACATAATGGTCAATTTTACTCGTTTCCCTCTGTTTCGTAACTGCTCTTTCCATTCTTCCGATAACTTGGTTCCCTTCGGCAAGGAGATGGCAATCGATGACTTGGCCGATTTCATGTCGTGAAAAACAGGTTCCAATTTTCGCGCATGCATCCATCTTAATTTTGGGTGTTGGTTCCGAACCCATGAACCAATTTCTTTTGTTGTGACCGTTTGGTTGTGCCGGACCTGATGGTCAACGAGCTGCCGCAACGTTTTTCCTTGATAAATGTGCTTTTCGATAAAATCCCGGTTGCTGACGTGAAGAAATTTTCCTTTCGTTCGCGTAATGGCTACATTCAACAGACGTTCACTGTCCTTGCCGGTTAATAGCATACCAGCGCGATCTTGCGGGGCACTATCGACCGTATCGAATATCATCACATCCCGTTCACTCCCCTGGAATCGGTGGACAGTGGCTGCGATGATATCCTTATGGCGGCGCTCATTCTCATAGATCTCTTCAAGGAGCTGCTCCATAAGATTCGCCTGGGCCCTGTATGGTGTCACATACCCAACCGATTTAGCGCCGCCCAGGCAGGCTTCATGAATCAATTGAAAAGACAGCAGCAGCTGCCATAGGTTGAATCGTGAATTAGTCGTTTTATCACTCATGCAATGCAATCCCGTGAAACTTGTATCCAATAGCACGGCAGCCTGCCCATTAAATGGAGCTTGGCTGACGATTTGATTTCTGCTTTTACAGACACTTTCGTGATCTCCAACCAGTGAATGATAGATGTACTGATTGGTAAAGGCAGAAATGTCAGGGTGCATCCTCCGCTGTTCTTTTAATAAAAAAAGCTGAGGATGAAGCTTTCCTTCATTCAGTCCTTCCACCACCCCAGCCTGACGGAACACATCCTCTTTCAGCCATTTGGCCACAAGCGGTTCCCGGCTTGAAGCAATCGGAGGCAATTGCTTGAAGTCCCCGCAAATAATGACTCTCTTTCCCAATGCACCGGCAAACGCAGCCTGCGGAACATAGGCCATACTGGCTTCATCGAGAATGATCACATCATAGTCCTGTTCATAAACGGCACTGTCACTAGCCGCCTTTGCCAGCGTCGTGCCGACAATGAATGCATCTTTTACTAATTGGACTTCTTTCTTCCGGACTTTTTCCAGCATCCTGGCAATCTGGGTTTCTAGTTCCAGCAGATGATCCGAATCTCGTTTACTGAAAGAATGGACCAGGTCTTGCTTTAAGTGACGCCTTTGTTCTGTTAGTCTCTCCCGATCCTTAGCAAGTAACGGATCCTGTTTTTCAATGAGCAGACCAGTGGTAATTTCGTGATGGACTGCCAGCGTATCCCCGATGTTCCCGCCGTAGCGGAGCACATCCCCTTCTCGGAATCGTTTTTTCTTTTTAATAAAATCAGTCAGTTCACCCATCAATACATCGACAGCTTGATTGCTATGCGACAGAATCAACACTTTTTTCTGCTGAAAATATTTGTTGGCTGCTGTTCTGGCCAGAGTATATGTTTTTCCAGTGCCCGGCGGCCCCCAGACGAACGTGACCGGATTGTATTTTGACCGCAAAACCAACTCGTGGACATTGCTCTTAATCTTTTCTACGGGATGCCTGGCTTCCATGGAAGGATTCATCAATCTTTTAATCCTCAGCCGCTTTTGCTTGCTTTTCTTGATTTCATCCAAGCGCTCGATTAATTGTTCCAGCAGTTCCCATGGATCATGCAGTAAATACGCCTCCAGGATGAGGTCGCCAAAGCTTTGCTCTAATGCCAGAATGACTCCCCTGCCCTCTGAGGAAAGCACCTTTCCGCTCGTTTTCATTGTGCCCCATTCCAATTTTATGGCGGAACCAACTGGTATCCTTAATGAGATGGGTGTATCAAAATAGTAGCTGTAAGGGCTATCGTTTGACAACAGCCTTCCATTTGTTACAGCATAGCGGCTTCCGCCAAACTTTTTTAAGTGATTAATCTCTTGTTGCAGTGCTTGCTGCCATTCTTTGATATATGTTTTGGTTGTTGTCATTTGCGTCCCCTTGTCTTGTGCTGCTTTTAAGGTTGTATCAAAGCCGGCACCGATTGAGCCATGTGCCATACTGATGGTTACTGTGTATATCGATCATTTTTCCCTTAAAAGGATTGGCATTATGAAAAAGTTCCTATTGTCTTCCAAGGAGAGAACCCAGAAATCACTGCGTTGCGGAAAACTTTGAATATGGAGCAAATAAAGAAACCATGGGACGGTTCTCGTGGCTCATGTGCTTGTCAAAAAAGAGCCAGCCAAACCGTCCCCATGGTCACATGGAGCATTATTATTTTTGATCCCATAAATATTTTACAACGGCATCATATTCTTCTTGGGATAGGGAACCTGGTGCTGACTTCGGCATATTCTTTGTAACAAATGCCATAAGATCTTCTTTGGTCTTAAAATCTGCGTGGATTTTTGCGCCATCAATCATTGTTTGCCCCCCGATGATGTCTCCGGAACTGTGGCAAGTGATGCAACTTTTTTGAAAAACCTCATTCCCTGGATTTGCAGCAGCTTTTTCTTTTACACCTGTCTGTTTGACTTTTGGTCCAGCTGCTTTGTCATTTGCCGGTTCCTTATTACTGCATGCACTAATTACAGTCAACAATAATATAAACAAGGCAATACCAAAAATTTTTTTCAAATCAGCACCCCTATCCTATAAGTAATCGCGACCTGCAACAAATAATAATACCTATAAGACTAAAATCCTGTTTAAAAAACACTTAAAAATATAATATTTTCTATTCGACTTTTATATTCCTTTTCATTAGCCTAGTGAGCCTTGTGGGCAGTTCTTGCGGCACACTGGAACAAAACGCCAATTCCAACAGAACTGTCCCCCTGGTCAGATCAATTCTGTTTCCTTTTAAGAACTTCACTTCTTAAAATGTTTTTTCAACTCTGCCAAATCCATGCTGGATGTCAGGGATCCGATTTCGGTTGTAGCTTGAGCACCAACACGATTGGCAAACTGAAGAAATTCCGTTAATTCCGTTTGCCCTGCAGGCATTCCTTTTTCGTGGAAGCAATACAGAAGTCCGGACATAAAAGCATCTCCGGCACCGGTTGTATCAATTGCGTGTACCTTTGGAGCCCGTACGAAAACCTTGTTTTCATTCATCACTCCGCACGCACCTTTCCCTCCCATCGTGATAAACAGATAGGGAATATTCCATTCTGAAATTTTTTCCAATCCGGCCTCTAGTGAATTTGTCCCCATTAAAAAATTCAACTCATCTTCAGCCAGCTTGACGATATTGGCATGTTGAAGAAACGAAACAACAGTTTGACGGCAATGGGTCTCACTTTCCCACCGCTTTAAACGAAGATTCGCATCAAAGGCAATCAGACTGGAAAATTCTTTAGCATATATTAGTGCGGTCTCGGTTGTCTTTTTGGCTTTTGGTTGAAAAAGAGTGCCGGAGCCAAAATAAAAAATTCTGGCCTTTTCAAAAACCTCATCTTTTAATTCGTCTTCTGTCAAGACTTCATCCGGAGTAAGGTTTATATAGGAATGGAAGTATCGCTCGCCGCTTTCAGTCAGATGTACATAAACCCCGCAAATTCTTTTCGTATCTGTACGGACAGAATATTCAATATTGACTCCTTCCTTCTTGAATTCCTGTTCCACAAATTGACTGATTGGATCGATCCCCAATTTGCACAAATAATATGTGGGAAGCCCAAGCCTGCTGGTGCCCACGGCCAGGTTAACAGAAGCACCTCCCAACAGCTGCCGGAATTTGGTATTGGTACTATCAGTTGAAATATAATCTACAAATGCATCCCCTAATGATATAACGCCTTGTTTTTCCAAAATAGCCCTCCTTCTGGAAAGTACAGACACCATTATAAACTATTTTTCAGCTTACTTTAACCAAGGATTAATTAAATAACAGCTTGGTAATAACTGTAATCTTTTACCTCACCTATCTCCCATACCTGGGAGGCAGCTAGCGAGTAATCTGACTCCTTTTTCAATTTCTTCCATTGATAATCCACCAAATCCTAACATAATATAGGAATTACCTTCAGGGTTTGGATTAAGCCAAAACCTTGACGTTGAATAAACTTTGACTCCCTTCTGGAGACCACTTTCGATCAGCTCGAGGGCTGTTACACCTTTTAGTTTCAATAAGATATGCAAGCCTGACTTTTCTCCCACGATTTTTACTTGAGTGCCCATATATTGATCAATACTCTTTAGCAGAGCCTGGTGTTTCCTTTGGTACATCTTGCGCATTCTTCGAATATGCCTTTCGAATTCTCCGGATTGCATGAACAGGGCCATAGCCCTCTGAATAATAGGAGAAACATATTGGTTATAAGCCGCGAACTGTCGTGTATATTGAACCATTAGAGAAGGCGGAAGTACAATATAACTTAACCTGGCTGAAGGCAGAAAGGATTTAGAAAATGTGCCTAAATAAATAACCCTTTCCTCTTCATCTAGGGATTTCAGCGAAGGAATCGGCTGGCCCCGGTATCGAAACTCCCCGTCATAATCATCCTCAATAATGTATCCCCGAGTTTGATACGCCCATTTTAGTAATCGCATTCTTTTCGAAACGGACAGAACCATGCCAAATGGGAATTGGTGAGAAGGCGTTATATATATGGCTTTTGCACTGCTCGTTTGGATGTGCTCCACAGACAAACCGTCCTTCTCAATAGGCACGGGGGTTATATAGCATCCCTGGTCTTCTAAGACCGATCGAACTCCAGTGTAACCCGGTTCTTCCATCGCCACGATTTTTCCCCTGAGTGTTAAAAGATGGCAGATCAACGCCATGGAGGCCTGTGTTCCAGCCGTTACAAGGATTTGCTCTGGAGTACAGCGGACACCTCTGGATTGCAGTAAATAGTTTGAAATCTCCCGCTGTAATTCTAATTCTCCCTTTCTTTCACAATACTGAAATAACCAATTGCTCTCTTTATCAACTGCATCCGCCAGACATTTCTTCCACTGCTTCAAGGGGAATTTCTCAAAATCTACATTCCCATATTCAAAATCCACAAGGACCTCGCTTGATGGCTTACATTCCAACCCAATAGGATGCTCCACTGCAATCGGATGCAAAGAAGGTTTCTCGATCTCAGCTACCCATATTCCACTTTTAGGGACACTTTCGAGGTATCCCTCTGATTGTAACTGCTGATATGCAGCCTCAACCGTGTTCCGGCTGACCTTTAAATGAATCGTTAGCTGGCGAATGGATGGCATCTTCATTCCTGGCAAAAGCCTTCCTTCTTCAATTTCCTTCTTAATCCAATGATATAACTGACTGTATAACGGCTCTGGCAGCTCCTTTTGTAAAAATGGGGTAAGTTCCACAGTTAATCCTCCATCTGTCCCTATAAAACTTTTTAATTCTGTCACTTTTCTCATGTACAGAAGTTTTATAAAATGATTTTATCATTTTAAAAGAAAGAGGAGATGGAAAAATGAATATGATCCGCCAAGAAAAATTAGTATGTACAGATGATAAGCGTATTGATCAGTTTTTAAGCCACGCACGGACGGGTTACCTTGGGTTAACGGATGGGGAGGTTCCTTATGTTGTCCCTTTGAATTTTATCTGGATGGATGAGGCTGTTTATTTTCATGGAGCTGCACAAGGGAAAAAAATAGATTTGATTCATGCCAATCCCAACTGTTGTTTCACAGTATCTGAAGATTATGGAACCATGGTAAGCCCTATACCAGCCAATACAGATACTGCTTACATGAGTGTGATGCTGTTCGGAATGCTCGAAACAGTAACTGATTTAAAAGAAGCTGCTGCGGCAATGCAAGCCATGCTGGATAAGTACGTGCCAGGCTACTATAATAAAAGCCTTTCACAATCCCATGTTGAGAACTACCGCTCCTCGCTGGGGAGTCATACAGTTGTTTTTAGACTTACTCCCAGCGTACGAACGGCAAAAGAAAATCAATTGGACCCGCAATTGTCTTTTTACCCAGGCAGGAACGTTGAGATGGATATCTAAATTTTTCTGTATTACTAGAAAACGCCCTAAAAACTATGATAATGCAGTTGCCGAAGCGACATTCAAAGTATTAAAAACAGAGCTTATTAGACAGAAGACTTTTCAAAGCCTAGAGCATCTAAAGCTTGAACTTGATGATTATATCAAATGGTTTAACCATCATCGTGTTCATGGAACTTAGGTTATTTAAGTCCAGTTGAGTTCAGAAAACGAGCCCTTAAAAAAGCAGTCTGAATTTGTGTTGACAATCCACACCTCCATCAATACTATCAAAAAAGCGACCTCGTGAGGTCGCTTTTTTGATAGTATTGGACTACAAAAGAACCTTTATTCTGTTACAGCTTGAGAAATCCATTGAGCAGTTAGTTCAGGGGATTCAACAGGAAACTGATGACCGTACTGAATATGTGTAATGTCCAAGTGTTCAAACTGCTTTGGGACATGATGATCTTTGTCCAAAGCTCCCCATAGTATCTTAATTTTCCTCTTATCCCATGTCTCGGGATTTAGTTGAATGGATTTTGATATAGTTAAGCAAGACATGACCGTAGCGTTAGTTTTGCGTATGCGGGGGGATTTTAAATCACGAACCACAGAATGGGCGTAATTACTCAATAACTGACTGGATGTTCTGAAGCTATTGGCTTGAAGTAGCTCTTTTTCCAAACGGGCGGGCTCCATATATTTTAGAACGAAACTTGTAATACGTCGAAATCTATATTTAGGTTGGATAGGATGCAGTACTGGCTGCAATAAAATGAGTTGTTTGATCAGTGAGGGCAGCCGTTCCATCACTTGAGCCGCAATCAATCCGCCAAATGAATGCCCCACTAATATAACGGGTCTGTTCAACTCAGCGATCATAGTGGAAACGCTCTCTACATAGCCTTCTAGCACAGAAGGATGATGGTGATAAGGGGTACGCCCAAATCCAGGTAAATCTACGAACCAAGTATTTAAACTGCTTAAAAATTGTGAGAGGGGCAAAAGGGCATCCGCATTGCTGAACGTCCCATGAAGAAAAATAATAGGCGTTTCATTCCTATCTTTCTCTAGCGAAACTAAGTTAGCCCTTCTTCGTTGGCTAAAATCTTTCTGTTCATTTTGATTCAGGCCTAATTGATTTAACCGATAATCCAAATCGCTAATGATAAAGGGGAGCGTGGATGGAACTACGAATGAATTTCTGCCGTTCCTTTGTTCTATTTCTAATTTACTGTAAACAGGGAATTCCGACTTAACAAGAAAACTCATGGATTCTTTAGGAATACCAAGCAATTTACCGGCACCCATTCTAAGCACAGTTTTCAATAACGGAAGTGGTATAGTTCCTAACGGCTGTGTTGTCTGCAATTCGTGTGCCATGAGTTTGATGAAAGTTCGGATTGACGGACTCTCTTGCTTAGAATCTAAAAGATAGTAGGTATTGCTTGATAACCCTTCTGTATTAGCAAGTTTTGAAATAAACGAAGCCACATGATCAATATGAACCATTGGCAACCAATAATCGTCGCCGCCTGGCACAAGCGGCATAAGATTTCGCCTTACGGCATCGACTAAGATACTAAGGCCTCCAATCTGTTCCGTTTTCCCAGAGAAGGAGTCTCCGACGATTACACTAGGATTAACAGTAGATAAGGGAATGCCCATGTTATGAAGGGATTTTCGTATATAAGAGTCGGCTAAAAACTTCATTTTTTCATAAGGCGGTTGATTGTCCAGTAAATGATCTAGATCCAACAATGCATTTTGTTCATGATAGGGACTCATAAAGCCTACGACATGGATAAAATGCTTTAATTCTTTTGCAGCGTGGATATCCTGTGCTAGCCGAGCAAGGGATTTTGCAGGGTAGAGGAAAGACTGCTCAGCTTCACTGAGGTTCAGCTCAATATTCATTGGACCTCCTGCATGAATAATCAGATCAGTTGCAAGTAATTGCTTGTAGCTGGCATCACTTAAACCTAATCGAGGCTGCGTTAGATCACCGATAACGGGAACAATGTTGTTCTGTTGATCGGGTGCAAGTTGATTGATGATGGTAAGAAGACGATTTTTTTGACGTACAAGTGCATAAATCTGATGCTGAGAAGCTAACTCAGCGATTAGATGACGTCCAATATAACCAGTTCCGCCGGTCATGAAGATATTCATAATAAAAACACTCCTTTATTATTTTTTAGTACTAATCAGTACTAATATGGCTAAAAATATTACTTTAGCATGGAAGCTAAAGCAGGAAATAAATTTTTAATCATATCTTGGTTGTTAGAAGCTTGAGCCAAGAAGAGAGCACCCTCAATAGAGGAGACAATCAAGGTAGCTGTTTGTTTAACGGGCAGCTCTGCCTTTAGTTCTTGCCGTGCAATCCCTTGGGCTAAAATCAATTCAACACCATGCAGCTGTTTTTCAAAAAAACTCTTGATTCTATCTCTAATTTCAACGGCGTCAATAGGCGTCTGTGTGTACAGAGTCAGGAAAGGACAACCGCCAAGGTAGTTATTTTGTTCAATAGTATCGCTTAAAATGTGGAGTACCGCTTCTAATTTATCCTGAACGGTAAGCTCAGTTTGAGACACAATATAATTAATTCGCTGCTCGTAATGTGCTATCAACTGATTAACAATAGCGAGCAGCAGCTCCTCCTTGCTCTTAAAATAATAATAAATGTTCGTTTTTGAAACTTTGCTACGTGCGACTATGTCGTCCATGCTTGTTGCCAGAAAACCTTTAGTAAGAAACAATGTAAAAGCGGATTGCAGAGCAATTTCTTTATTGCTAAATGTATTTTTCTTCATATTAGTACTATACAGTACTACAAATAGAGAGTCAAGGAAATGATTGTTAAAACGCAGCAAAACTGTAAACAATTGGAACAAAAAGTAACGATAACACTATTGGGATGAGAAAAATAATTAGTAAATCAATACTATTATATTAATATCCTTTTTGCATTTTCCCTAAATATGTGAATCACCACTATTTTTTAATTTCATACGCTATCCTTCACTTTTCTTGGTGCCTGACACCATCTAGAAATAATTGTAAAACCTATTGACGTGTAATCATGTATTAGTGTACTATCAAATTAGTACACTAATACATGATTATTGGAGGTTAGTATTATATGTTTGCTTTTCAAGGTCTATTGAAAAAGGACTTTGGCATCTCAAAATTTTGGTTTCTTTTATGGCTTATTTTCCTGGCTGTTTTTTTGCTTATACCGCTTGCATTAGAGATTTATTTTCATAAGCCGCTAACACTTCTTCCTATCGCGGTCATACTGTTACTCGGAGGTCACGCATTTTTCTTGCCGGCAATGTTATTGTGTATGCTTCGTTTGGAAGGAAAGACACAATTATGGCTGTATAATCCGCAAAACAGTAAAGTACTATTTTTATCAAAAGCAGCTGTTTCCTTTGTTTATCAACTGATTGCTCAACTGTTTTTAACAGGTGTCGGCTTAATTATTTATCAATTTAATAAAAATCAATTCTATATTGAAGCGGCTGATTTGTTTAAGGGTATTACAGTATTTAATGTCGGTTTACTGCTGTTCGGTTTATATATTTCTTGTTGGGCCATTTTTTATTGGACTGTTTACCATTCCTTAGGTAAATTTCCAGCCGTTAAAAGTTGGCGCTGGCTTGTTATGCTACTTCTATTTTTTGTTTTTAATACTATTACAGTCTTTTTGGCAAGATTTGAATTTTTAAAAGAAATAGTAAACAAATGGAAAATTCCTGTATTGATGGGGGTAAATACTAGTGTCAAACGAGGTGGATGGGAAATCCGTTTGAATTCCGCGGATATTCCAGTGGTGGGACTTGTTATTTATGTAATCGTAGCGTTCAGCTTATTCCTTATTTCTTGTTGGTTACTCGACAGAAAAGTTGAGGTGTAACGGCCATGACAAAAAATTTTCAAACATCTAAACCAATATATATCCAAATAGCTGATCATCTATCGTCCCAAATTGTAAGAGGCGAAATGAGGGCAGGAGAAAAACTGCCATCTGTTCGTGATATGGCCATTAATTCAGGTGTCAACCCTAATACAATCCAAAGAACCTATAGTGAGATGGAGAGGATGGGAATCGTGGAAACAAAGCGGGGACAGGGGACATTTGTCACAGAAAATGAACAAGTATTAAAAGAGTTAAAGATTCGTTTACAAACCGATATTATTGATGCCTTTGTACAAAACATGAAAGAACTTGGCTTTTCACAAGAGGAAATGGTGGAAGGCTTAGAACAATACTTGAGGAGGGAGCAAGAGTGACCGTTAAACTACGTAATGTTTCGAAAAGGTATGGAAAAGATTTTTCAATAAAAAATGTATCCCTTACATTTGAAACAGGGAAGATTTATGGGTTGTTAGGACCGAATGGCAGTGGAAAGTCGACGACATTGAAAATGATTGCAGGCCTTGTCTATCCTAACAATGGAAAAGTGGAAGTGGACGCTGAAGAGGTAACAAGAAAAATTTGTAAGAAAGTGGCTTATTTAACGGAACTCGATATGTTTTATTCATCCTTTACAGTGGGAAATATGATTGAATTTTATGCTTCTCAATTTTCCGATTTTGATATGGAGACAGCTGAACAACTATTAATCAATATGAAACTCGATCGGGCGAAAAAAATTAAGCAATTGTCTAAGGGAAATCGCGGCAGATTAAAATTGGTTTTGGCTTTATCAAGGAAATCACCAGTTTTACTATTGGATGAACCGTTCTCCGGACTTGATCCTATGGTTCGCGATTCGATTGTGAAAAGTCTATTATCATACATTAATTTTGACGAGCAAACCGTTATTATTGCCACACATGAAATCGATGAAATTGAACCACTTTTAGATGAAGTGATTGTGATTTTTCAAGGGGATATTATCGGCCAGAAAAATGTCGAAACCCTTAGGGAAGAAGACGGGTTATCCGTTCTGGAATGGTTTAAATCCACGATGGTACAAATGGAGGAGAATTGAATGAGTAGTCCAGTTGTTGAATTGAAGAACGTTTCAAAAGTAATTAAAGGGAAAAAGATCATTGATGATTTAAGCTTCGCCATTGAAGAAGGGGAAGTATTTGGCTTTTTAGGACCAAATGGTGCAGGGAAAACAACGACCATCCGCATGATGGTAGGCTTAATGGGGATCACTTCCGGTGACATTTTGATTTGCGGTAAGAGTGTGGAAAAGGATTTTGAAGAAGCAATTAGGAATATTGGCGGGATTGTTGAAAATCCCGAGCTATATAAATTTTTAACCGGGTATCAAAATTTGATGCAATATGCCCGAATGGTAAACGGAGTTTCTAAGCAAAAAATAGAGGAAGTTGTAGAGTTTGTCGGCTTAAAGGATCGGATTCACGATAAAGTGAAAACCTACTCCCTTGGAATGAGGCAGCGATTAGGGTTAGCTCAAAGTCTGCTCCATGATCCAAAGGTGATGATTCTGGATGAACCAACCAATGGCCTTGACCCGGCCGGGATTAGAGAGATTCGTGATCATTTGAAGAAATTAACGAAAGAAAAAGGGATGTCAGTTATCGTCTCTAGTCATCTATTGTCTGAAATGGAAATGATGTGTGACCGAATTGCGATTATTCAAAATGGCAAGCTCATTGATATTCAAAAGGTCCATGATACGAAGGAAAGTACACAGAAATATTTCTTTGAAGTGGATATGAAAAATATTGCTGTCCTTAAGAATCACGGTATTTCATATGAAAAAGTGGACAAAGGGATAGCCATAGAGATGGAAAAAGAAGAGGTACCAAATATGATTCAATTGTTAATCGAAAAAGGGATCCGCATTTTTGAAGTAAAACCAATTGCAAAGTCGTTAGAAGATCGTTTCTTAGAAGTCACAACAAAGGGGGAGAAGCTTCATGCATAAACTCATAGTTAATGAATGGATCAAAATTTTTAAACGGCCAGGAACTTTTGTGATGATTGGGCTGCTGATTCTTGGTGTTATTGCTACAGGGGTTCTAACCAAGGTATATAGCAATAACAAACAAACTGCTAATTATCAGTGGGAACAACAGGTAAAGCAAGAAATTAAGGAGTATCAAAAACAAATAAGCGAGCTGCCAGCCACAGCCGTAAATGTAAAAAAAGATTTAGAAAGAAAAGTTGCGGTTGATCAATACCGTTTAGACCATAAAATCCCTCCAACCAAAGAGACAACAGGGTGGACATTTATCAATGACAGTTCTGCTTTTATTTCGTTTGCAGGTTTATTTACAATCATTATTGCTGCTGGTATTGTCGCAAGTGAATTTAGTTGGGGAACAGTCAAGCTGCTGTTAATTCGCCCTATAAAAAGATATAAAATACTATTATCTAAATATATGACGGTTATCTTATTTGACCTTTTTATGTTGGCAATTTTATTTGTTAGTGCCGCTATTTTAGGGTTTGCTTTATTTGGCACAGGTGATGGAAATAATGTGCATCTTGCCTATTCAAATGGCAATGTCGTGGAACAAAATATGTTCCTTTACTTAATCAAGACTTATTTATTGGCGTCCATTGATGTTATCATGATTACCACAATGGCATTTATGATTTCCGCCGTATTTAGAAACAGTTCTATGGCGATTGGATTATCCATTTTCCTTCTATTTATGGGAGGAACGATTACGACTTTGATCTCAAGCCAGTATGATTGGGCTAAATATATTTTATTTGCCAACACAGACTTAACCCAATATTTTGATGGCGTCCCATTAGTCAAAGGTATGACTGTAGGATTCTCGGTTATCATGTTGTTGATTTACTTTTTCGTCTTTCAGCTATTGGCTTTTAGTTTTTTTACCAAGAGGGATGTAGCTGCGTAAATAGAAAAATCACTGGGAGGAGCATTCATATGGAAATGCTCCTCCCAATCCATTCCTCCTCGTAATTCACATTAAAAATCACAATTGCATACCAATAACGACCGATGCAAGACTACCAATTTCCTTAAGCCAAGCTCATAATTATTTGGGTTTTAACTGGCACTGCTTATGGGCAGAATAAGTATAATCTCTCTTGTAAACCTTCTAAGACTTCTTCTGGCACCTCCCTGACCTTGATATCCCCACCTAGGAAAAGTAGCCAATTTGTTATTTCGGTCAATTCTTCGGGATTATTAACATTGATAAAAGTCTTTAGAATGGCTGTGGTTTGGTAAGGATTCGTATAGGAAATTGAAACTTTTAAAGGATGGTATTTTTTGAACTGGGCAATCGCCTTTGGACCAAGTTCAAGGACAAGGTTAATTACTTCTTCCTGCTTACTTAGTTTTTCTAAAATCTTTTTCTTACTTAATCTTGTTTTCGTAGGGTAGGGTTTGACATTGGTGAGTTGGTCAACAGGAAAAATCCGCTTCTTTTCTTCCTTTAAGTCAAAGCCTTCAATCAGCCAAAGGCTTTTTTCACGATAAAGGTGCAAGAGATAAATTGGATAAGACTTTATTACCTTCTCTTCTTTGATGGTAATCAATAAATAGCTATCCAAAAGAAGGATTTCGATGAGTTTTTCTAACATAGGATGGGGTAGGTCTGACAGATCAAGCAGGTCGGGATTATTGGGATTGGTCCCTTCAAAAAGCAAGATTTGATTTAAAAGAACAAGGTCATCTTGCTGGTTTTCTGAGATGAGGCCTAGTAATTTCTCAGCTAAAGACTGACGACTCTTTAGATAAGGGAGTTGTTGATTTCTTGTGGCCATAAAGGCAATAAAAAGAGCTTTAATCTCATTATCGGTAAAGCGAACAGTGGGCAGGACAGAGTTGTTCATGACAAAATAACCCCCATCCCTTCCAACTTCAGCGACAAGCGGCATCCCCATGGCTTCAATTTCTCTGATATCTCTAATAGCTGTCGAACGAGAGATGTTAAATTCTCGCATGATTTCAGAAATTGTAAAGTGGGCGCGGTTGTTGATATACCTCATGATGATATTAATCCGTTCAACTTTTTTCATCGGGACCTCTTAAACAGTATCATTTTTTGACATGATTTAAGGCTATTATAAACTCATCAAGTGAAAAGACAAATCATTTGATTAATTTAAAAAAGAGGAAGGTTTTGAATATGGCTGATTATGCCCTAGAAGAAAAAGACAGCTTTACCGTTTTAGGTATTGGAACTGAGCTTAAGAGCGATTACACAGACTTTGCTGGCATAAACAAGGAAAAGTCGGACTTTTGGCAAGCCGTCAGCCAAGATGGAAGGCTTGACACTTTAAAAGCCATAGCCACAAATGACTACATTTTTGCCGTGAATGAAGCGGTGAATAACAAGATGATGCATTATGCTGGCGTCATGACAGAGGCATCGG
>CAYNUT010000077.1:6359-17455 GCA_964400595.1 uncultured Neobacillus sp. | reverse complement strand
AAATGGTAAAAGAGAGCCCTGCTCATTTACCGAAAAGGAGAAAAAGAAGGCCAAACGGTAAAAGAGAGCCCGCCTCATTTACCGAAAAGGAGAAAAAGAAGGCCAAACGGTAAATGAGGGCCCGCCTCATTTACCAAAAAGAGAAAAAAAGAGCATTAACGGTAAAAGAGAGCCCGCCTCGTTTACCGATAAGGAGAAAAAGAAGCTCAAACGGTAAAAGAGAGCCCGCCTCATTTACCAAAAAGAGAAAAAAGGAGCCTCAACGGTAAATGAGAATCCGCTTATAGAAAAAGCAACCGACTCCCACGAGCCGATTGCTTTTCAATAAATTATTTATCTTTTTTATCAAGAATATTACGAGTGATTATGTTGTCAATCAGACCGTATTCCTTTGCTTTTTCCGCTGTCATGAAGTTATCGCGGTCTGTATCACGCTGGATGACATCAAGCGGCTGGCCGGTGCGCTCTGACAAAATGCCATTTAATTTTTCACGAAGGAAAAGAATGCGTTTAGCGGCAATCTCGATCTCTGTTGCCTGGCCCTGTGCTCCGCCAAGAGGCTGGTGAATCATGACTTCAGCATTTGGCAGCGCAAAACGCTTGCCTTTTTCACCGGCTGCAAGGAGGAATGCACCCATTGATGCAGCCATTCCGATACAAACGGTTGAGACATTTGATTTAATATACTGCATGGTATCAAAAATTGCCATGCCGGCTGTGATACTGCCGCCAGGGCTATTGATATAAAGGGTGATATCCTTTTCAGGATTTTCTGCTTCAAGGAATAATAATTGGGCCACAATGCTGTTGGCGACATTGTCATCAATGGCGCTGCCGAGCATGATAATCCGGTCTTTTAACAAACGGGAATAAATATCGTAAGCACGTTCGCCTCTGTTCGTTTGTTCAATAACTGTAGGGATCAAATTCATTTTTCTTCCTCCTTTGAATAGAAAAGGTAATATTTATATGTATTGTTATCATACACTGATGGTCAATAAAGGTCAAACAATTCGCCTTTTATTTGTTCGACAATATACCCTTTTAAAGGATATCCATCCCGGAAAAAATTAAACTTGCAAAGGGAGAAGAAGTGGCATATAATATGTAAGTCGCTAATATTTATGCCCTCGTAGTGCAACGGATAGCACGCAAGATTCCGGTTCTTGAAATTCGGGTTCGAGTCCTGACGAGGGCGTCTCTAAGTAAAATTGAATTAATGTAAGTAAAAATGGCTTGCACTTATAAACGTTGGTTTATAAGTGTTTTTTTGTTTTATGTGGTTAACAAAATGCAGATTTGAACGCTAAGCCATTTTTTACATAAGCAAAGCTAGATTCCTGCTTGCTAACAGGCTCTGGCTTTGCTTATTGCCCGCTGTCTTTTTCGGCTTATTTTAGTTGCCGCTTACTGGTTGATCAAAGACATCAACATCACACGTATTCGTTGAATTTATATCAGTAAGAGTAAAAGTGAAAACTGCAGTGTTGTTGGAACCTGCACCATAGACAGCTTTTGAGGCAAGTTTGGGAGAAATAACTAGTGCACCGCCAAAATTAACGATTGACGATCCTGAAATTTCATCTATATCAATATTACCTCGGTCATGTCCAACCATTTTAATCAACTTCCTTTATCAATTTATACGCTAGTTTATGCAAATTACATGAAATCGTGAGAGCAGGCTTTTCTCCAGTAGGTATTGTGGTGGTACCTGTAAAAAAGGAACCAAGACAGAGAGCAAAGCATAGTTTATTGAAAATAAATTCAAAGGGGAGGCTGTTTCTAATGCCTGCTAATATTTTTGGACCGGTACTAATTACAACCATCAGTGCAAGTGGTGTGGTCGAATTTGGTGATAGCCTTGTTTTATCACCTAAGGTTGCTTCTAAGAATCCTGCTGGAGCTGGAGCATTTAACACAGCGTTTTTTGTTATGACAAATACCGCTCTTAACAGTACGAATTATATTGACCCCAATTTAATTGATCAGCCAATTGCCGGTAATATTTAAAAAGTGCCAAATACCCATCTCAATTTGGTTTCGTACCTCTCATATTTTAGCTGTACCAAGAAGAACCAAGACAGGGAGCAAAGCATAGGCTATTGAAAATAAATTCAAAGGGGAGGTTGTTTTTAATGCCTGCAATTATTCGTGGACCAGTACAAATTGATGCCATCAGTGTAACTGGTATTGTCAAATTCGGTGATAGCTTTGTTTTATCACCTAAGGGTGTTTCGGAGGCGTCTGCTGGATCCGGCGCATTTAACAATGGGTTTGCTGCCGTAATAAATAATGGTGTAAATTATACGAATTATATTGACCCCAATGTAAATGATCAGCCGATTGCCGGTAATAATTAAAGCCATCAAGTACGTCACCCCCTCCTACTTAATTGTTACTTTAATTATCTCATCCAGATTACTATTAAATGGTTAAAAATTTAGGTTATGGACCTAACGGTGAATGGATTAAGCAGTAATAAAAGGCCTCTTCTACATAACAGAAGAGGTTTCTTTTTAATCACAATTTTCCCCAAAAAGAAATTCCATTACCCGAAAACCCTACTTTCATGTAAAATAAGTGGTAAGGGGGGATTAGTAATGAATTTAAAGGCAGGTTTATGGCAGCAGCAAACGCTGAAATTAACGATGACACAGGAGTTGTCGCAGGCCATTGCATTATTGCAATATTCGGCGCAGGAGCTGGCTGCATTTTTGGATAATAAAGCGCTTGAAAATCCCTTGCTCCAAATTGAGAACGGCAACGAGCAGCCGATGAATCCCCTAATTGATCGAAATCGCCGGAAATCCCAGAAGGCTGAAAAGGATTGGATTGAACAGATTGCTGATAAATCCCATCCGCCGGAAGAGCCGCTCATTTCCCAGTTGAATATTAAAACTATGCCGGCGGAGCAAATGCGGGTCATCCGCCATTTAATTCATAATCTCGATGAAAACGGTTACTTTACAGGAGACGTAACTGAAATTACCTCAAGCTTAAAAGTACAGCCTGAAATGGTAAACGAGAGTTTAACTGTCATTCAGTCGCTGGAACCAGCTGGAATTGGGGCAAGAAACCTGCAGGAGTGCCTGCTGATCCAACTGAAAAGGGAATATCCCGAGCAGGAGCTTGCCCAGAAAATTGTTTCTGATTACTTCGTCGCATTTGCGGAAAAGAAGTGGAAACAGATTGCAAAGGAACTGCAGGTAACACTAAAGAACATCCAAGATATATTTGATCAAATCCAGCTTCTGAATCCAAAGCCGGGAGCGATTTTAGGGAAAGATACTACTACTTATATTATTCCTGATGCGATTGTGGAGAATACGGGTGAAGGCCTGACTGTTCGTATGTATGATGACCCGATTCCAAAAATCAGCTTCAATGAGACATACTATAAAAAATTTAAAGACCAGGATCAGCATGTCAGCCGCTTTCTCCATGATAAGGTTCAGGATTATCAATGGATCTTAAAAAGTATTGAGCAAAGAAAAGAAACGCTGACAAAGGTTGTGGCCAAGATCGTTGAAAAGCAGGCTGCTTTTTTTCAAAAAGGAGCGCAGTGTTTAGTGCCGATGACGATGAAGGAAGTCGCAGGTGAGCTGAAAATTCATGAATCGACAGTCAGCCGCGCGGTTCGCGAAAAATATGTTCAGACACCAATCGGGACGTTTACCTTAAAATCATTTTTCACGAGTACCATCCAAACGGTTTCTGAGGGAGAAACCACTTCATCTGCACAAGTAAAGAAGATAATCGCAAATTTAATAGAAAATGAGAATAAAGAAAAGCCTCTGTCGGACCAAGATATCGTGGAACAACTAATGAACACGGAGGGAATGGTCATCTCAAGAAGAACCGTCGCCAAATACCGCGATCAGCTGGGGATACCTTCCTCTTCAAAAAGGAAAAGGTTTTAAGTGAGGAAAGGATAAAATATCAATGGACCAAGCTACCATTACATTATTTACGCGCAGAGGCTGCCATCTTTGCGATCAGGCGAAGGATGTACTGCACGAGCTCCAAGAGGAGTGGGATTTCGCGCTCGAAGAAGTTGATATTGCGGCAAGCGATGAATTAACCGAGCGCTATGGACTGATGATTCCGGTTATTCTAATTGACGGGGAAGAGGCCGCTTATGGATTTGTTAACAAATCCGACATAAGTAACCGTTTACGAGAAAAAAAGCAAGAATTTTAAGTTGAAATAGGTTTTCACTCCTGCTACAATGTAAATTGTAAAGGGGTATTTTTTTGAAGATGGCGGGACATAATATGTCTATGGTGGACATTTTTTGACCAACTACATAACATATTATTAAAGGAGCATGTTCTCATGCAATCATTTATCGATATCTCAAAAAGATTATTACCCGATTTCCTTCAAATCCTGCAGAAAAGATATTCCATCCTTAGATACATAGGATTTATGCAGCCCGTAGGAAGAAGGAGCCTGGCAGTAAGCCTTGGTTTTACCGAGAGAATCCTCCGCAGCGAAGTGGATTTCCTCAAGGAGCAAAACTTAGTTTTCGCCAATAATGTGGGAATGAGTTTAACGCCTGAAGGAAAAAATTTGCTGGAAGACTTAGAGGGTTTCATGCGTGAGCTGAAGGGGATTGGTGTTATGGAGCTGGAACTAAAGCACCGGCTCGGTATCAAAAAAGCCATTATCGTACCCGGCGACAGCGATGAATCATCGATGGTTAAAGGAGAGCTTGGCAAGGCGGCCGCTGTTTGCATGAAAATGCTTTTTCAAGGGGAAAATATCATCGCTGTAACTGGCGGCACCACTATGGCCGCGGTGGCAGAGAGACTTTCTCCTGATACTAGCGGCAAGGAACTATTGTTTGTTCCGGCACGCGGAGGAGTTGGTGAGGATGTCCAAAATCAAGCAAATACAATTTGTTCGAATATGGCGCGAAACACCCATTCGAAACACCGCGTTTTCTATGTACCCGATCAGGTTAGCACAGATATTTATGAATCCCTGATAAAAGAACCCGGCATTCACGAAGTTTTACAGCTTATCCGGTCAGCTAACATAGTCCTTCATGGGATTGGGGAAGCTATTACAATGGCCGAGCGACGCAAAACGAGCCCTGAGATCCTGAAAAAGCTGGAAGCCGAAAAAGCTGTCGGGGAAGCATTTGGCTATTATTTTAACGAAGATGGCGACATTGTCCATAAAGTGCTGACGATTGGACTTCAGCTGAAAGACCTGGCCGACATTCCAAATGTTGTTGCAGTCGCAGGCGGCGCCACCAAAGCAAAGGCCATCAAGGCCTACATGAAACAAGCACCTGCATCAACCATTTTAATTACCGATGAAGGTGCCGCAAATAGGTTATTGAAAGGGTAATTCCTTTTTATAAAAATTAGATTCTTACTTAACAAAGGAGGAAGTTTATCATGGCAGTAAAAGTTGGTATTAATGGTTTTGGACGTATAGGTCGTAACGTATTCCGTGCGGCTTTGAAAAATAGCAATGTGGAAATCGTGGCAATCAACGATTTAACAGATGCGAAAATGCTTGCACACCTTTTAAAATTTGACTCTATTCACGGAACTCTTCAAGAAGATGTAACTGTTGACGGCGAATACTTAGTAGTTGGCGGACACAAAGTTAAAGTTATTGCTGAGCGCGATCCTGCACAACTTGGCTGGGGCGACCTTGGAGTTGAAGTAGTTGTTGAATCTACCGGCCGCTTCACAAAGCGTGAAGACGCTGCAAAACACCTTGAAGCAGGTGCGAAAAAGGTTATCATCTCTGCTCCGGCATCTAACGAAGATATCACAATCGTTATGGGTGTTAACGAAGATAAGTACGACGCTGCTAACCACCATGTACTTTCAAATGCATCTTGTACTACAAACTGCCTGGCTCCTTTTGCAAAAGTATTAAATGATAAATTCGGCATCAAACGCGGTATGATGACAACTGTTCACTCTTATACAAACGACCAGCAAATCCTTGACTTGCCGCACAAGGACTACCGCCGTGCCCGCGCAGCTGCAGAAAGTATGATTCCAACAACTACTGGTGCTGCAAAAGCAGTTGCCTTAGTTTTACCTGAACTAAAAGGCAAATTAAACGGTATGGCAATGCGAGTACCGACGCCAAACGTTTCTGTTGTTGACTTAGTAGCTGAGCTTGAAAAAGATGTAACAGCTGAAGAAGTGAACGCTGCATTAAAAGAAGCTGCTGAAGGTCCATTAAAAGGTATCCTTGAGTACACAGAACTTCCATTAGTTTCTCGTGACTTCAACGGCAGCCCGGCTTCTTCTACAATCGATGCACTTTCAACAATGGTTCTTGAAGGCAACATGGTAAAAGTACTTTCTTGGTACGATAACGAAGTAGGATACTCTAACCGCGTTGTTGACCTAGTTGACTACATCGCTTCAAAAGGACTTTAATGTTGGATTGATTTTCCAATTCAAAATAATTATAATGGTTAATGGTATTCCAAAGGGGAGCGGGGATCAGTGCCCCCTCCTTTTTTCATGTATTTTTTCAAAAAGCCAATTTCTACAGGAGGTCCTTTCATGAACAAGAAAACATTAAAAGATATTGATGTGAAGGGTAAACGCGTATTTTGCCGGGTTGATTTCAATGTTCCGATGCAGGATGGAAAAATTACCGATGAAACGCGGATCCGTGCAGCATTGCCAACAATTCAATACTTAATTGATAACGGCGCGAAGGTGATTTTAGCAAGCCATTTTGGCCGTCCAAAAGGTAAAGTGGTTGAAGAAATGCGCTTGACCCCTGTTGGCGTGCGTCTTTCTGAAATGCTTGGCAGGGAAGTCCGCAAAGCTGATGAGGCCTACGGCGATTCTGTTAGAACGATGATTGACGGGATGAATGAAGGAGATGTTCTTCTCCTTGAAAATGTCCGCTTTTATCCTGGCGAAGAAAAGAACGACCCAGAGCTTGCGAAGGCATTCGCTGAGCTTGCCGACGTATATGTAAACGATGCATTCGGCGCCGCACATCGTGCACATGCTTCAACAGAAGGAATTGCTCACCACCTTCCATCTGCAGCAGGCTTTTTAATGGAAAAAGAAATTGAAGTTCTCGGAAAGGCTCTTTCTAATCCGGAACGTCCTTTCACCGCAATCATAGGCGGCGCGAAAGTGAAGGACAAGATTGGCGTTATTGAAAATCTTTTAGAATTAGTGGACAATTTAATTATTGGCGGCGGCCTTGCATATACGTTCGTGAAGGCTCAAGGCCATGAAATCGGAAAATCGCTGCTTGAAGAGGATAAGATTGATCTTGCAAAATCCTTTATGGAAAAAGCCAAAGCCAAAGGTGTTAATTTCTACATGCCAGTGGATGCAGTTGTTGCAGACGATTTCTCAGCAGATGCCAATTCCAAAGTAGTGGCGATTGAAGAAATTCCGGCTGACTGGGAAGCACTTGATATAGGTCCAAAAACAGCGGAAATTTACCGTGACGTTATCCAAAAATCAAAGCTCGTGATTTGGAACGGACCAATGGGCGTGTTTGAAATTGATAAATTTGCCGGCGGAACAAAAGCGGTGGCAGAAGCACTTGCTGAGGTTGAAGGTACATATTCCGTCATCGGCGGGGGTGATTCCGCAGCAGCAGTCGAGAAGTTCGGTTTAGCGGAAAAAATGAGCCACATCTCTACAGGCGGCGGTGCTTCCTTAGAGTTTATGGAAGGAAAAGCACTACCGGGCGTCGTAGCGTTGGAGGATAAGTGATTTTTAGTCGGGCGATTGTAAAATGTAGTCGGAAATTTGTATAATGCACGCTCGAATTTGTATAATGTGCCTGCGAATTTGTAGAATATGCCCAAATTTTTGTAGAATGCTCACAAAATTGTAGAATATACCTTAATTTTTGTTGAATCAAATCCAGGAAAGGATGTGCAATCCATGCGTAAACCAATCATTGCAGGGAACTGGAAAATGCACAAGACTCTAGCGGAAGCAAAAAGCTTTGCGGAGGAAGTAAAGGGGCTTGTACCTGCACAAGACACAATGGAATCAGTGATTTGCGCACCTGCACTATTTTTACAAAGCCTTGTTGAAACCACTCAAGGCAGCGATGTAAAAATTGGCGCTCAAAACATGCACTTTGAAGAAAGCGGCGCTTTTACCGGCGAAATCAGCCCTAAAGCACTTGCAGACCTTGGTGTTCAATATGTCATCATCGGGCACTCCGAACGCCGCGAAATGTTCAATGAAACCGATGAAACTGTTAACAAAAAAACCTTAGCAGCATTTAAATACAACTTTACTCCAATCGTTTGCTGCGGTGAAACGCTTGAACAGCGCGAAAACGGCGAAACCAGCCAGCTTGTTGGGGATCAAGTTGCCAAAGCGCTTGCTGGCTTAACCGATGATCAAGTTAAACAAACCGTCATTGCCTACGAACCAATCTGGGCCATCGGCACAGGAAAATCATCGACATCGACAGATGCTAATGAAGTCTGCGCTCACATCCGCAAAGTCATTGCTGAGCAATTTTCACAAGATGTTGCAGATGCTGTTAGAATTCAGTATGGCGGAAGTGTAAAACCGGAAAATATTAAGGAATACATGGCACAGCCGGATATTGACGGTGCATTAGTCGGCGGCGCGAGCCTTGATGCAAAGTCTTATTTACAGTTATTGGAGGCGGGCAAATATGAGTAAATCTCCTGTAGCCCTGATTATCCTCGACGGCTTCGGCTGCCGTGCAGAACAAAAAGGCAACGCCGTTGCCCATGCGAAAAAGCCTAACTTTGACCGGTTTTGGAGCACCTTCCCACATTCCCATTTGACTGCAAGCGGTGAAGCGGTCGGTCTTCCAGAAGGCCAGATGGGAAACTCTGAAGTCGGGCATTTGAATATCGGCGGCGGCCGGATTGTGTACCAAAGCTTAACCCGCGTGAACATTGCCATCCGCGAAGGCGAATTTGAAAAAAATGAAACCTTCACAGGTGCGATGGAGCATGTCAAGAAAAACGGAACGGCCCTGCATTTGTTTGGTCTCCTTTCAGATGGCGGCGTGCACAGCCATATCAATCATATGTTTGCACTCCTAAAGCTTGCGAAAGAAGAAGGCGTCGAAAAAGTTTATGTTCATGCCTTCCTTGATGGGCGAGATGTTGGCCCTCAAACAGCGAAAACATATATTCAGGAAACTCTGGATAAAATGAAGGAGTACGGCATTGGCGAGTTCGCAACGATTTCCGGACGTTATTATTCCATGGACCGGGACAAGCGCTGGGAGCGCGTAGAGAAATCTTACCGTTCCATGGTATACGGCGAAGGCCCGGCCTACAAGGATCCGCTCGAAGTCGTCGAAGACTCTTACCAGCATGGCATTTTTGATGAGTTCGTGATTCCATCTGTTATCGTCAAAGAAGATGGTCAGCCGGTTGCTACAATTCAAGATAACGATGCCGTTATTTTTTACAATTTCCGTCCTGATCGGGCGATTCAGATTTCGAACACATTCACAAATGAAGATTTCCGCTCGTTTGACCGGGGTCAGAAGCATCCGAAAAACTTATTCTTCGTTTGTTTAACTCATTTTAGCGAAACTGTTGATGGTTATGTTGCCTTTAAACCAACCAACCTTGATAACACACTTGGCGAGGTCCTTTCGCAAAATAATTTGAAGCAGCTGCGGATTGCCGAAACAGAAAAATATCCGCACGTGACCTTCTTTATGAGCGGGGGCCGCGAAGAAAAATTCCCTGGCGAAGAGCGGATTTTAATCAACTCGCCAAAGGTTGCGACCTATGACCTGAAGCCGGAAATGAGCGCTTATGAAGTAACGGACGCTCTGCTGAATGAAATCCAGGCAGACAAATTCGATGCGATCATCTTAAACTTCGCAAATCCGGATATGGTTGGCCACTCAGGTATGCTGGAGCCAACCATTAAAGCGGTTGAAACCGTTGATGAATGCCTAGGAAAAATTGTTGATTTAATCTTGGAAAAAGGCGGCTCTGCTATCATCACAGCTGACCACGGCAACGCCGATGAAGTTGTGACCCTTGAAGGGAAGCCGATGACCGCGCACACGACGAACCCTGTACCCGTTATCGTGGCCAAACAAGGGGTCGAACTGCGCGACGGCGGCATCCTTGGCGATTTGGCGCCAACCATGTTAGATCTTTTAAAACTAGAAAAGCCAGCTGAAATGACTGGGAAATCGTTAATAAAATAAATTTTTGAACGACTGGAAAATCACAAATTAAATGATTTTAAGGAGAGATTGAAATGCCATTTATTATTGATGTGTATGCACGTGAAGTACTTGATTCCCGCGGTAACCCTACGGTTGAGGTTGAAGTCTACTCTGAATCCGGCGCCATGGGCCGCGCATTGGTTCCAAGCGGTGCTTCCACTGGTGAGTATGAAGCAGTCGAACTTCGCGACGGTGATAAAGAGCGTTACCTTGGAAAAGGTGTTCTTAAAGCTGTTGAGAACGTAAATGAAATTATCGCTCCACATCTTATCAACGAAGAATTTAGCGTCCTTGATCAAGTAGCTGTCGATAAAGCGTTGATCGAATTAGACGGCACCGAAAATAAAGGGAAATTAGGCGCTAACGCCATTCTTGGTGTATCCATGGCGGTTGCCCGCGCTGCAGCTGAATATGTCGGTGTTCCTTTATACAAATACCTTGGCGGCTTCAATGCGAAGCAGCTGCCAGTGCCAATGATGAACATCGTAAATGGCGGCGCGCATGCTGACAATAACGTCGACATCCAGGAATTCATGGTTATGCCAGTCGGCGCTCCAAGCTTCAAAGAAGCACTTCGCATGGGCGCAGAAATTTTCCATAACTTGAAATCTGTTTTAAAGGGTAAAGGCTTAAACACTGCTGTTGGTGATGAAGGCGGCTTCGCTCCAAACCTAGGTTCCAACGAAGAAGCGCTGCAAACCATCATCGAAGCCATCGAAAAAGCCGGCTACAAGCCTGGTGAAGAAGTTATGCTTGCCATGGACGTTGCATCCTCTGAGCTTTACAGCAAAGAAGACGGCAAGTACCACTTAGATGGCGAAGGCAAAGTGATGACTTCTGAAGAAATGGTTGCCTGGTACGAAGAGCTTGTTAACAAATAT
>CAYNUT010000077.1:0-6349 GCA_964400595.1 uncultured Neobacillus sp. | reverse complement strand
CTTGACGAAAACGACTGGGAAGGCCACAAGCTGTTAACAGAGCGTATCGGCAGCCGCGTGCAATTAGTCGGTGACGACCTGTTCGTAACCAATACGAAGAAGCTTGCTGAAGGTATCGAAAAAGGCATTGCTAACTCGATCCTTATCAAGGTTAACCAAATCGGTACATTAACTGAAACTTTCGATGCGATCGAAATGGCCAAACGCGCAGGCTACACGGCGGTTATTTCTCACCGCTCGGGCGAAACAGAAGACAGCACAATCGCTGACATTGCCGTTGCAACAAACGCTGGTCAAATCAAAACAGGTGCACCATCCCGCACAGACCGCGTGGCGAAATACAACCAATTGCTTCGCATTGAAGATCAGTTAGACCAATTAGGCGAGACATCTCAATTCAACGGCATCAAATCTTTCTACAACCTTAAAAAATAATTTGTGAAAAATAAAGACCCCTTGCCAGTGCGATTCAACCCGCATGGCAGGGGGTTTTTGCTTATTAACCCGTCTCTTTCGGAAATACTCCCCAACTTTTTCTATCATTTTTTGGAATTTAAAAGGAAAAATAATGTGCGGTGTTTAATTAAATAAAGGTAAACAACATTTGTCTAGACAGAAAGATTGGGGAAAAGGATGAAAAACTATTTGAAAATTGTATCTTGGCCGCTGCGTATCATGATTCTTTTGGCTGTTCTCGCCTTGGGATTTTACGGTTATTTTTCAAGGGAAGGTTCGGAGCCGTTGCAAAAAAAAGAGGCTGTCACCGTACAGGAGACAAAAACAGAGGAAGGCAAATCTGAGATTACAATACAGGACGCCAGCAGTGCAGAGATTGAAAAAGAGTTTCCGGTGAATATGAAAGAAAATGAACTCATGTCAGCGATCCACAAAATGTCTCATCAAAAAGTGACGGCCGAGAAAAAATGGGGCGCCATCCCTTTAACGCCAGAGCGTGTAAAACGGCTGCTGGCAGTGGTGAATGAAAATCAGACAAAATATAAAAATGCTGAATTATACCTTGATATTTTAAACCGCTGGGCCGAGGGGGATTTTTCCGAGGCAGTTGCCGATCATAATGATATCTGGGCGCTGCAGGGCGGTACGGTTGGCGAGGCTACTGGTATTGCCTCAACGGCGGAGGAAAAAGATTTTATCGAAAAAAATTTTACGGTAAAACAATGATTGCATCCCTTGTCGGATGCTTTTTTAATAGTTTACATTTTCCGAAAAGCTGTCACAATAACTTCTATTGTTAAATGGATGGAAATATGGTAAATTTAATATACTGTGAATTGTACGTTAACAGGAGGTAGCCTACATGCATGCATTTATCGTAACATTATTAGTAATCGTAAGCATTGGTCTTATAGGAGTTGTTCTACTTCAATCCGGTAAGAGCGCGGGTTTATCCGGTGCCATTTCTGGCGGCGCGGAATCCCTTTTCGGAAAGCAGAAAGCACGCGGAATTGACTTGATCCTGCATCGCATCACGATCGTCCTTTCAGTCTTATTCTTCCTGCTTGCCCTTGCAGTTACTTATTTCAAAATCTAATCCAAGCATACAAAACCTGGACTTAGCGCCGGGTTTTTTTGTGTCTTAATAAGGGGGAAGGGTCCCTCCCCAATTGGCGCTCCTATTTTGGTTTAATGATAAAAATGGTATCTTAAAAATAGTTTCGCGGAATTATTGTGATATCCTGCGGAATTCCATCAAAAGTTTGCGGAATTAATTCGAAAATCCGCTGAATAAATCCAGCTTCGCGCGGAATTCCGGCCGAAATCTGCGGAATCAGTTTTTTATGGGGGGCAGGAACAACACACGACTAGCATTTACGACATTTTATGAGAAATAACAAACTGAATCCCCTGCTACAAGCCTTTTTTCTGGAATGTTCACCTCCGGTTTGCTTAAACTAAAAGGTAACGAGCGCACATATAGAAGGAGTTATACATATGAAAATTGCAACGCCGAAACCATTTACCTTTGAAGGCGGGAAAAGGGCCGTCCTCCTCCTGCACGGTTTTACGGGCAACTCTGCCGACGTAAGGATGCTTGGCCGTTTCCTCGAAAAAAAAGGCTACAGCAGTCATGCTCCGCATTACAAAGGCCACGGTGTGCTGCCCGAAGAGCTCGTGCACACGGGCCCCGCGGACTGGTGGCAGGACGTCTTAAACGGGTATAATTTTTTAAAAAATAAAGGTCATGAAGAAATTGCGGTTGCGGGTCTATCCTTGGGAGGGGTATTTTCCCTGAAATTGGGTTACACTGTACCTGTAAAAGGGATTGTGCCGATGTGCGCGCCGATGTACATAAAAAGTGAGGAAGTAATGTACGAGGGAGTTCTCGAATATGCCCGTGAATATAAAAAGCGGGAAGGAAAAACCGACGAGCAAATCGAAGTGGAAATGAATGAGTTTAAAAAGAAACCGATGCAAACATTGAAAGAATTACAACAGTTGATAAAGGATGTCCGCGAAAACGTCGACATGATTTACGCGCCGACATTCGTCGTCCAGGCACGCCACGACAAAATGATCAATACGGAGAGTGCCCGCATCATTTACAATGAAATCGAGTCGACGGAGAAGCAAATCAAGTGGTACGAAGAATCCGGCCATGTCATCACTCTCGATAAAGAACGTGATCAACTCCACGAGGACGTATATGCATTTTTAGAAAAATTAGATTGGCATGATTAAATGAAAAGGAGGGATTTGAGTGGAAGATAATATACAAAAGCATATCGATAGGCTTTTGCAATATATGAAGGACGAGGCCTATAAACCGCTCACGGTTCAAGAGCTAGAAGAGGCATTTGGCATCCAGGACTCCGGCGATTTCAAAGAGTTTGTCAAGGCGCTCGTCCGCATGGAAGAGAAGGGAGTGGTCGTCCGCACCCGCAGCAACCGATATGGCCTGCCGCAAAAAATGAACCTGATTCGCGGCAAGCTGACAGGACACGCAAAGGGTTTTGCCTTTGTCATACCAGATGAGCCGGGTATGGACGATATTTTTATTCCGCCGACAGAAACCAATAACGCGATGCACGGAGACACCGTTTTAGTCCGTGTCACCTCGGAAAGCTCGGGTCAGCGCCGTGAAGGCAGCATCATCCGGATTATTGAACGAGGCATCCAGCAGATTGTCGGAACCTATGTAGAAAGTAAAAACTTCGGCTTCGTCATTCCAGATGATAAAAAGTTTGCCAGCGACATTTTTATCCCAAAAGCGGCATCCAAGGGGGCTGTCGAAGGTCATAAGGTTGTCGTAAAGCTGGTAACCTATCCTGAAGGCAGGAAAAGTGCAGAAGGTGAAGTCATCACGATTCTCGGCCATAAAAATGACCCGGGCGTCGATATCCTTTCGATCATTCATAAGCACGGCCTGCCAATGGAGTTTCCAGATGAAGTGCTCCAGCAGGCGACCGCGGTGCCTGACACCATTGACGAAAGCGAATTGGCTAACCGCCGCGACCTCCGAAACGAAGTGATTGTCACCATCGACGGGGCGGATGCGAAGGACTTAGATGACGCTGTCACCGTGACAAAACTGGATAACGGAAACTACAAGCTCGGCGTCCATATCGCCGATGTCAGCTATTATGTAAAAGAAGGAACACCTATTGATGTGGAGGCAGCTGACAGAGCGACGAGTGTGTATTTAGTCGACCGGGTCATCCCGATGATTCCGCATCGTTTGTCCAATGGGATTTGTTCTTTGAACCCGAAGGTTGACCGACTGACGCTTTCCTGCGAGATGGAAATTTCTCCTGAGGGCACTGTCGTTTCGCATGAAATTTTTCAAAGTGTCATTAAAACAACAGAGCGGATGACCTACCATGATGTAAATCGGATTCTGATTGATAAAGATGAGGAAACCAGGGTGCGTTATGAGCCGCTTGTGCCGATGTTTGAAATGATGGAAGAACTGGCTGCGATTCTTCGCGAAAAAAGAATGAAGCGGGGCGCAATCGATTTTGATTTTAAAGAATCCAAGGTGCTGGTCGATGAAGAAGGCACGCCGACAGATGTGATTCTACGCGAGCGGTCAGTTGCCGAGCGGCTGATTGAAGAGTTTATGCTTGCGGCCAATGAAACGGTTGCAGAGCATTTTCATTGGATGGAAGTACCGTTTATTTACCGAATTCACGAGGATCCAAAAGAAGATAAACTTCGTAAATTTTTCGAGTTTATCACGAACTTTGGCTATATCGTAAAAGGAATGGCTAACAATGTGCATCCAAGGGCCTTGCAGGAAATTATTGAAGAGGTTCAGGGCAAACCGGAGGAAATGGTCGTTTCAACGGTGATGCTGCGTTCGATGCAGCAGGCGAAGTACTACCCAGAAAGCCTCGGACACTTCGGCTTGTCGACGGAATTTTATACACATTTCACCTCGCCAATCCGGCGTTATCCAGATACCATCGTCCATCGGTTAATCCGCACCTATTTAGTAGAAGGTAGACTTGACGAGGCGACTCGGGAAAAATGGGATGCCCAGCTGCCGGAAATTGCCGTGCATTCTTCAAAAATGGAGCGCCGTGCAGTCGATGCCGAGCGGGAAACAGATGAGTTGAAAAAAGCGGAGTTCATGGAGGATAAGATTGGCGAAGAGTACGATGGGATTATCAGCTCAGTCACGAATTTCGGGATGTTTGTCGAGCTGTCGAACACGATTGAGGGTCTTGTCCATGTCAGCTATATGACCGATGATTATTACCGGTTTGATGAGCGCCATTACGCGATGATTGGCGAGCGGACCGGGAATGTGTTCCGGATTGGCGATGAAATCACCGTCCGGGTGGTAAAAGTTAATAAAGACGAACGCTCGATTGATTTTGAAATTGTCGGTATGAAGGGCACGCGGCGCCGGGAGCGTCCTGAAGCACCGAAGGTCTTTAAAGCGGGCAGCGATACGCATAATAAGCCGCGCCGGAACAAACAGCAGGGCGGCGACCGAAATCAGGGCAGAGACCAAGGACGAGGCGGGGGCCGCGGCCAAAAGCCAGATGCAGGCGGCCAGGGGGCTAAAAAGGTAAAAAAGAAACGCAAGTTCTACGAAAACGTCCCCGTCAATAAAAGCACAAAACGCAAAAAGAAAAAGAATTTTTGATTTTTTGGAGGGTTCTCTGTGGAGGACTCTCTTTTGTTTCATTGTCCCCCCACCTGTTTTCTGCTAAAATAAACCCATAAATGAGGTGAACATTATGCCAAAAGGTGAAGGAAAACTAGTCGCCAATAATAAAAAAGCATACCACGACTATTTTATCGAAGAAACATACGAAGCGGGCATCGTTCTGCAGGGAACAGAAATCAAGTCGATTCGCGCAGGAAAAGTAAATCTCAAGGATGCATATGCCCGGATTCAAAATGGGGAAGCGATTCTTTTCGGTATGCATGTGAGTCCATATGAACAGGGAAATCGCTACAATCATGACCCGTTACGGACGCGTAAGCTGCTGCTTCATAGACGCGAAATTAATAAGCTGATTGGAGAAACGAAAGAGGCAGGATATGCCCTTGTTCCATTAAAGCTTTATTTAAGAAATGGTTTTTGCAAGGTGTTAGTTGGACTGGCAAAAGGGAAGAAAAATTATGATAAGCGTGAAGCATTAAAACAAAAAGAAGCGAAGCGTGAAATTGAACGAGCTTTCCGCGATCGTCAAAAGATGTAGGGAGCCGTCCGTCTTTTCGATGGATTCCCGTAAAGCCAAAGAATTTGATTTTACAAATACTTACAATTGAAAAATCATGTAAGTGTGTTATAATAAGTTTGTCGCTAAGATAGCGGCAAGAAACTTTTGCTCAAAATATTGTTGAGCATCCTAACGTCTGATGCTAGAATCGTAAACAGATTTCAGCACATTTTATAATGGGGACGCTACGGATTCGACAGGGGTAGTTTGAGCTTAGGTTGCGAGTCGAGGGGATCGGCCTCGTTAAAACGTCAAAGCCATAACTGGCAAAACTAACAACAACCTCGCTTTCGCAGCTTAATACTGCATAGCGGTTCCTCCCTCCATTGCCCATGTGGTAGGGTAAGGGACTCACTCTAAGTGGGCTACGCCGGATTCCACCGCCTGAGGATGAAGGAAGAGAACAACCAGGCTAGCTGACCGGACGCCTGTCGATAGGCAAAAGGATCAGCGAAATGCCAATATGTCGACTACACTCGTAGAAGCTTAAGTGCCGATATCTTTGGACGTGGGTTCGACTCCCACCGTCTCCACCAATACATATTTGGTGGTTTTTTTATTTTTTTTGTGACTTGAACTATAATTTTGCCGTTTTGGAAAGGGTATGCTTCAATAAACTCTCGACAAATTATACTTTAAAAAAGTTCCTGCTG
>CAYNUT010000076.1:1532-17670 GCA_964400595.1 uncultured Neobacillus sp. | reverse complement strand
GAATTATTATTGTTTGTTGACGTTTTTGTTTGTTTAGTTTTCAAAGATCAATTTTTTCCGCCGCTCAGAGGCGACTTAATTAATATATCATCTATCGTTAATAGAGTCAATAACTTTTTTACTATCAATATTGCAGAAACTTAACTATGTTGATTTTTGAAGCAGCAAAAAAGGAACACACCTAAGTATGTTCCTTAAAAAGCTACTCTTCACCCTCTGGTGCTTCCACATTCTGATTTTCATTTGTAGATGCTTCTGGTACCTCTTCAGTTTGGTCATGATCTTGAATTTCTTCTTTTTCAACCTTTGCGACTGTAGCGACAAACTCATTGTCACTTTCTTTGATGCTGATTAGTTTTACACCCTGGGTGTTACGGCCCATCTTGGAAATGCCAGCAACATCAATTCGAATGAGAACACCGCCAGTAGTAATAAGCATAAGGTCCTCTTCACCTGTCACAGCTCTCATCGATACAAGTTCTCCATTTTTCTCGGTAACATGGCAGGTCTTTATTCCTTTACCGCCACGTCCTTGGACACGGTATTCGGATGCAGGCGTACGTTTTCCATAACCATTTTTTGTTACAATGAGAACGTCATTATCCTCTTCTAATACTTCCATTCCAACCACTTCATCACCAGGATCAAGTGTAATTCCTTTAACACCTGTAGCCGTTCGTCCCATCGATCTTACGTCAGTTTCAGGGAAGTGAATCAACATTCCATTTTTTGTACCAATAATCATGTGTTTGCTGCCATCGGTCATTCGGACGGAGATTAATTCATCACCCTCACGCAAACTCAAGGCAATTAGACCATTGTTCCGAATATTGGCAAACGATGTTAACGGCGAACGTTTAGAGATCCCCTCTTTTGTTGTAAAGAATAAGGACCAATCATCGACGAATTCTTCGACAGGAATGATGGCGTTAACCCATTCACCTTTTTCAATCCCGAGGAGATTAATAATCGGTATTCCTTTCGCTGTTCGGCTGAATTCCGGAATTTCATAGCCTTTTGAACGATACACCTTCCCTTTATTCGTAAAGAATAAAATCGTGTCATGGGTCGAAGTGGTGATTAAATGTTCGACAAAGTCATCCTCATTTGTTCCCATCCCTTGGATCCCGCGGCCGCCGCGTCTTTGCGCACGATAAGTGGAAACTGGGAGACGCTTAATGTAACCATTATGTGTCAAGGAAATAACGATATTTTCTCGAGGAATTAAATCCTCGTCTTCAATATTTTCAATTCCGCCCGTGACAATTTCCGTACGTCGTTTATCATTAAAACGCTCTTTAATTTCTAATAGTTCTTCGCGGATAATTTCAAGAATCTTTTCCTCATCAGCTAAAATGGCCTTTAATTCAGCAATAAGCTTCATGAGACTTTGAAATTCATCCTCAATTTTCTCTCGTTCTAAACCTGTTAAACGCTGCAGGCGCATATCAAGAATGGCTTGTGCTTGTTTTTCGGATAGGTTAAATTGTGTCATTAAGCCTTCGCGGGCAATATCAGTTGTCTGCGAGTTTCGAATAAGGGTAATGACTGCATCTAAATTATCGAGTGCAATTCTTAAGCCTTCTAAAATATGAGCACGTGCTTCAGCTTTACGCAATTCAAACTCTGTTCTCCGACGAATGACCACTTTTTGATGGTCTAAATAGTAAACAAGGCATTGCTTAAGGCTTAACACCTTTGGCTGGCCGCCAACAAGGGCTAAGGTGTTGATTCCAAAGCTTGTTTGCAGTGCTGTATGTTTATATAAGTTATTTAAGAGGACATTGGCATTCGCATCTTTACGAACTTCAATCACAATCCTCATGCCTCTGCGGTCAGATTCATCTCTTAAATCAGTGATACCATCAATTTTTTTATCGCGTGCTAACTCGGCAATTTTTTCAATCAATCTAGCTTTATTTACCTGGTAGGGCAGTTCATTAACAATGATAACTTCCTTGCCATTGGATTTTTGTTCAATCTCCACCTTCGCACGGATGGTGATCGAGCCTCTGCCAGTTTCGTATGCTTTTCGAATGCCGCTTCGGCCAATTATTAGTCCTCCGGTTGGAAAATCCGGACCAGGGATGATTTCCATTAACTCCTGCGTCGTCATTTCTGGGTCACGGCTGACAGCTAATACTCCATCAATGACTTCTCCAAGCTGATGCGGCGGAATATTTGTCGCCATCCCAACAGCAATCCCGGTTGTTCCGTTCACTAAGAGGTTTGGGAACCGTGCCGGCAAAACAACAGGCTCTCGTTCCTCTCCATCATAGTTATCTTGATAATCAATGGTATCTTTGTTGATATCTCGTAATAATTCCATTGATATTTTAGACATCTTCGATTCTGTATAACGCATCGCAGCTGCTCCGTCTCCATCGACAGAGCCGAAGTTTCCATGCCCATCGACGAGCATATATCGATAGTTGAAATCTTGCGCCATCCGGACCATCGTTTCATACACCGCTGAATCACCATGCGGATGATATTTACCGATTACATCTCCAACGATACGGGCTGATTTTTTATACGGTTTATCCGCATGGATGCCAAGATCATGCATCGCATATAGAATACGACGGTGAACTGGTTTTAGCCCGTCACGAACATCTGGAAGGGCACGAGAAACAATAACACTCATGGCATAGTCAAGGAATGATGTTCTCATCTCCTGGCTAATATTAATCTCTTTAATTTGAGGATTGGGTGTTTCAGTCATAATACATACCTCCCTCCGCTTTTTATATATCTAAATTCTTTACATATTGTGCGTTTGCTTCAATGAAGTTCCGACGCGGTTCTACCTTTTCACCCATTAACATATCAAAGGTTTCGTCTGCTTCGATTGCATCTTCCAGACTAACTAGAAGCATACTTCTATTCGAAGGATCCATCGTTGTTTCCCATAATTGTCCAGGATTCATTTCCCCTAAACCTTTATAACGCTGGATATTCGGCTTAGGTGCAGCTGGCAGCTCTGCAAAAATCCGGTCTAATTCTTTGTCATTATAAGCATACTCTACTCGTTTACCTTGTTGAACCTTATAGAGTGGCGGCTGGGCAATATATATATAACCTGCTTCCAAAATTTTTCTCATATAACGGTAGAAGAACGTTAAGATTAGCGTGCGAATATGGGCGCCGTCAACATCAGCATCTGTCATAATGACAATTTTATGATAACGGGCCTTAGCAATATCAAAATCCTCTCCGATACCTGTTCCAATGGCCGTAATCATCGCCCTAACTTCGTTGTTAGAAAGGATTTTATCCAGACGGGCTTTCTCAACATTAAGAATTTTTCCTTTTAACGGTAAAATCGCTTGAAAATGACGGTCACGCCCTTGTTTCGCTGAACCGCCCGCAGAATCACCCTCAACGATGTACAATTCACTTTCTGATGGATCTTTTGATGAACAATCTGCTAATTTACCCGGTAAACTGGAAACCTCTAAAGCACTTTTTCGACGCGTTAATTCCCTAGCTTTCTTAGCTGCAAGCCTCGCCCTTGCTGCCATCAAACCTTTATCAATAATTTTCCTGGCAACTGTTGGATTTTCTAACATGAACTTTTCAAACGTGCTGGAAAACACAGTATCTGTAATCGCCCTGACTTCAGAGTTCCCAAGCTTCGTCTTTGTTTGCCCTTCAAATTGTGGGTCAGGATGTTTGATGGAAATAATGGCTGTGATCCCTTCACGAACATCTTCTCCGGAAAGATTGGTGTCGTTTTCCTTTATTAGGCTATTTTTCCTAGCATAATCATTAATGACCCTTGTTAAAGCTGTTTTAAAGCCTGATTCATGTGTCCCGCCTTCATAGGTGTGAATATTATTGGCGAATGAATAAATGTTGTCTGTGTAGCCTTCGTTATATTGCATCGCTACTTCAACACTGATGCCATCCCGTTCACCATCAATATAGATCGGTTCATCATGAATCACTTCTTTTGTGCGGTTTAAATGCTCTACATATGATTTAATTCCGCCCTCGTAATGGTATTCATTTCTTTTATTCTCAACCCGCTTATCTTCTATCGTAATCTTGATCCCGCGGTTTAGGAACGCTAATTCCCGAAGACGGGTCGCAAGTATGTCATATTCATATACTAATGTTTCAGTGAAAATTTCCCCGTCTGGTTTAAAGTGTGTTGTGGTACCCGTTCTATCGGTTGTTCCAATGACCTCTAACTCTTTAACGACTGCACCACGCTCGAATTTGATCGAGTGAATTTTTCCATCCCGGTGGACAAACACCTCAAGTTCGGTGGAGAGGGCATTAACAACAGATGCTCCAACTCCATGCAGTCCGCCGGAAACCTTATAGCCCCCGCCGCCAAACTTACCTCCGGCATGAAGAACCGTCATAATGACTTCAACAGCAGGACGGCCCATTTTTTCTTGAATATCAACCGGAATCCCGCGTCCGTTATCCCTTACGGAAATACTGTTATCTTCTTCAATAACAACATTGATTTCGTCGCAGTAGCCTGCGAGTGCCTCGTCTATACTGTTATCGACAATTTCCCAAACAAGATGATGGAGCCCCTTGCCGCTTGTTGAACCTATATACATGCCCGGCCGTTTCCTAACAGCTTCCAATCCTTCTAATACCTGGATTTGTTCCGCTCCGTATGATTGTTCCTCGACTGCTTTTTGTTCCATTGTCATGCTTGTTCACCTGCACCTTCTAAGCTAATCGGAAATCTTTTCCTTTATATCCGAATGCAATAATGAAAATAATATTATTAATCATGAATATTCATCTGGCAGGAACGCTTCTTTAACGTTCCGGATGCAATGGGGGATAGATACACTCTGTCAAATGTAATAATGACGGATTTATAGGCATTTTTTGCAAGATTCATGACTCTATCTTGATGATGTGCCAAGAACTCTTCAACCAGTACTGAATTTTTAGCAGTTTCCTTATCCAGTATGGTGATAATATCTTTCACCCTGATATTGAGATCTTCCCCGATATGAATATACATGTTACACCTCAATCGACTTTCTTTATCACACCAGATGAAACCTCAAACATGGAGGCTTCCCTCAGTGTCTGATGGTCAATTCCTTCCACACTCGTCGTTGTAACAAATGTCTGCACTTTTCCTTGAATCGTGTTTAATAGATGGGACTGGCGGTAATCATCCAATTCCGACAAAACATCGTCAAGGAGGAGAATAGGATATTCGCCAATTTCAGAGTATATTAATTCAATTTCCGCGAGTTTTACGGAAAGCGCGGTTGTCCGCTGCTGCCCTTGGGAGCCAAATGTTTGCACGTCTCTGCCATTGACAAAGAACAGCAAGTCGTCCCGATGGGGGCCAAACAGGGTGGTTCCCCGGTCTATTTCCCGCTCTCGGAGCTTTGTGAATTTTTCTTCAAAGCTTACTGCCATTTTCGTCAAATCTTGCTCTTCTAATACCTCTACAGAGGGTTTATAGGTAATATCCAAGGATTCTATACCGCGGGAAATTCCATGGTGAATCGGTTTTGCCCATTTTTCAAGTAAATGGAGAAATTCAAACCTTTTCTTCACAATTTTAACGGCCATTTGAATAAACTGTTCTGTTAAAATTTCCAGCATCGTCTGGTCGGTTTGCTTTTTGATTTGCAGCATTTTCAAATAATGATTACGCTGGTGGAGAATTTTTTGATATTGGCTCATATCATGTAAATAAACGGGCGATACCTGGCCGATTTCCATATCAATAAACCGCCTTCGCACCTGAGGGCTCCCCTTGACCAGGTTGAGATCCTCCGGGGCGAACATGACCACATTTAAATTCCCTACATATTGACTTAGCTTTTTCTGTTCAATATGGTTAAGTTTTGCCTTTTTTCCTTTTTTGGAAATTATTAATTCAAGGGGTAACGAGCTGTGCTGTTTTTGAACCCTACCCTCTATTTTAGCATAATCCTGATCCCAGCGAATAATATCTTTATCATTTGAAGTCCGGTGAGATTTGGCCATTGCTAAAACATAAATCGATTCCATCACATTCGTTTTGCCCTGGGCATTTTCACCTAAAATGACATTGACTTTATTTTCAAATTCTATGACTAATTCTTCATAGTTTCGATAATTTTTCAGAGCTAATTTTTCAATATACATGGATAAAACATCCTTTAGCGATCGGTCATCACAAACTTTCCAATGCCTGGAATTTCAACTGTGTCACCGGCGCGAAGCTTTCTTCCTCTTCTTTGATCCTGTTCACCGTTCACAAAAACCTCATGCTCGCTTAAAAACCATTTAGCCATGCCGCCTGACTGAATAACATCAGCCAGCTTTAAAAATTGCCCTAATGTAATAAATTCCGCTTCCAGAATTATTTTTCCAGACATTCAGCCGCCCTCATTTCTAAAATGATCTCAATACTTTATTTTACTAAATTATCTGCCTTGGTACAAAGAAAACCGGAAATATTATGGCAGTAAACTAAAGAAAGCCGCCAGGGGTATGGCGGCATATAGAAATCGTATTATTCCTAGTACGTTCTCACAGGTAAAATAAGCTGTAGGATTGTTTCATCATGATGCGGGCGGATGACAAATGGACGCATCGCTCCTGTAAAGCTGACTATAATATCGCTTCCTTCAAGTGCCTTTAACGCATCCATCATATATTTGGCGCTGAAGGAAATCTTTAAATCTTCTCCCTCGATGGACTGGCTTTGAATTTCTTCCACAACTTTACCAATCTCCGGAGTATTAGAGGAAATTTCAATAACTCCTCCATCAATGGTAGTTAGTTTCACGACATTATTTTTCCCTTCCCGGGCAAGCAGGGAAGCCCGGTCAATCGCTTGAAGAAACTCCTTTGTATTCACCGTAACATCCGTTTTACTTTCGTTCGGAATAAGTCTTGATGTATCAGGATAATTTCCTTCTAATAATCTAGAGAAAAATAATAAGTGTTTTGCCTTAAACAAAATTTGATTTTCCGTAATCACAATATCAATCAATTCATTAGAATCATCAATAATTTTACTTAATTCATTCAAGCTCTTACCTGGAATGACGACATTATAGCTGCCGTGATTTTCATCTTCAATTTTTGCTTTCCTCAGCGCCAGCCTGTGGCTGTCTGTTGCAATACAGGTTAACTCCCCGTTCTCGATCTTCCAGTTTACACCTGTCAAGATGGGGCGTGTTTCTGAGGTGGACACAGCAAAATGTGTCTGCCTGATCATCGCCTTTAACAAATCTGTAGCAATATGAAATTTATTATTTTCTTCTATTTGCGGAAGGTGAGGGTATTCCTCAGCATCCAGACCATTTAAATTGAATTCTGATTTTCCTGAGCGAATAACAGTCTGCAAGGATCCAAGAACTTCAATTTCTACAGTATCCTTCGGCAGTTTTCTAACAATCTCACTAAAGAATTTTGCCTGCAGCACGATGGCACCGGTTTGTTTAATCTCAACGATTTCATCTCCGGCCTCTTCTTTTGGAATAAAAGATTCAATCGAAATATCGGAATCACTGCCAGTTAACGTTACTCCGTCTTTTGTTGCAGAAATTTTAATCCCTGTCAAAATCGGAATCGTTGTTCTTGAAGTGACCGCCTTCATTACATCTTGAACACTTTGAACCAAGCGGTCCCGCTGGATAATAAATTTCATTTTTATTTCCTCCGTGTAGGCATATTTTTAGAGCAGTTATATATAATAATTTTTTTAAAAAAATAGTAGAAGTACTAGTAGGGCTTGTTAGTATGTGGATAACTAATTGTATCAAAGTAAAGACAGCCTATCCACATGTGGACAGACTGTGAGTAGATCATAAGAAGTTATGCACATATTACACTTTTAAGAGTTCATGTATTTCTTTTATTTGCTTTTGCAGCACGGAATCTGTCTGGAGCAGCTTCGAGATTTTTTCATGGGCATGAATTACGGTTGTGTGATCGCGTCCGCCAAATTCTTCTCCTATTTTCGGCAAAGAATAATCCGTTAATTCACGGGATAAATACATGGCAATCTGTCTAGGGAAGGCGACAGACTTTGTCCGTTTTTTTGCTTTAAAATCCTCAAGTTTCACGCTAAAGTGCTCACCGACCGTTTTTTGAATTTCATGAATGGTGATGACCTTCGGTTTTGAACTTGGAATGATATCTTTTAATGCTTCTGCTGCAAGGTCGGCATTAATATCTTTATTTATTAAGGAGGAATAGGCGACAACACGAATGAGCGCCCCTTCAAGCTCACGGATATTCGAATCTATTTGATTAGCAATGTAAAGCATCACTTCATTAGGAATATCTAATCCTTCAGCTTTTGCTTTTTTGCGCAAAATAGCAATTCTTGTTTCTAAATCCGGAGGTGTAATATCTGTAATTAAGCCCCACTCAAACCGGGAGCGGAGACGATCCTCCAGTGTCGGAATTTCTCTTGGCGGCCGGTCGCTTGATATGATAATTTGTTTACTTTCTTCATGCAGGGCATTAAAGGTATGGAAAAATTCCTCCTGCGTTGATTCTTTTCCGGCTAGAAATTGAATATCATCAATTAGCAGAACATCGACATTGCGGTATTTGTTGCGGAAGCTCTCCGCTTTGTTGTCCCGAATGGAATTAATGAACTCATTAGTAAACTTTTCGGATGATAAATACACCACTTTTGCCGATGGATTATGATCCAATACATAGTGGCCAATCGCGTGCATTAAGTGTGTTTTTCCTAATCCGACCCCCCCATATATAAAGAGGGGATTGTATGCTTTTGCAGGAGCTTCGGCAACAGCCAGAGAAGCTGCATGGGCAAAACGGTTGCCCGAGCCTATAACGAATGTATCAAACAAGTATTTTGGATTTAGAATGTTAGGTGAAAAATCTGTGTGATCATCGTCCTTTTTTGCCTTTTTTGGAGGCGTTGGGATTTCGAGTTCTTCCTCTTTTTGATTTTGCGGAATAATAAATTTAACGGAAAGCTCTTCCCCTGTAATTTCATAGAGAATTCCAGAGATTAACTGGGAATAGCGCTCTTCCAGCCAATCACGAGCAAATTCATTTGGAGCTGTTATCACAAGCAGATCGCCTTGAAGTGAATGTGCCTTCGTTGACTTCAGCCAGGTGTCAAAACTCGGCTTGCTGATTTTTTTTTCAATATTCGCGAGAGCTGCCTGCCATAAATCCGCAATATTTTCCAACTAGTTTCCCTCCTTATTTTTTATTTAAATAATATCGCTTTGCACTACTTGTCTAAACTCCAAAAAGAATCATTTAATATATGGAGTATTTTCTTCTCAACCAGGTATCCTATTCGACTAAGGAAAAAGTCCTGTCTTTTATGGATTAAATTCTATGAATTTATAAATATATGAAACAGTGGTTGTGGAAAACATATAATAAGGAAATAAAGTGGAGTTTCGACAATATCCACCTCTTGTGGACAAGTTTTTACAGAATCCTTGGATAACCTATCCACACGTTATCCACAATCTGTGGATAAAACATTTACGGGACAAAGTTATTCAGAGTGAAAACACAAATATAATATCAAATAATAGATAGAGTTGCAATGGGTTTTCGAAGTTTATCCACAACTGTAACATTCTGTGTATAAAAATTGTCCACAAGTAAATGATTTGTGAAAAACCTGTCAATATCTTGTGTGGATGAGGCGAAATGTGTCGATTTTTTATCCACAGATTGAACGAAGAGAAAAGTAAACTAGCAGCTGGAAGCTGAAGATGGACAATTCTCGAAGAAAGAAAACAGTTCCATTTCTCTATAGGATTTTTTTTAACTGCCAAAAAAATGCGCAATAAAAATTGGAAATGGGAAACAATAGAGGGAGAGTGGTTGACAATTTAGAGGGTACATCTTTATAATAAGTAAGACTGTCATTTTGAATTGACTTGAAAGCATCCTTTAGGGAGGTGTCATATAATGAAAAGAACATATCAACCAAATAAACGTAAGCATAGTAAAGTTCACGGTTTCCGCAGTCGTATGAGCACAGCAAACGGACGTAACGTTCTTGCTCGCCGCCGTCGCAAAGGAAGAAAAGTATTATCAGCTTAGACCACTGAAAAAGTCAGTGGTTTTTTTTCTATCTAATTAGGCTAAAGGAGTTTTTTTATGAAAAAAGAATTCCGGGTGAAAAAGAATAAAGATTTTCAGGCGGCATTTCAGAAAGGCCGGTCCTTCGCCAATCGCCAGTTTGTTGTTTATTCATTGGCAAAAGAGGATCAGGATTATTTCCGCATAGGTCTTTCGGTAAGCAAGAAGATTGGCAATGCCGTAACAAGAAACAGGATCAAGCGCTATATCAGACAGTCCATTCTTGAATTGAAGGAGCAATTATTGCCGGGGAATGACTTTGTCATCATTGCGAGAAAGCCTGCTGCTGAAATGGATTTCTTTGAGGTGAAAAAAAGTTTGACCCATGTTCTGAAGGTTGGGAAGGTTTTGAAGAAAATCAATTAGACGATAATGTTACGGAAAAAGTCAAAAATAACCTGCTGAATGCAGACAAGCCTTCATAAAAAATGTTAAAATACCTAGTGAAATCATCCGTAAGGAAATATACATAGATGTTTAAGAAAACGCTTTATATAGATGTGAAATGGCAAGGAGGAACTTGGTTGAAAAAACGAATATTACTGTTGTTTGGGCTGCTTTCCGTATTCCTGCTCCTCACAGGATGTAATGAAATCAAACAGCCAATCACTGCCGAAAGCACCGGTTTTTGGAATGAATACATTGTTTACCCATTGTCCTTGCTGATTGTAAAGGGTGCAGATATTCTCTGGGGCAGCTTTGGCTTATCGATTATTGTCGTTACGATTGTAATCCGTCTGGCGATTTTGCCGTTGATGATTAAACAGACAAAAAGCTCGAAGGCTATGCAGGCGCTGCAGCCGAAGATGGCAGAATTAAAAAAGAAATACAGCTCAAAGGACCAAAAAACGCAGCAAATGCTCCAACAAGAGACAATGGCCCTTTTTCAAAAGCATGGCGTTAATCCGATGGCGGGGTGTTTCCCGTTGCTGATTCAAATGCCGATACTAATTGGTTTTTACCATGCAATCTCCAGAACAAGAGCTATTGCACAGGATAGTTTCCTTTGGTTCGACCTTGGACATAAGGATCCATATTATATCCTGCCGATAATAGCAGGTATCACCACGTTTATTCAGCAAAAAATGATGATGGCCGGTACGGAGAACCAGAATCCACAAATGGCGATGATGGTATGGATGATGCCGATTATGATTGTCATTTTTGCTTTTAATTTCCCTGCGGCTCTATCACTGTATTGGGTAGTAGGAAATATTTTCATGATTGTGCAAACCTATTTTATTAAAGGACCGGATCTGAAGGCACAAGCCGCCGGTAATGCGGGAGGAGCAAAAAAGTGAAACAGGTAACTGCTACAGGACAAACGGTCGAAGAAGCAGTAGAATCGGCTTTAGCTCAATTAAAGACAACAAAGGACCGCACAGATGTAGACATCATTGATGAAGGAAAAAAAGGTATTTTTGGTATTTTTGGTTCACGTCCAGCGGTAGTGAAAGTAACAGTCATCATCGATCCGATTGAAGAAGCAAAAAAATTCCTCCAAAGTGTAGGGGAACAAATGGGTGCGCCGGTTGATATCGAGGTAAAACGCGATGGCAAGCAGGTCCATTTTATCTTAACTGGAGAAAAGATTGCCCTTTTAATTGGAAAACGGGGACAGACGTTGAATTCCCTTCAATATTTGACCCAATTGGTGATTAATCGCTTTTCAGAGCAATATTTAACCGTTATTTTAGATGCTGAGGACTACCGAAACAGAAGAAGTGAAACATTGATGCAATTGGCCCAACGCCTTGCCGGTAAGGCAATAAAAACAGGAAAAGACGTCGCCTTGGAGCCAATGCCTTCTTATGAGCGTAAAGTGATTCACACCGCTTTATCTGAAAACAAACGCGTGAAAACATTTTCTGACGGTACGGAACCACACCGTTATATTGTGATTTCGCCTGTGAAAAGATAATTTTTATGACGACAAAAACATCCTATGTTTGATAGGGTGTTTTTTATTGCCCTTTTTACAAACTTTTTGGTTTGGATGTTAGTGCCCGTCAAGGAGATTTTGGACAGTTTAACAGAACCCTTTTTATAAAAATCAACTGTTGATAACTTATTTACTTAGTTTTTGTTTTATTGTTATTCACATGTGGATAAGTTAAAATAATACATAGATTATTTGAATGTGGATAAACAGGTTAGCTGAAAGGCTAGCTTTTTTGTGATATTCTATTAATTTAGAGCAAAAAATATCTCAGATAAAAAATAGATCATTTTGCCAATGTGAGGTGAAGAAGGTGGAGTTTGATACAATTGCTGCAATCTCGACGCCGATGGGGGAGGGTGCCATTGCGATTGTTCGCTTGAGCGGGGATGAAGCCATCCCGATAGCGGATAGGCTCTTTAAAAGTGTCAGCGCGAAAAAGCTGGCAGACATGGCATCCCATACAATACACTATGGGCATTTAGTCGACCCGAAAAGCGGACAGGTTGTTGAAGAAGTAATGGTTTCAATCATGAAGGGGCCAAAAACCTTCACAAAAGAGGATGTAGTTGAAATCAACTGCCATGGTGGAATTGTTTCAGTAAACAGAGTGCTCCAGCATGTTTTAAATAATGGAGCGCGGCTTGCGGAACCAGGGGAATTTACAAAGCGGGCCTTTTTAAACGGCCGGATTGATTTATCACAGGCCGAGGCCGTGATGGATTTAATCAGGGCAAAGACAGACCGGGCGATGAATGTAGCGCTAGGGCAAATGGAAGGGCGCCTTTCCAAGCTCATCCGCAGTCTGCGTCAGGAGATACTGGAAATTCTTGCCCATGTGGAAGTAAATATCGATTATCCGGAATATGATGACGTCGAAGAAATGACCCATAAAATGCTGCTGGAAAAAGCTCAGTTTGTCCGCAAAGAAATAATCAAGCTGCTGCAAACATCCCAGCAGGGGAAAATTTTACGGGAAGGACTATCTACAGTGATCGTAGGGAGACCAAACGTAGGAAAATCTTCTTTATTAAATAGTTTGGTACAAGAAAATAAAGCGATTGTTACGGATATTCCTGGTACAACCCGGGATGTTATTGAGGAATATGTGAATGTCCGCGGCGTGCCGCTTAGACTTTTGGATACGGCTGGAATCAGGGAAACAGAGGATATTGTCGAACGTATTGGCGTTGAACGCTCCCGCCAGGTGTTAAAGGAAGCCGATTTAATTTTGCTCGTGCTGAACTATTCTGATGAATTGACAAAAGAGGATGAAAATCTTTTTGAGGTCGTAAAAGGAATGGATGTCATCGTTATTGTTAATAAAACGGACCTTCCGCAGCAAATCGACCTCGAGCGGGTAAAGGAACTCGCGCATAAACATAAAATTGTCACGACATCGTTATTAGAGGACAGGGGTGTTGATGAATTAGAGGAAGCGATTGCCTCGTTATTCTTTTCCGGTTCGATTGAATCGGGCGATATGACATATGTTTCAAACAGCCGTCATATTGCCTTATTAAATCAAAGTTTGCATGCAATTGAAGAAGCAATTCAAGGGGCGGAAATGGGCACGCCGATTGATATCGTCCAGATTGACTTAACTAGAACATGGGAATTGCTCGGAGAAATCATCGGTGACAGTGTTCATGAAAGTCTCATTGATCAATTGTTTTCACAGTTTTGTTTAGGAAAGTAGTAAAGAGGAAGCGCCGCACGGCGGCACTCGAGCCAGATATCAAGTAATTTTTCCGTGATGCACGGAAAAGGAGGATTTACATGCAGTACGAAGCAGGCAGTTTTGACGTCATCGTCGTCGGTGCTGGCCATGCCGGCTGTGAGGCGGGCCTCGCGGCGGCAAGAGTAGGTGCCAAAACCTTAATGATAACGATCAATTTAGATATGGTGGCATTTATGCCATGCAACCCTTCTGTAGGAGGACCTGCCAAAGGGATTGTTGTGCGCGAAATTGATGCGCTTGGCGGGGAAATGGCGAAAAATATCGATAAAACCTATATTCAAATGCGGATGCTGAATACCGGTAAAGGACCAGCCGTCCGGGCTTTAAGGGCGCAGGCAGATAAATTCGCTTACCAGCACGAAATGAAAAAGACCTTGGAGGAGGAACCTAATTTAACTTTAATGCAAGGGATGGTTGAGCAATTGATTGTCGAAGATGGCGTCTGTAAAGGTGTCATTACGAAAACAGGTGCCATTTACCGCGCTAAAACCGTCATTATTACAACTGGTACCTTTTTACGCGGAGAAATTATCATAGGAGAATTAAAATATTCCAGCGGCCCAAATAATCAGCAACCGTCGATTAAACTCTCAGAACATCTAGAAGAACTTGGCTTTAAGCTGGTGCGCTTTAAGACAGGAACACCGCCAAGAGTCAACAGCAACACGATTGATTACAGCAAAACGGAAATTCAGCCTGGCGACGAAGTGCCAAGAGCTTTTTCCTATGAAACAACAAAATATATTACCGACCAGCTGCCCTGCTGGTTAACTTATACAAATGACCAAACACATCAGTTAATTGATGCTAACCTGCATCGGTCACCGATGTTCTCGGGCATGATTAAAGGAACAGGGCCAAGGTATTGTCCATCCATCGAGGATAAGGTGGTTCGTTTTAATGATAAGCCGCGCCATCAGATTTTCCTAGAACCGGAAGGAAGAAATACAAAAGAGGTTTATGTACAGGGACTGTCTACCAGTCTGCCTGAAGATGTCCAGCATCAAATCATCAAGACCGTTCCGGGACTTGAAAATGCCCAGATGATGCGTGCCGGCTATGCGATTGAGTATGATGCAATTGATCCTACTCAGCTTTGGCCGACACTTGAAACGAAGGTTGTGAAAAACCTTTATGCTGCAGGACAGATTAATGGTACTTCCGGATATGAAGAGGCCGCAGGGCAAGGGTTAATGGCCGGTATCAATGCCGGATTAAATGCACTTGACCGCGAGCAAGTAATCCTTGGCCGCTCTGAAGCCTATATTGGTGTATTAATCGATGATTTAATTACCAAAGGGACAAATGAGCCGTACCGTTTGTTAACATCAAGAGCGGAATATCGTCTGTTATTGCGCCACGATAATGCAGATTTACGGTTAACAGAAATCGGTCATCAAATCGGCCTGATTCGTGATGATCGTTATCAAGCATTTTTAGCGAAAAAAGAAGCAATTGAAACGGAAAAACAAAGATTGCTGGCGCTGATTCTTAAACCTGGTAATTCGGAAGTGCAACAACTGATTAAACGTACCAGCGGCAGTGAATTAAAAGACGGAATCCGTGCTTCCGATCTTCTAAAAAGACCGGAGATGAACTATGAACTGCTTGAAACCGTTGCAAAAGCTGAGACTCCGCTTGAGGATGAAATAAAAGAACAAGTGGAAATTCAAATTAAATATGAGGGTTATATTGAAAAATCAATGCAGCAGGTTGAACGGTTAAAGAAAATGGAGGATAAGAAAATCCCGGCTAATATTGATTATGATGCCATTTCGGGGATTGCGACAGAAGCTAAACAAAAGCTGAAGCAAATCAGACCATTATCGCTTGCGCAGGCCTCAAGAATTTCCGGCGTCAATCCTGCAGACATTTCTATCCTGCTGGTATACCTTGAACAAGGGCGGATTGCCCGGATCGCTAACGAATAAGAATGCGAGGAAATTTCCCAAATGAATATTGAACAATTTACAGCAAATCTCGCTGAAAAGGGCATCACCCTGACTGACAGGCAGCTTGGCCAATTTGAAACATACTATCATACTTTGGTGGAATGGAATGAAAAAATAAATTTAACGGCGATCACTGAAAAGGGTGACGTTTATTTAAAGCATTTTTATGATTCCATTTCGGCAGCCTTCTTTTTTGATTTTACCAAGCCCTTTCATCTTTGTGATGTTGGGGCTGGGGCAGGGTTCCCAAGCATTCCATTAAAAATTGCTTTTCCACATATTCAAGTTACTATTGTTGATTCATTAAACAAGCGAATTTCTTTTTTACATCATCTAGCAACTACATTAAAATTGGAGAATGTCCAATTAGTCCATGACCGAGCTGAAACCTTTGGGGTAAACCCGATGCATCGGGAAGCCTATGAT
>CAYNUT010000076.1:0-1522 GCA_964400595.1 uncultured Neobacillus sp. | reverse complement strand
TTCCGCAAATAAAGGTGACGATTGTCGATTCGCTGAACAAACGGATTTCTTTCTTGCAGCATCTTGCTAACGTGTTAGAGTTGGAAAATGTTGAATTTGTTCATGACCGGGCGGAAACCTTCGGGGTCAATTCTGACTACCGGGAGAGCTTCGATGTTGTCACTGCCAGGGCAGTTGCGAGAATGTCCGTGTTAAGTGAATTATGCCTGCCCCTTGTTAAAGTAGGGGGAACCTTCTTAGCCCTGAAGGCATTTCAGGCCAAAGATGAATTATTAACTGGTCAAAAGGCGATTACATCGATGGGCGGACGGCTAGAAAAAATGCATACGTTTACCCTCCCATTTGAAGATAGTGAAAGAAACATTGTCATTATCAAAAAGGAAAAACAAACGCCAAAGAAATACCCGAGGAAACCGGGTACGCCAAGTAAAGCACCGATTGAATAAATGATGCCTGCAAGGATGGCTGACAATTTGCCCATAAAAATGTTATTCTGGGCAGGAAGAATTCATTTCACAGAGAATAAGTAACTAGGGAGTTTTTCTAAAGGTGGTGTTGGGGATGAAGAGTTCGTTTACACGCTTTTTTGGCCTCGGCGGCGACAAAGGAGATCAAATGGTTGAGCTTGAACAAGAGCTTGATATTGAAAAAAACGAAGAAATTAAGAAAATACCGATTAACCAAATTATTCCTAATCGCTTCCAGCCCCGTACGGTTTTTGATGAAGGAAAAATTGCTGAATTAGCACAGACTATTGAAATTCACGGAATTATCCAGCCAATTGTTGTCAGAGAGTTTGCGGCTGAGAAATATGAAATCATTGCCGGGGAGCGCCGCTGGCGGGCGATGAAAAAGCTAGGCTGGGCGGAAGTGCCGGCAATGGTGAAAAATTTATCAGATGCTGAAACTGCATCTGTTGCCCTGATTGAGAATTTGCAGCGTGAAGAATTATCACCGATTGAAGAAGCCTTTGCCTATAATAAATTACTTGAGCTCCATGACTTGACACAGGAAGCATTGGCCCAGCGTCTTGGTAAAGGGCAGTCAACTGTTGCCAACAAGCTGCGTTTGTTAAAATTGCCTCAGCTAGTTCAGGATGCCTTATTAAATAAGGAAATTACGGAGCGCCATGCCCGGGCACTGATTCCATTAAAGGACCCGGAACAACAAGTGACTCTTCTGGCAGAGATTATTGAGAAAAATTTGAATGTCAAACAAACTGAAGACCGGGTAGTCAAACTGCTTGAACAAAAAAATCAAAAACCAAAACCGAAGCGAAAGGCCTTCAGCAAGGATATGAGAATTGCGGTAAACACGATTCGACAGTCATTAACAATGGTTACAGACAGTGGAATTAACCTTGATTCTGAAGAAGAGGAATTTGAGGAATATTATCAATTTACCATCCGAATTCCAAAGAAAAAGTAAATATTTGGATAAAACAACTAAATATTTATAATGTTTTGACAGATTGTCGAGAAAGGGTATTTTTCTCGGCAATTTTTTATTATGTCAGAATCTA
>CAYNUT010000075.1:0-17672 GCA_964400595.1 uncultured Neobacillus sp. | reverse complement strand
TCCGTACTTGTTCTGAACTCATATTAATCATATTTGTTCCTTCGAATATTACTTGGCCATCCGATGCAGGTTGAAGTCCTGCAGCTATTGTAAGGAGTGTACTTTTACCTGAGCCTGATGCCCCCACTAATGCTGTTATCTCTCCTTCTTTAAGGGAAAGATTAATTCCTTTTAGTATTTCTTCCTTCACTTCTCCATTAGTAAATGTTTTTCTAACTTCATCTATTGTAAATATTGCCATATTAAACCTCTCCTTGTTGTATTGCCTGTAATGGTTCGACTTTTTTAATTTGTATACCTGACAGCGTAGCCCCAATAAATCCGATAAGTAAGAAGACGATCGACAATTGTACTGTTGTTTCAGGGGTTAAACTAAATGGCATCCCTTTTGGTGCAATCATATTAAAAACTTGACTGAGTGCAACTGATATTGCAAGTGCAATTACTGTAATAAACACCATTTGTGTCCACATCATTTTAAACAAGGCACTTGTTTTGACACCGATAGCTTTGAGAATACCGTATAAACCGATTTTTTGAACGTTCATCATATAGAAAAAGATGGCAAACAACATTCCACTAATGACAACTAAGAACCAAATAATCATATTTAGGGACATCTGTTCTGCTTTATAACTTGAAATTGTATTGAGAAATTCTTTATTGGAAAATGATTGTAATCCAGCAACTGCTTGTGTTGAATCCCCGCCCGGTACGAAAAGCATTTGCATTTCATCGACCCGGTAAATTTCTTTGTAGTCCTCCATACTGATGTATGCGACAGGTGCATGGCTGTATTTCTTTTGGTCCACAAAACCTTTTACAATAAACTTGCCGCTATATTGATTATTAGTTAAGGTGTCTCCAACTCTAATACCATCATCCTCCATAGAGCGGTCCAGGACAATTTCACCTTTTTTGACATTTTGAAACAACTTTGAATCTGTTGAGGTAACAAATGCGACGCTTTGCTGCTTACCAGCCTTATCATTCACAAAGCCCATTTGAATGGATAGTGCTACAGCATCTTTCTGTTTGTTTAACATTTTATCTTGGATACTGCGATCTATTCTTGACAAATTGTAATTTTCGTCAGCATCTTTATTCAAATAAAACTGTCCGTTAGGTAAATCTTTAATTAACGCAGCATTGTCCTGTGATAATCCACTTGCCAAACCAGATATGATAAATGTTAATAAACTAACAAGAAACACGATTGACCCTAAAATCAAAAATCTTACTTTATTTTTCTTAATTTCTTTCCAAGCAATGTTCATCTTAATTCCTCCAATCTCTTTGTAACATCCTTAGTGTATAATCGTTATGTGAATAGAATATGAACATGAAATTACATTTAAAGTGAACTGAAATGGTATTGAGTGAAGGCAGGTTCTATTGATGAAAGAGTGGTTACATGATTTGAAACTGGCATTACGTGATATGAAAAACCAATATTAGAAGGTAAGGAAGTATTCTAAAAAAGGGCTGATATTATCCGTGATAAAGGACAAATAAGAAAAGAGCGTGTTTTGAAAAATGATTGCTCCAAAACATGCTCTTATACTATTTAATCAGGTTATTCTTTTATAAGAATTGACGTGGTTGATAAAATTGAAATTTTGCTGATTTGTTATTATCGTTCCCGAGGTTAACAAGTCCGGTACTCCCAATCAGGATTAATGACATTTGAAGAATGCTTATTGTTTGGTTTTTCATGTAAATTCTCCTAGAAAGCAACTTCGTTACCAAAATAGTGTAACCTTCTGGGATATTTTTTATTATTTCTTGGCTCAGCCTTCATTCAGGTTTTATTTAATGAGGTAAGGGGATGGAAATCGGATCTTACGTCTCCCTAAAACGGATTTTTTAATACTATATTCAACTTCCTGCTTTATTTTTCTAAAAAACTGTTTATAATTATCTTAACCTTTTTACTTTTATGCATTTTAGACACTTATCACTCAATTTAGGGGCGCTGAGCATGGGGATACAGACACTATTAATAAATGCATTTATAATTATCCTTTGTATTTTTTTCTACCAAATATTTTGGCTGGATAAAGATGGAAAAGAAGCCCGTAATGATGTATTAATTTCCTTTCTTTCATCTATTGCGATCGTTTTTTGTATGACGTTCCCCTTTAAGTTGAATTCTGGATACATATATGATTTACGGCTTATCCCAATCATAATAGCCGTTCTCTACGGCGGATTTAGGAGCTTTATTTGCGTTACCCTTGTCTTTCTTATTTACCGTTTTTACCTGGGCGGAAACGGATTTTTCCCTGCAGTTATTATATATTTTATGATTACTTCCATTACGATGGCATTACAATATTATCTAGCTGATTATTTTAAAAAAAGAAAAATATTGTTCAGCACATTGCTTCTTTCTATTTGCACTTTTTCCTTTTCCATCTCCGCTTTAGTGCACCAAATGCGGATAAGCGCTGAAGTTCAGCCTGGCTTTATTCACTTTTTATCTAATTATATAGTAATCAATATTCTTACCGCTTTGTTATCTCTTTATCTAATTGAAGGAATGATTGAAAGGTTTAAAATGAAAGAAAAAATTCACCGGGCAGAAAAATTTATTGTGACTAGTGAATTAGCTGCGTCTATAGCCCATGAAATTAGAAACCCGCTGACAACTGTATATGGATTTATGCAGATGTATAGTAAAAACGAAATCTCCGAAACACAAATGGGTGAGTATGCGCAAGTCATTCTAGGGGAGCTAGAAAATGCGCAAATTGTTATTAACGATTATATATCCCTTATAAAACCAAAAAATGCTGTGCCAGAATTAATAGATGTCAAATCAATTGTCCAGCAAGTAATAGATGTTATTTTACCGCTGGCCGGCCTAAATAATGTTAAAGTTGAGAGCGATATGATGTCTTCCCTTTATATAAAAGCTGACGTTGATAATATAAAACGGTGTTTAATTAACATTGCAAACAATGGGATTGAAGCCATGGCTAATGGGGGGATACTAAGATTTAATGTGAAAAAAGCAAAGAATAATATTGTCATTGAGATAATTGATTCAGGAATTGGTATGTCTCCAGATGAGATCAAGCGAATCGCTATGCCGTTTTATTCTACAAATGAGAAGGGAACTGGACTAGGCACCATGATTTCATACGGTATTATTAAAGAAATAAACGGAGATATAGAAATAAAAAGCGAAAAAGGAAAGGGAACACGGTTTTCAATTATTATTCCTTCTTCAACAATAAAACCATAGAGCAGGAACCTGTTAAAGGGTTCCTATTTTTATGCATAAAAATTGAATATAAAAAAACGATTTAATGAAAACGTTTTCAATTATGATGAGCGATAATTTTAAATAAAATCTGAAAATTAGGCAATTTAATGATTGAATAATTATATATACGTATGTATAATAATTCATAATATATCAGCAACCGGGAGTTGAAAAAATTGAAGGCTGCAGTAATCGGGGGAACGGGATACGGGGCGATTGAGCTAATTAGGCTCATACATCATCATCCATATCTCGAGGTTGGGTCAGTTGTTTCCAACTCGCAAGCGGGAACCAAATTTAGTGACTCGTATCCACATCTTGTTGACATCATCGATGAACCATTAGAATCATTCAACGCCATAAAACTGAGCAAAGAAAATGACATTGTCTTTTTAGCCACACCATCGGGTGTTAGCAGCAAACTGGTTCCGGAACTAATCGCAAAAGGAATTAAATGCATTGACCTCTCAGGTGATTTCCGGCTCAGGTCAAGCAGTGGATACGAAACATGGTATAAGCAGCCGGCTGCAGATGAACAGCTATTAATAAATGCAGTCTACGGATTAAGTGAGATTTATCCGGAAAAAATCAAAAACGCATCAATCATTGCAAATCCAGGCTGCTATTCAACGGCATCCAGTCTTGGACTTCTCCCTATTGTAAAAACGGGATTAGCAGATTACGAGTCCATAATCGTTGATGCAAAATCAGGGGTCTCGGGCGCAGGCAGAGGGCTTTCACCAACCTCCCATTATGCTGAAATAAATGAAAATCTAAAAGCTTATAAACTGGGCGCACACCAGCATATTCCGGAAATTGAGCAGACACTGCTGGATGAAACAGGGATTCCAATCACGATTACTTTCACCACTCATTTAGTACCGATGACAAGAGGAATCATGTGCACGATTTATGTGAAGCTGACAGAAAAAGTTTCAACGAAGGATGTTCACCAAATATACAGTGAATTTTATAAAAATAAACCATTTGTCAGAGTGAGGCCAGAAGGATCAATCCCTGCTGCGAAAGAAGTTTTTGGGTCCAATTACTGTGACATCGGCCTGCATGTCGATCAGCGAACGAACAGGCTGACGATTATTTCCGTCATCGATAATTTAGTCAAAGGTGCGGCGGGTCAGGCGGTTCAAAATGCAAATTTAATGTTTGACTGGGATGAGCGGGCTGGGCTTTCCGGTATTCCATTATATCCATAATGAAAATAATAAAATGCTTTTGAAAGACGAACAAAGGGGGTAGTTTAATTGGCGCAAGCAATATCAAGCACAAAGATTACGATTTTTGAAGACGAAAGTGTTACATTGCCGCAAGGTTTTAAAGCAGGGGGGACACATTGCGGCATAAAAAGAAAAAAACTTGATCTCGGGTACATTGTTTCTGAGGTGCCAGCAACGGCTGCTGGAGTATACACCACTAATATTTTCCAGGCAGCGCCGCTCCTTGTTACTCAGGAGAGTATTGCAAAAGAAAAAAAGGTGCAGGCAATTCTTGTGAATTCCGGGAATGCCAATGCCTGCACAGGAGAGCAGGGATTAAAGGATGCATTCCAAATGCAAAAGGATTTTGCCAGCGAACTGGGGATTCAGGAACACCTTGTTGCCGTGACCTCAACAGGGGTCATTGGCGAACTCCTGCCAATGGATCAAGTCCAAACAGGGATTAAACAAATTCTCGATAAAGAAAATGAGGAATCTGCTAACTTCCTTCAAGCCATCCAGACAACAGATACTTATACAAAGCAAATAGCCGTTCAGTTTAAAGTCAATGGAAAAACTGTCTCTATCGGAGGGGCAGCAAAAGGTTCCGGCATGATTCACCCGAATATGGCGACCATGCTCGGCTTTGTTACAACAGACGCCAATATCGCCCATGAAGACTTACTCTTTGCCTTGAAGGATATAACGAATCAAACTTTTAACATGATTACGGTTGACGGAGATACAAGCACAAATGACATGGTTTTGATAATGGCAAATGGTCTGGCAGGAAACGGCCAGCTGACAAAAGACCATCCCGACTGGGACCTGTTCACAAACGGTCTGAAAATTGTATGCGAGTCACTTGCAAAAAAAATTGCCAGAGACGGTGAAGGGGCAACAAAGCTGATTGAGGTTCAGGTAAACGGGGCGTACAGTCGAAATGCAGCAAGTGCTGTCGGAAAAGCGATTATTTCTTCTAATCTAGTGAAAACGGCCATTTATGGAACAGATCCAAACTGGGGGAGAATTGTAACTGCCATTGGCTACAGCGGCGTTCCGGTAGAACCAAATGCTGTGAAGGTTGCATTGGGGCCGTTCACTGTTTTCGAAAATGGCCTGCCAACCCCCATCATGGAAGAGGAAATCAAAGCCTATTTAGAGTCCGAAAATGTCATTATTCATGTTGAGTTAAATCAAGGTAGAGACAGTGCAGCCGCCTGGGGATGCGATTTAACCTATGATTATATAAAAATCAATGCATCCTATCGCACTTAGGGGAGGGCAATGATGAAATACTTAGTCATTAAGTGTGGCGGAAGTGTGTTAGAAAATCTGCCAAGATCATTTTATGAGGACATTGTTTTCCTTCAACGAGCTGGAAAATGCATTCCAATTCTTGTCCATGGCGGCGGTCCATTAATCACCCATTTATTAAAAGGTTTAAATATTGAAACTACTTTCATAAATGGCCTTAGGGTAACAACTCAAGATGTATTGGATATAGTGGAAATGGTTCTTAGCGGGATGGTAAACAAGCAAGTAGTAAGAAATATCATAGAAGTTGGAGGAAATGCAATTGGCATTAGCGGGGTTGACGGCAGTTTGTTAAAGGCCAAACCTGTCTTAAATGCCAAAGTTTTGGGCTTCGTAGGTGAAGTAATGGAAGTCAACCACAAAGTAATTGAAGCGATTATTGCTCAGGGAAGTATTCCTGTAGTTTCACCCGTTGGAATAGATGCTTGCGGCCAACGCTACAACATCAACGGCGATATGGCTGCCTCCGCTATTGCAAAGGCTCTTGGAGCCAATTTATGTTTCGTCAGTGATATCCCCGGTATCCTAATTGAAAAAGACGGGACTAAAACAAAGATTGATAAAGTCTCAAAAGCAATTATCGAGGAAATGATTGCTAACCAGACGATCTACGGAGGAATGATTCCAAAGGTGAAGGCAGCGATTGACGGTCTTGTTCACAATATCCAGGAGGTCGGAATCATTAATGGATTTGAAAAAAATAGTCTGATAGATTATTCGAACGGAAAATGTGTTGGTACAAAAATTGTCTTAGAAGAGGAGATTGCATAATGGCGAATAACACTTCTGTTCCGCAAATCCCGCCCGTGATGGCTACTTACAGCCGATTCCCCGTCACACTGGTGAAGGGCAAAGGCTCCTACGTCTGGGACGGCCAAGGCGGTCAATATTTGGATTTCACCTCCGGAATTGCCACCTGCAATCTCGGGCATGTTCCGGAACCTGTGAAAGAAAAACTCGAGGAACAGTTACAAAATCTCTGGCACTGTTCCAATCTATATAACATCCCAAACCAAGAGCAGCTGGCAGCCCTGCTTACCGCCAATAGCTGCGGCGATCAGGTCTTCTTTTGCAACAGCGGCGCTGAAGCAAATGAAGCAGCCATCAAGCTGGCAAGAAGATATGCAAATAAAGTGAAGGAAAAGGGCTCCACAGAAGTCGTCACCTTTCAGCAATCCTTCCATGGAAGAACATTAGCTACTTTGACGGCCACAGGGCAGGAAAAAATTCAGCACGGTTTTGCACCGCTATTGCCAGGCTTCCGTTACTTGCCGTTTAACGATATCGAGGCCCTCGAAGAACTCAATACCATCAAGCCGGCAGCAGTTCTCCTCGAACTTGTCCAAGGCGAAGGCGGTGTCATTCCGGCAAACGAAGACTGGGTGAAAAAACTCGCACAGATTTGCGGGGCTAACGAAATCCTGTTGATGGCCGATGAAATCCAGACTGGAATCGGAAGAACTGGCACTCTTTTTGCCTACGAGCATTACGGTATCGAACCGGATGTTATCAGCATTGCCAAAGGTCTTGGCTCAGGTTTTCCGATTGGGGCCATTATTGCCAAGGAAAAAGCAGCAAAGGCTTTCGAACCGGGCACGCATGGCAGCACATTTGGAGGGAACCCGCTTGCGACAGCGGCAGGTCTTGCAACCATCACACATATTATCGAAAGCGAACTGCTTAAACATGTAAAAGAGATTTCAGTTTATTTGGACCAGCAGCTTCAAGGTCTGAAGCAAAAGTACAATTTCTTAAAAGAAATCCGCGGCAAAGGGCTGTTAAAAGGATTGGTTGTCGAAAGCAATGCCTTACAAATTGTTCGAAGCGCTCTCCTCAATAACATGCTGATTTTAACGGCAGGCCCGAATGTTGTCCGAATTTTGCCGCCGTTAACGGCAACAAAAGGAGAAATTAATGAATTTATAGAAAAAATGGAAAAAACTTTCCAAAGCATCGAGAAAGGCGAGTGAGTGTTTTTGGAACAAGGATACCTTACTTTGGAAACGGGAGAAGTCTTTAAGGGCCAACTGATTGGTGCGAAAAAGGATTCTTGCGGGGAAGTTGTTTTTAATACGAGCATGACCGGATACCAGGAAATCATCACCGATCCTTCCTATGCCGGACAAATCATTACATTCTGTTATCCAATCATTGGAAACTATGGAATCAATGCGTTTGATGATGAAAGTATCACACCGGCCCTCGCAGGAGTTGTCATTGGTGATTTATGCGATCAGCCGAACCATTATCAATCGATTGAAAAATTTTCCGATAAGCTAAAGCAGGCAGGAGTTGCCGGGATTGCAGGGGTGGATACAAGACTTCTTGTTAAAACCATTCGCAGCCGTGGGACAGTCAAAGGCATTTTAAGTAAGACAAGGGCGGAAGTTTTTTCCGAAACCGAGGGAACCTCGTTATGGGTCGAGAAAGTATCGGTTAAGAAGATGCAATTTTTCAAAAACAGAGGAACGCATGTCGTGCTGATGGATTTCGGCTACAAAAAATCAATTCTCAATGCACTTTTAGCAGAAAACTGCGCAGTGACGATTGTGCCGTACCACACCTCTTTTGAAAAAATAAAAGCCTTGAATCCGGACGGCGTCCTGTTCAGCAATGGACCTGGAGACCCAATGGAGCTGAAAAAATGGTTCCCGGAAATAAAAAAAATCAGTAGCTGCTTCCCATCGCTTGGGATTTGCCTTGGCCACCAGTTAATTGCCCTGGCATTCGGGGCAAAAACAAAAAAACTCGCATACGGACACCGCGGGAGCAATCATCCAGTAAAGGAACTGGCTTCTGGAAAAGTGAAAATAACCGCCCAAAACCATGGATATGTGGTTGTGGACGACAGCATTAACGATAAAGTTTTCGATGTCACCTACCGCAATGTCAATGATCAATCGATTGAGGGATTAAGTCATAAAACCTACCCCATTCAAACGGTGCAATTTCATCCGGAAGCCCACCCGGGGCCAAGCGACACCGAATATATTTTAAAAGAATTTGTGAGTCAGATTTCATCATTGGGAGAGACAGTGTATGCCGCTAAATAAAAATCTCAAAAAGGTGCTCGTGATTGGCTCAGGCCCGATTGTCATTGGGCAGGCGGCAGAATTCGATTATGCCGGAACACAGGCTTGCATTGCGCTTAAAGAGGAAGGCCTAGAAGTTGTTTTAATCAACAACAACCCTGCGACCATTATGACCGATGAAGCTGTTGCCGACAAGGTTTATATCGAACCGCTGGATGTGGCCGCGATTGAAAAAATCATTCAAAAGGAAAAACCGGACGGCATTATTGGTACGCTTGGGGGCCAAACTGGCCTGAATTTAACGGTGGAGCTTTTCGAACAGCAAATTTTACAAAAATACAATGTGGAACTATTGGGTACCTCGGCTGCGTCCATCAAAAACGGCGAGGACCGGGAAAAGTTCCGCAATTTAATGCTTGAGATCGGCGAACCAATTCCGGAATCAGCCATCATTCACAGCTATGAAGAAGGCGCTGATTTTGTTCAAGAAATTGGTTTTCCCGTAATCATTCGCCCGGCCTACACACTTGGCGGAGACGGCGGCGGTTTTGCTCATAACGAGGAAGAGCTCGAAATCGTGCTGAAAAAAGGGCTGGCAGCAAGCCCGATTCATCAAGTGCTGGTGGAAAAAGGCATTAAAGGCTGGAAGGAGATTGAATATGAGGTCATGAGGGATGCCAATGATACATGCATCATTGTCTGCAATATGGAAAACATGGATCCTGTCGGAGTGCATACCGGCGATTCCATCGTTGTCGCCCCGTCGCAGACATTAACCGATGTCCAGTATCAAATGCTCCGAGACGTTTCGATAAAAGTGATTAGGGAACTTGAGATTATCGGAGGCTGCAACATCCAATTCGCGCTAAATCCTGAATCCAATCAGTATTACATTATTGAGGTGAACCCGAGGGTCAGCCGTTCGTCTGCGCTTGCCTCGAAAGCAACCGGCTATCCAATTGCCCGGATGGCGGCTAAATGTGCGATTGGCTATCATCTGGATGAGATTGTGAATCCCATAACAGGGAGCACTTTTGCCTCTTTTGAGCCGGCGATTGATTATATTGTGGTAAAACTGCCGCGCTTCCCGTTTGACAAGTTTCCTGAGGCTGACCGGACATTGGGAACGCAAATGAAAGCAACAGGAGAAGTCATGGCGATTGACCGGACATTCGAAGGGGCATTAAACAAAGCCATCCGTTCGATGGAAATGAATGTTTACGGCCTTTGCCTTGACCAGAACCAGTTATTAACGGAGACAGCGCTGTTTGAGCTTCTTGAAAAAGCCAATGACAAACGGCTATTCGTCATTGCCGAGGCATTCCGGAGAGGAATTTCCCTTGAAAAAGTACAGCAGCTGACCGAGATTGACTTATGGTTTTTACACAAAATTAATTCTATCGTTTTGTTGGAAAAAGAATTGGCAGGATTCAGTTGGAGTCATGTTCCGGAGTCATTGCTGAAAGTGGCCAAGCGAAAAAATATTGCCGATAAGCTATTGGCAAAAATTTTTCAAATTCCTGAAAAGCAGGTAAGGAGCAAATGGAAAGAACTTGGCTGGGAACCGGGCTATAAGATGGTTGATACATGTTCGGCCGAATTTGATGCGGTCACACCTTACTATTATTCTACCTGGCATGGCTTTGACGAGGTGGAAATCACCAATAAAAAGAAGATTCTCGTTATTGGTTCCGGTCCCATCCGCATCGGCCAGGGGATTGAATTTGATTACTGCTCTGTGCATGCCGCCAAGGCCATCAAGAAAAAGGGCTATGAGGCAGTTGTCATCAACAATAATCCAGAAACTGTCAGCACAGACTATTCCGTTGCCGATCGGTTATATTTTGAACCGCTTGCGGCTGAGGACGTCCTTCGTGTGATTGAAAAAGAGCGGATCGAGGGAGTTTTGATTCAATTTGGCGGGCAGACAGCGATTAATCTTGCCCATGATTTGGAAGAAGAAGGCGTCAAGATTTTAGGCACCTCAGTCCGGAATGTCGACCGCCTAGAAGACAGAAAGGAATTTTATCAGCTGCTGGAGGACTTGGAGATTCCGCATATTGATGGGAAAACCGCCACTGATGCCAATGGATTGGTTAAGGCAGCCAATGATTTAGGTTATCCCGTATTGGTCCGGCCATCCTACGTAATTGGCGGCCAGGCGATGTTTACCATTTATTCTGAACCTGAATTACAAAGCTATATAGCCCAGCTTGACCAGACAAATGAGAAAATGTGGCCGCTATTGGTAGATAAGTTTTTACCGGGTCTCGAATGTGAAATTGATGTCATCAGCGAAGGGGAACAGATTGTTGTTCCGGGTATCTTTGAGCATATTGAAAAGGCGGGCGTTCACTCCGGTGACAGTATCGCCGTTTTTCCGCCGATATCGTTAACTGGCGCTATGAAAGCAACATTGATGGACTACGCTGGAAAAATTGCCAAGGAAGCATCGATCGTTGGCATTATGAATATTCAATTCGTTATCCATGACGGCCAGGTTTATGTTCTGGAGGTCAATCCAAGGTCTTCAAGGACAGTGCCAATCATCAGCAAGGTAACCGGTGTTCCGATGATTGAATGGGCGGCAGCTGTTCAATTAGGCGAAAAGCTCAGCGATTTATGTACTGTTGTCGGACTGCTCCCGGAACCGAGTTATTTTTCCGTAAAGGCGCCTGTATTTTCTTCGAGTAAATTGAAAGGTGTCGACCACGTTCTCGGTCCAGAAATGAAATCGACCGGCGAAGTGCTGGGCATGGGACTGAACTTTCAGGAGGCCTTCAATAAGGCGGTTCCAATTCTTGGAGAGGAGAAGGAAGAGAAGTTTGTATTGTGCTCGATCTCTGACCGTGAGAAATCTGCGAGTCTGCCGATTATTAAGGAGCTTGCAAAAAAATATAAACTTGCCGCAACAGAAGGGTCCGCCGAGTTTTTGAAAAACAATGGCATTATGGTTGATATCGTCGTGCAGGACGTCAATGAGTTATTCCGTAATCACGCGATGAAGGCTGTTATAAATATTCCAAATCAGGGGCGAAATAAACGAAAATTAGGCTTTCAGATCCGTGAACAGGCGGTTCGCTTTAAAGTGCCAGTTTATACCCACCTTGATACAGTAAAAGCGGTCATGGGTTCGCAAAACTCAGGATTTGAAGTTAGGACAGTTAGTGAATATTATAGATTAGAAGAAAGAGGTGCCGTCAATGTTAGAGGCAATTAAATGGGATACAGATCATAAATTATTTAAGGGGAAAGATTTTTTACAGCTTGCTGACTATACTACAGAGGAAATCCTCTGCCTTCTCGCTGTTGCGCAGGAGTTAAAGGCACAGCAAAAACAGGGGAAACCGCATCCCTACTTAACCGGGAAGGTTTTGGGAATGATTTTTGAAAAATCATCCACCCGGACAAGGGTATCCTTTGAGGTCGGGATGCTTCAACTCGGCGGCCATGCAATTTTCTTAAGCTCGAAGGATATTCAGCTAGGCAGAGGGGAAAGTATTTCAGACACGGCCAAAGTTTTATCCCGCTATGTGGATGGCATCATGATTCGCACCTTTTCCCATGACTCTGTAGAAGAATTGGCACAGTTCGCCACTGTCCCTGTGATAAATGGATTAACCGACCTGCAGCATCCGACTCAAGTATTGGCGGATCTGTTGACAATTCTTGAGCATAAAGGGAAATTGGCCGGCTTAAAGCTTTGCTATGTTGGAGACGGGAATAATAACATGGCCCATTCGCTAATGGAGGGAGCCGTAAAAGTCGGAATGGATATCAGCATCGCCAGCCCGCCGGGATATTCGCCACATGGGAAAATTACCGAAAAGGCCATCAAGGCCGGAAAACAAACAGGCAGCACGGTGATAATTACGAATGATCCGATGGCGGCGATGAAGGATGCGGATGTTGTTGTAACAGACGTTTGGACCAGCATGGGCCAGGAAAAGGAAACGGCAATGCGCTTGCAGGCGTTTCAAGGTTTTCAGGTAAATGAGAAGCTTTGCCAGCACGCGAAAGAGGATTATATCTTTTTACATTGTTTGCCGGCCCACCGGGGTGAAGAAGTAACTGCGGAAATTATTGACGGCCCGCACTCGGTTGTTTTTGATGAGGCAGAAAATCGCCTCCATGCTCAAAAAGCAATATTAAAACTTTTATTAACTTAAGAGTTTCCTTTTTTATGAGATTTGTTGTATAATAATTCTGTTGGATGAATAAAAATTCATATCATAGCACAAGGAGATAAGACAGATGACAAAAGAAAAAATCGTTTTAGCATATTCCGGCGGTTTAGATACCTCCGTCTCCGTTAAATGGATCCAGGAAAAATACGGCTATGATGTCATTGCCCTGGGTCTTGATGTAGGCGAAGGAAAAGATTTAGAGGCGATTAAAAATAAAGCGTTGAATGTCGGCGCCGTTAAAGCCTATATTGTCGACGCGAAAGAAATGCTCGCTAAGGATTATATCCTTCCTGCCCTAAAGGCGAACTGCCTATATGAAGGAAAATATCCGTTATCTTCTGCATTATCGAGACCTTTGATATCGAAATTATTGGTCGATGTCGCGGAAAAAGAGGGAGCTTCTGCTGTCGCGCACGGCTGCACTGGGAAAGGTAATGACCAGGTTCGTTTTGAAGTTTCGATTCAAGCGTTGAATCCAAGTTTAAAGGTTGTTGCTCCTGTTCGTGAATGGGGGATGAACAGGGATGAAGAAATCGAGTATGCCAAGAAAAACGGAATCCCTATACCTGTGGATTTAGAAAATCCGTTTTCGATTGACGCCAACATCTGGGGACGCGCCTGCGAGGCCGGTGTTCTTGAGGATCCTTGGGCTGAACCACCGGAAGCAGCGTTTGATTGGACGAATCCAATTGAACTAACACCAGACACAGCGGAGTATGTTGAAATTGAATTTGAACAGGGTGTTCCGGTTGCCTTGAACGGCGAGAAGCTGCCGCTCGTTCAGTTAATTGAAACGATAAATGCTCTTGGCGGCAAGCATGGCGTTGGCCGCATCGACCATATCGAAAATAGATTAGTAGGAATTAAATCGCGTGAAGTCTATGAAAATCCAGCTGCACTTATTTTAATTAATGCCCATAAAGAATTAGAATTTTTAACACTGCCACGTGAGGTAACGCAGTTCAAAACTCAAGTCGAGCAGCAAATGGCGAAAATCATTTATGAAGGTCTATGGTATTCACCATTAAAGGTAGCACTCGATGCCTTCATCGATGAAACGCAAAAGGTGGTGTCAGGCACCATCCGTGTGAAGCTTCACAAAGGGAACCATACGGTCGTCGGCCGTAAATCTGTCCATAGTTTGTATAATGAAGAGCTTGCGACCTATTCAAAAGGCGATGCATTTGATCATGATGCGGCCGTCGGCTTCATCAAAATTTGGGGATTGCCGACAAAGGTTTATGCTGAAGTTAATAAAAAAGAAGAATCTGTTTTGAAATAATTTTATGGCGGCCCTCGAAGCGTGGATTTCGGGGGCAAACTGCTTGTAGGGGCGATTCGAAGATAGATGTCAAAAATTTGCCGATTAAACTCATAAAATATGCTTATAGTCATTTTTTTAGGTGAAAATCACTCATCTTGAAGGGAGAATTGCACATGTCAAAGCTTTGGGGCGGCCGTTTTACAAAGGAAACGAATAAATTGGTCGAAGAATTCACTGCATCAATCTCATTTGATCAAAAATTAGCGAAAGAAGATATAGCTGGGAGCCTTGCTCATGTCCAGATGCTTGGTGAATGCGGAATCATTCCGGAAGAGGACGCCGCAAAAATAAAGCAGGGCCTGCTTTCCATAAAAGAAAAAGTCGACCTAAATGAGGCCGAGTTTTTAGTCGAAGATGAAGATATTCATATGAATATCGAAAAACAGCTGATAGAACAAATCGGGCCGGTGGGCGGCAAGCTTCACACAGGCCGAAGCCGAAATGACCAGGTGGCAACGGACATGCATTTATACTTAAGAACGAAAACCACCGAGCTGATTAAATTAATTGAAGATGTACAGCAGGCCATCATCACACAGGCCAAAGAAAATATTGAAACACTGATTCCCGGGTACACGCACCTGCAGCGTGCACAGCCTGTCTCCTTTGCCCATCATTTAATGGCATATTTCTGGATGTTTGAGCGCGATAAAGAAAGATTGACAGATTCCTTAAAAAGGGTCAACTGGCTTCCGCTTGGAGCAGGGGCCTTGGCTGGGACGACGTTCCCGATTAACCGTGAGCGTGTAGCCGAGCTGTTAGGCTTTGAAACGATATATCCAAACAGTATGGATGCCGTCAGCGACCGTGATTTTATTCTGGAGTTTTTATCGATTGGGTCCATCATCATGACGCATATTTCCAGATTCTCGGAGGAACTCGTTATCTGGTCAAGCCAGGAATTCCAATTTGTCGAGCTCGATGATTCATTTTGCACAGGATCAAGCATCATGCCGCAGAAAAAGAATCCGGACGTACCGGAACTCCTAAGAGGAAAAACCGGACGCACATATGGAAATCTTATAGGTCTCTTAACGGTGCTTAAGGGCTTGCCGCTTGCCTATAACAAGGATTTGCAAGAGGACAAAGAAGGTATGTTTGATACCGTTGAAACACTTGAAGGTTCGTTAATGCTGCTCGCACCGATGATTGAAACGATGACAGTGAATAAGGATATCATGCGCAAGGCCATCAACAATGATTTTTCAAATGCTACCGATATTGCTGATTATCTGGTGCGAAAAGGGCTGCCATTTCGCGATGCCCACGAGGTCATTGGAAAAATTGTCTTGTATGCCATTCAGTCAGGCAAATTTTTGCTGGATTTAAGAATAGAAGAATATCAAGGCTTTAGTCTTTTATTTAAAGATGATATCTACGAGGTGCTCGCTCCTGAGCATGTTGTGGCGGTCCGCAACAGCTTTGGCGGAACGTCGCAGGATCAAGTGCAAGAGCAGATCAAACTGGCAGAAGGAAAAATGTAATTTTTCCACTGTGAAAAAAGAAATCATTGACATTCCAGGCAGCTTCAGTTAATATTATTTTTAAATTATTTGGAAAATTAATGAAAAATCTATAAAACTCTTATCCAGAGCGGCGGAGGGACTAGGCCCGATGAAGCCCGGCAACCTTCAAGGTTATCCTTGAAAAGGTGCTAATTCCTGCAGGTTTTGATAAAACCTGAAAGATAAGAGGAGGAATTCGGCCCTCTTCTTATGAAGAGGGCTTATTTATTTTTCGAAGGGGAGGAATAAGAATGTCGGTAATAAGGGTTGCTATTTTAGGGTTTGGTACAGTTGGGGAAGGGGTTTATCGGACAATCGAATCCCACGCGGAGGAGTTACAGGCCGTTTTGGGGAAGAAGGTTGAAGTAGCAGCTGTTCTCATTAAAAATAAGGAGCGGCAAAGAAACATTAATAGTGATATTCTGGTTACGGCCGATTTTGAAGAAATTCTCCGTTTGCCGGAGCTTGATATTGTCGTGGAAGCTATTGTTGACAAAGAACCGACGTTCACCTATTTAAAAAAGGCAATTGAGCGGGGATGCCACGTTATTACTGCCAATAAAGAAATGTTTGCCCACCACGGAAAAGTGCTGCTCGAACTGGCTGGAAAAAATGGTGTATCAGTGGGATTTGAAGCAACAGTAGCTGGGGGAATTCCGGTCATTCAAACCTTGAGGCAGCTGCTAAAAATTAACCGTGTCCATCTCATTCAAGGAATTCTTAACGGAACATCGAATTTTATCCTGACTGAAATGCGCGAAAAAAAGCAGTCCTTTGTAGAAAGCCTGCTTAAAGCTCAGGAAAACGGCTTCGCCGAAGCAGATCCAACAAACGATGTGGAAGGTTATGATGCTTTCTATAAAACGATGATTCTCAGCAGAATTGCTTTTGGGGAGGAGCCAAGCTGGCAGGATGTCGAGCGCGAAGGAATTACTTCGATAACCAGTGAGCTGATTGCCTCCGCTGAAAAATTGGGATTGCGATTCAAGCATGTTGCCAGCATTTATAAAGAGGGTTTGCAAATTAAGGGAACAGTAAAGCCTGTACTTGTTGGTAAAGAACATCCTTTTTATCATGTAGAAGGTGTGGAGAATGCCATAAATGTGCATTCCGACATTGTCGGAAGAATCACGCTGCAGGGGCCGGGTGCCGGTATGTTTCCAACCGCCAGTGCAATTATCGAGGATCTCGTGTACGTTTCCCAAAATAAGCCCGCTGATGGAAAAATAAAACAGATTTCAGAGACTGCAGTTTCCGGACAAGAAAATGAGTCTGTACCAGAATTCTGGCTGGTGAGCGGTCTTGCAAAGAAAACTGCTAACCCTGCGATTACCTGGATTGAAGAAGCATCCAAAGGCACATTTGTCATCATGGCAACCAAGAAAGATGTGAAACAGATAGTACACCAGCAAAAGAATGCAGTATATTATTCCATCTTCGGTGAATATGAACAAGGAAATGAAGGCAGGAACATTACTGAAAAAGCTCTTTAGGAAATCTGAGGCATCCATGTGATGCCTCAGATTGTCGAGAAAGGATATATTTCTCGGCAATTTTTACTTTATCAGAATATTATCCCTGCTAAGGGGGCTGTTGATTTCCGCTCCGGGCACTCGCTTTCCGCGGGGAGGTCCTGGAGCCCGTCTAGCTGCAGCGCCTAGCCCCTCGAGGTCGCTTCGGTCCTGCCGCTGAAGTCAAAGAACGACTTCAACGTCAGGCCCTCCAGCGCTTGTCGGGGCTGGACAAGGCGCTTCCGCTTTTCCTTCACCTCGGCGCTTTGGCGCCTGCGGGGTCTCCAGTGACCTCTCTATCCCGCAGGAGT
>CAYNUT010000074.1:0-18213 GCA_964400595.1 uncultured Neobacillus sp. | reverse complement strand
GAACATTATGCAGGTCGTACTAGCCGGTATAATTGTAGTACCACTTGTAGGACGCATACAGAAAAGAGTTGGAAAGATATAGGCGTGAAGCCTATTTTGGAACTATTTCAAAATATTCTTGGAGTTGCTAGATTTGGAAAAACTTCGGGGAAATCGGGAAATCCGTGGTGAGGCCATATTAACCATGTCTGTTTTAGCTTTCTCTGTAATTAACAATCAAGCAGTGATCAAATGACTTCGGTATTGTACCGAAGTCATTTTTTTAAGTCAATAAGCTTTTCGGTCATTAGGTGCAGTCTTTTCAGCGATGGTTGCTGCATGATCCAAGCCTTCAAAAAGTTATGTGAAACTTCGCCTAAAAAGTTGTTAAAATATACGGGGTGTTCCAAATAGCAAGTCGGATGTTAAAAAGGCTCCAACCGGGGGCATGCCACCGGTTTTTATTGGAGGTCCAGTCAGTACGGAATTAGTTGTGGCAATCCAATTTCCTCTTGCACCTGACTGCAAAGAAGGGGGTTTCATAACAAACTCTCCACTTAAAATTAAATGCCGAATTCTAATTGTTGCATCATCAAAAATTTGTAATTGACCTGAAAAGGATGCAAAAGGTGATTCAAACCTTAGTTGTTTGGTATTTTCATCCCAGTTTCCATTAATTATTATTGGTGTGCCTCGAAAATTGGCGGTACCTTTTACCGTGTTACCTGAGACCGAGTCGATGGTTAGTACACCCCTCACAATTGGTCTTCCTGCAATATCAGAGCTAAGCCCCCAGCGCGATGGAAAGGGTAATCTATGCGAAATATTTTGAGCAGTTTGCAAAAACAATCTCTCCCTAATAAACGGTGTATTTGTCTAATGAAAAGTATATGCAGCTTATGACAAATTTGGGATTGTTATTATTAGGTGAGTTTATTCTTTATATATTGCCAAACTTTTTTTGTATGAATCAACAAAAGTGCCAAATAATAAAAGAGAGGTACTTATTATTTGAGGTGATATAATGCCCATCCTCGAAGTTGATGAGAGCAGCCTTTACTATACGGTTAAAGGTAAAGGAATCCCAATCATATTTATTCATCCGCCTGTTCTAACTTCCATAAACTTCACATACCAGGCAGAAGAACTTTCCCGTTATTTTCAGGTCATCACCTTTGATATACGAGGACATGGAAGGAGTCCATTTTCAAGCAAACCTGTTGCCTATGCACTTATAGTAGAGGATATAAAAAAAATAATGAACCATCTGGATATTAAGCGAGCCTTTTTATGCGGCTATTCAGCAGGGGCCTCTATCTTGTTGGAATTTTTGTTATCCACTTCAAAGGGGCGTATTTTAGGTGGAATCATTATTAGTGGAATGTCTGAGGTAAGTGACTGGCGTCTAAAAAACAGAATTCGTCTTGCTAAAAACCTTGTAAAGATTGGGGCATTGCCAGCTTTGGCTTGGTCAATATCAAATAGCAATTCAAATACAGAAGAGTTGTTCATTAAGATGCTGCTAGAGGCTAAAAATGGGGATGCAAGGAATATCATGCAATACTATGATTGCAGTTTGAACTATAACAGTTCCCATCTACTTGGGAAAATCAATTTACCCATTTTCCTCATTTATGGTGAAAAGGATATCCACTTTTATCGTTATGCACAACAATTACATAGGAAACTGCCTCAAAATGAAATAATCTTTGTTAAAGGTATTAAACATCAAGTCCCAACTAAAGCAGCAAGTGAATTAAATAAAGTTATTTATCAATTTATCCAAAATCATTCTAGCAGCCGAGGTGAATAAGCTTGGATGTCAAACTATTTTGTTCCATAAATCTCCTTTCCGGACGTTATCGGGCTTTAGATAAATTAATGATACTTATTTCCAACAAGTTGAGATTTGTTTTCTTGTTTATATTAGTTATTCTGTTTTTTAGGAAAAGGAGTGTCTTTATTGAAGCAGGAGTATCTATCGTGATTACGTTATTCATACATTTTCTAATTAAGTTATTTTATTTTAAACCACGTCCATTTATTGAGAGGAGAGTAGGAATACTTATCCCCTCAAAACTCGATTCTACCTTTCCAAGCAAACATACTTTACTTTCTTTTGCTGTTTCAACAATAGTCCTTTTTTATCAGCGCATCCTTGGATCCATTATGCTGGGGCTCTCGCTTTTAATGGGATTATCGCGAATTTGGGTTGGACATCATTATCCCTCTGATATTGCAGGAAGTGCTGTAGTAGGCTCTTTTACAGGTACGATCATTCATAAATTATTACAAAGGAAATGTTAATGATATATATGCCTATTTTTAAAGGTGACAAACTCCTTAATCATCTACTTTTCATAAAGTGAAAAGGACTAAATGAAAGAGGTGAGTATATGCCCCTATATCAATATCGTGATCACGATTTCCATCACTATCATTATGGACATTATTATCCTTATGGATACCATCATCATTACGAACATTATCCTTATTATGGTTACCATCATCCATATGGGTATCATTATCCATATGGCCACCATTATCATTATGGTTATGGCCACTATCATTATGGCCATTATCCTCATTACGAATCAACATAGGAGTAATATACTATTGATTTCTTATGAAAGATTGGATGTTCGTATTTTACGGGCATCCTCTTTTATTTACGTCCCAAAATTATAAAAAAGACTGCAGAAGCAGCTCATTCTTAAGCTCTGGAACCTGATTGATTGATGAGTGCATGTTGAATGAATATGCCACAAGCAGTAATGAACATAATTGTATTAACAGTAAGTGCTATGAGATTAGTAAAATCTGAGACATTCACCAAAACAATGATAAGAGAAATTATTGTTACAATAAGCGGTATAAATTTATTTAAGTTAGTCACTTTATAATTTTTTTGAAGGCGGTGAAAAAAGAAGAAAATGACTAACAATATAGGCGACGTGATCAATACTCCAGCATAACCAAAAGCATCTTCAATAAACCAAGGTAAAAAGCTCATTCGTGAGGTAAAGATAAACAAATTTAGCAGCAATGTTCTGATTAATAATACATTTAGTATGATGTACTTCGTTTTTTTCTTCAATTGAATTCCTCCCAATAATATTTCTTTTAATAAAATGGCTCTGTTAAATATTATTGTTGATAAATAAATGACAAAAAGTAATCCTATTTTTTAAACGAGTTCCGTTTCCTATCGCAAAATTTTAAATTGCATTGAAAAATGAAAGGGGAAATGTATAATTGCACCGTATTTTGTTGGTGCTTTTTGTATCTTGACTATAAAAAAATAGCTCAATCAATTTATTTGAACTATCCATACTTTATCTTAGAGTTGGATATTTTAATTCTCCTTCACTAAGTCCTCTTCCACCCCAAATTTTTTGTTTTATATCTTCGGGAGGTATAGAATTGCCTTCAAAAAAGACTTCTCCATCTTTATAAGTATATTTATAATATATATCAGGTTTTTCTCCTTCTACATAAACAGCAAGAAAATAGCCACCCATTTTATAATCTTTATGAAAATCAGCATATTTTAGTTGATTTTCATTTATTCCTTGTCTCGCAATATAGTCATAAATTGATTTTTTCGCATTTTCTTTGTCACACTTGTTATAGAACATAAAACCCTTAAAACCTGCAATTAAAATTATTGGAATAACGATAATCGCAGTTATTATTGTATATTTTTTCTTCATTTCAATTCCTCCTTTGAAATAAGCATAAATTACTTCTCTTTGTTCCTTATTATTAAATAAAGGTAGTCCTAAAATTTAAACGTTCTCAACGTTTTGGATATGATACAACCCTCTGACCCGTTCTGTACCACCTGATTTGAAACGATAATGTTTCTAACCCCTTACTTTTTGCATAGGTTAGAAAATGCTCTCCAAGCATCCGTACAAAGGTTATTGTCGGAATAATTTTCCTATGTTATATTTAGTGTAATATTACACTAAATGTAACATGATGATTAATTTCTGGCAATACATTTCATATTTTTTTTCTTAAACTAAGCTTCCCCGGTAGTTAAATAAACAAAAGAGCCGGCTCTTCATGTCATGCCCCTATTGGTGTAAGTACAAATCTTCACAATCTCTCTTTAAAAACTTAAGGACACAACAATTCTCTCCATTACTTGTATCTTTTTTGTTTTGCTATCCAAGCGTGCTTTTCAATTATTTCTCCCATTACTAAAATAGTTGATTTATTCACTTGGACATGCCACGATCTATAATGATCATGATACACTAATATCGAAATTCGATATCAAAATACAAAAAGAGATGAGTGTTATCGGGGAGCGTGTCCATCGGAAGTTGATTCTTGAATTCATTCAACATCTTGTATAATGCAAAGATGAAACGCATTTATGGCTTGTGGATGGGAAAATCAGAAAATATTGCACCACAACATCTCTCAGATCGGAAATCCTTGATGAAGCAAGAAAAAAGGCATACGAACTGTTCAAGGAGATCAAAGATTAGGAGGGGAACGCCGGTTGAGTCACATTCTGGAGGTTTTAAAGGTTTCGATACGTTTAGGACTCACATCATTTGGAGGTCCCATTGCGCACTTAGGGTACTTTCATGAAGAGTATGTTAAACGGAGAAAATGGCTGGATGATAAGAATTATGCAGATTTGGTTGCTCTTTGTCAGTTCTTGCCTGGACCAGCAAGCAGTCAAGTCGGGATTGCAATTGGTATTCAACGTGCTGGATTGATCGGCGGGCTAATGGCATGGATTGGATTTACATTGCCCTCTGCCATCGTACTCATGATCTTTGCTTGGGTGCTTAAAGGAATAAATATCCAGAATTCAGGTTGGCTTCACGGTTTAATGATAGTAGGTGTAGCTGTTGTGGCTCAAGCGGTTTGGGGAATGGCCAGCAAGCTTGCTAGAGGGAGAATGCGCGGTTCCATTGCAATACTCTCTGCTGTCGTCACCCTGTTGGTTCCCACATCAATGGTTCAAGTGCTTATTATTATTGTATCGGGACTCATTGGGTGGATATACTTCAAAAATGATGCTTTACAGGAAATCCAACCGATACAAATTGCGGTCAGCCGAAGAACAGGTATTGCTTTTCTCATGCTATTCTTTGCCTTCCTGATTGTTCTGCCTTTCTTAAGGCTTGGCATTCATAATCAGGGACTTGCCATGTTTGATAGTTTTTACCGTGCAGGAGCATTAGTTTTTGGCGGCGGTCATGTTGTTCTGCCGTTGTTGCAGCGGGACGTGGTACCAACAGGATGGATGACAAATGCACAATTTCTAGCAGGCTACGGAGCTGCACAAGCGGTGCCAGGTCCTTTGTTCACCTTTTCTTCCTACCTCGGTTTTGTAACGAAACCGTACCCAAACGGGATTGTCGGAAGTGTGCTGGCTCTCATTGCCATTTTCTTACCGGCATTTTTGTTAGTTGCAGGTGCACTTCCATTCTGGAATATCCTTCGTTCTCGATCGGGATTCCAATCAGCACTTGCTGGAATTAACGCATCTGTCGTCGGAATCTTAATTGCTGCCCTGTACAATCCTGTATGGACGAGTGGTATCAAGACTCCATACGATTTCAGTCTAGCACTCATCGCATTCGGTTTACTCATGATTTGGAGGCTTCCACCATGGATTGTTGTAATTATATCTGCTCTCGGTGGAATCCTAATATCCGTTCTATCATAGGGAGCCTGCGCAGATAAAATATGAACCACGGGTATAAAAAACCCGTGGTTCTTTTTGTAAGTACCATGAAGTGCCGCTTTTTTAAACGAACCTACATGGTAGTCAAGAGGAGAAATACCTTCAAGAAAAGCACCTGTTCCTTAGAATCTCACGTCATGACTAAAGTATATTTGAAGAAAAATCAGTCATTGCTGCAGATAGGTCAATTTGACTTTGCCGACATACACCCTTTACGTCCGTTCCCTCATCCGGTCTGGAAGGTTTTGAATCGACTGGACGACTAAATCGAGCTTTGACTCAATACGGTAAAGCAAATAAAGTGTCACCACGATTGGGAATCCCACTTCACTGATGAGCGGAATAAGTTGATCCACGAGATTTTTCCTCCTTTCCTTTTTTAAAAAAAGAGACCGGGTTCACAATCGAATCCGGCCCCGCCTAAATTAAACGATTTCATATTCCGTAATATTGCGGTCGACGACCCGTGCCCCTTTGGCAGCGACAAATTTGCCGCTGGAGGTTGTGAAAACCTCCGATGCTATAATTTGAGCCATGGACTGCTTTACAACTGCCTCATCAATCGGCTCCTTAGGGTTTTCCAGGGAGATGCGCGCGGTTTTTCCGAGCCCCGTGCCGAACTGCAATTCCAATGTTTTTGCCATCATTTTCACCTCCTATCATCGAAAAATTGGCTTTTTCAGCCGGTCATTAAGCCAGAATTTCGGAGCTGTCATTACGCTCCACTTTGTTCAGCCTGTCGCTGCATAAAACCTTGATAGCCTGTGCTGCTTGATCTAACTGATCCACTGTTGCTTCTTTTTTGACATTGCTGAATGTTTTGGAGCGGAAAATTGGATTCCCCTCATCATCCATGCCTGTTTCAAAAACCAGGCGAAGCTTTGTTCCTTCTAATAATGCCTGTGCCATTGTCTTTCACCTCCCTTCACCTTCTATATAGATAAAAGTCGGTCAAAAGGACAGGGTGATGAAAAAAAAATAACCCTCTTACCATTTTAGTGGCAAGAGGGTTTATTTTTAGTGCTGTAAAAAAGCTAATTGATAGAAGAAGAGAACAGCAAAGATATAAAGCAGTGGATGAACCTCACGCCATCTGCCTCTGGCAATTTTGAGAAGCGGGTAGCTGATGAATCCGAGGGCAATTCCCGTTGCAATGCTTGAGGTAAGCGGCATGGCCAGGATTGTCAGGAATGCTGGAAAGGCTTCATCAAGTTCATCCCAGTGAATTTTTGCAATGTTACCCATCATGAGGCTACCGACGATGATCAGGGCCGGTGCTGTAATCGCGGCAATGCCGGAAACGGCACTGACAAGCGGGCCAAAGAAGGCGGCCAGGATAAATAGTACAGCAACAGTAACGGAAGTTAACCCAGTCCGGCCGCCGGCTGCGACGCCTGAAGTCGATTCAATAAAGGCCGTTGTCGGGCTCGTGCCAAAAATCGCACCAATCGCGGTTGCAATCGAATCGGAAAGCAAGGCCTGACGGGCCCGTGGCAGTTTGCCATTTTTCATTAAATTCGCTTGGTTGGCGACTCCGATCATCGTGCCGGTGGTGTCGAAAATGGTCACTAGTATGAATGAAAAAACAACTGCATAAAGGCTGTGCTGAATCACGTCGGTCAGCGCGGTGAATGGATTGGCAATGATTAGACCATCGGGAAGTGAAGGTAGTGCCATGAATCCATGTTTGAAAGAAAGCTCGCCGGTAAAAAAGGCGATTAGACCAGTTATAATCATGCCAAAAAATAAAGCTCCGTTAACTCTAAGTACCATTAATATTAATGTAACGGCAAGACCGATCAGTGCCAGAACGGCTGACTGTGAATGAAGGTCGCCCAGGCCGACAAGGTTTGTCGGGTGAGCGGTGATGATTTTTGTCTGGCGCAGGCCGATAAAGGCGATGAATAAACCAATTCCAGCGGTAATCCCGTGCTTTAGGTTTTCCGGGATGGCATCTATCAATTTTTCCCGGAAAGGGGTCAGGGATAGAATGACAAAAATAATACCGGCAACAAATACGGCTGCAAAGGCAGTTTGATAGGTGATGCCCTGATGGCCGCCGACGACAGAATAGGCAAAATAGGCGTTCAGTCCCATTCCAGGGGCAATGGCAATCGGGTAGTTGGCGAAAAGGCCCATCCAAAGTGTCCCAACAACGGCAGCTAGGATGGTTGCAGTGAACACTTGCTCAAAAGGGACACCGGCATCGGCAAGAATTACCGGGTTTACAACAACGATATAAACCATTGTAAAAAAGGTCGTAATTCCTGCGATAATTTCCGTTTTTGTATTTGTTTGATTTTCTATTAGCTTAAACATGTTGACTCCTCCGTAAACACGAACATTTTTAAACACAATTGTTATATTATTCGTTTTTAGGTAAAAATTCAAGAGGGAATTTTAAATAATTTTATAAACAGTCCTTCTCAAAAAGTAGCTTCCCCCTTTATTAGCGAAAAACACGAATTTATTCGCGACTCTATGTTTGAAAAAAATATTTTTATTCTTAAGGGGAAGTTAAGGATTTGACGTGATAATAAGCTCATCCAAATACAAAATCCTTATTGGAGGTTCACAATTAACGAGAGGGGATTATTTTATGAAGAAAACAAGAAAAGCACACTTATGGATTGGGTTAATTTGTTCAATATTTATTTTGATGGAATCGATTACGGGGCTGCTAATGAACGAACCATGGCTGATTGGCCAATCAACGATGGAAGGAAATCGAGGTAATTTTCAGCCGGGGAGGATGGTGTCTTGGCAGCATGATTCATCAATAGGTTCAAATCAACAAGATCAGGCCGGCGGACAGCAGCAGGGTCAGTCCAGCTCTCAACCGAATGCGAGTGGTCAAGCACAGCAAAGTCAAACAGGTACAAATTCAAATGAACAGTTCCCGGGGCAAGGCGGCCCTGGCGTCGGTGGTCCCGGTGTCAGAGGTCCGGGCGGAGAAGGAATGTCGCAAGGGTCTTTCATGAGTATGATCAAAGGTCTTCATGAAGGAAGAATCGGAACAACTAACATTAAGTGGTTACTTGATCTAACCGCGGTTGCCTTGATTTTCTTGACTAGCTCAGGCATTTTCTTATCCTTGAAGGTTCTTCTAGCGGACAGAAAAAGTAAGCTGCGAAGAGTTAGCGGGGAAATTGCATAAATAATGTAAGGGAGAAGCATCCTTTTTCTGAATGCCTCTCCCTTTTTTATATTTTCATTTCCTCGGTACGGCCAGCCGTGCCAAATACACCCTTGGACTCCAAGAAACGCTGCATCCGCTTCAGGGCTTCCTGCAGCTGCTGCATTGAGGTCGCGTACGAGCAGCGGATATAGCCCTCGCCGCTCTCCCCAAACACATTGCCGGGAACGACTGCGACTTTTTCCTGCATTAACAGCTCATGGGCAAACTGCTCGGAGCTGAGGCCAGTTGCCCGAATCGACGGGAACACATAAAAGGCGCCGCCCGGCAGGTGGCAATCCAATCCAATTTGATTTAGGGTCTGGACCACATAGTTCCTCCGCCTGCGGTAGCTCCGCTGCATTGCTTCCACCTCATGATAAGTGTTGCGCAGCGCTTCAATCGCGCCGTGCTGCAGCATATGCGGTGCGCACATTGTCGTATACTGGTAGATTTTCAGCATAACCTCGACGATTTCCTTCGGCGCAGCAAGAAATCCCAATCGCCAGCCCGTCATCGCAAACCCTTTCGAAAAACCGTTAATTAAAATGGTTCGCTCGTACATGCCTTCAATGGAGGCGAAGCTTGTAAAGTCACCATCATAGCTTAATTCTGCGTAAATTTCATCGGAAACGACCAGGAGGTCATGTTTTTTCACGACCTCCGCAATGGCCGTTAGCTCAGTCCTGTTCAATGTAGTCCCTGTCGGATTGTTCGGTGAGCACAGCAAAATCGCTTTTGTGTTTTCCGTAATGGCTGATTCGATTTGTTCAGGCGTCACTTTAAAGCCGTTAGCCGGTGAGGTGGAAATGGCGACGGGCTGCCCGCCTGCAATAGAAACAAGCGGTGCATAGGACACAAACGCAGGTTCGACAATCAGCACCTCGTCGCCCTGATTTAAAATGGCGCGAAACGCCAAATCAATCCCTTGGCTCGCACCGATTGTTATAATAATCTGATTGCCGGCATCATACTCCACCCCAAAACGCCCGCTCAAATACTTGCAGATTTCCTGCCTCAGCTCCAGCAGACCCGGGTTTGCCGTATAGGAGGTATATCCTTGCTCCAGCGACAAAATCGCCGCCTCGCGGATATTCCAGGGTGTGATGAAGTCTGGTTCGCCGACCCCAAGCGAAATAACATCCTCCATGCTTGCGGCCAGGTCAAAAAACTTCCGAATCCCGGACGGCTGCAGTTCCTTCGCTGTTTTTGAAAAATAGGGATCATAATTCATGGTGTAACCACCATTCTGCGGTCTTTCTCATCACCGCTGTCAAACCGGACGCCATCATGTTTGTATTTTTTCAACATGAAATGGGTGGTGGTGGAGATGACATTTTCAATGGTTGATAATTTTTCCGAAACAAAGGAGGCAATTTGATTCATCGTTTTGCCTTCAATGGTGATAGATAAGTCGTATGCACCCGACATTAAGTATAAGGAGGATACCTCCGGAAAACGGCCGATTCTTTCGGCGACCTCGTCGAAACCGACTCCGCGCTTCGGTGTCACCTTTACATCAATCATGGCAATGATGTTTTCTTGCCCCTCGACCTTGCTCCAATCAATTAATGTCGGATAACTCATGATAATCTTTTCGTCTTCAAGCTTTTTAATCGCGGTACGGACTGCCTCTTCGCTGCACATCGCCATCAAGGCAATCGTTTCAACCGGCACCTTGTGGTTCTCCTCGATTATTTTTAAAATCTCAATTTCCTCACTGCTTAGTTGCATCGCAGCAGCCACCTCCATTTTTTTCTCTTAATGTTGATTGTAATGGAGGAGGGCATGATAACTCAAATGAAAACTGAAAAGGGATGCACTATCCGACAATATTTTTTCAAAAAAAGGAAGTAAAATGCAGTGAAGTTACGGATTCAAAGCAAATTTAATTAAATGTTTGATTGGATCCTGACTGTCGAAAAAGGTTTTCTTCAAATCCACCGAAGGAGAGCATTTGGAGTTCAGCTTCATTCTAATTCCTCACCAATTTCCTCACTTTCTCCTTCGCACCGGCGCTCCAATTCTTCACGGCAGAAACCGACACCTGTTCCAGTTCAGCAATTTCCTTGGCCGACATGCCCTTTATGAACGTGTACAAGACCCATTTTCTTTGGTTCGGCGTCATGGTCCGGCAATAGGATAGAAGGATGTCCTCCTCTAGGGGGCAGGCAGGAGCATGATCCTCAATCATTTGCCAGAATTCTTCCTTCGGAGACACACTTTTTTCCTTATCCTGATATAGTTTTTTCAGTTCCATCAGAAGGGTTCCTTGAATGTACTTGTAAGCATAGCCCGTGAAGTGCCCTTTGTTTGGGTCAAACCGTGTGCTTGCCTTCCAAAGTGCAATAAGACCGAGCTGGAAGTATTCGTCCCTGTTATGGTAAATGTGCAGTGAAGTGATAATCCTGTGGATCATCGGCGTGTACTGCGCTGCCAACTGTTCAAAGCTTTCCAATGGCATTTCCTTTCAGAAAGCGCGCTTTACCTTGTATTCCCGGGTACTTTCACCATAACGGGAATGGCTCATTTGGTCGAACAGTCAAAATTCACATTTGAAGCCGAATTTCCTAAAGAAACAAATGATTTTTTTTGGAAAAATAAAATTTGGAGAGCATTATATGGCTATTCTTTATTTTTTTGATAGAAAAAGATGGTGCCTGACATTTTTTTCTGGTGTCAGGCACCCTTTTTTTGCGGGGCTTTGGCTATTGAAAAGTGGATTGGAAAGTATTTTGGTAAAAAAGGAAAGTAAAGTTGTGAAAAAGGAAAGTAAATTGGCAAAAACGGAAAGTAAAGTTGTGAAAAAGGAAAGTAAATTAGCAAAAACGGAAAGTAAAACGCAAAAAATGGCAAGTAATGTTGGGGCCGCAATCTACTATAGCAGGTATATTTAAGGAGAATTCGGTGGTCAAGGAAATTTTTTACAAGTGTATATAACAAGCCCTCTTTTTTCAAAAGTGTTATAATACAAAAGGAAAAATAAATATAACTTTTTGATTAAGGAGATATGTCTTATGATTCTCGTTGTCGGCGGAGCTGGATATATTGGCAGCCATCTAGTAAAAGAATTGGCAGAAAAAGAGGGTGTTGTCGTGCTGGACAACCTGTCAACGGGCCATCGGGAGGCCGTTGACAGCCGGGCGATTTTTGTTCACGGTGATCTCGGCAATATAGATGATCTTGTGATGATTTTCAGGAGCTACCCTATTAAGGCAGTTATGCACTTTGCAGCCAACAGCCTGGTAGGCGAGTCTGTTGTTGACCCTTTGAAATATTATGAAAACAATGTGGCTGCCACCTTAACACTTTTGAAGGTCATGAATAAATTTCATGTGAAAAACTTTATTTTCTCCTCCACAGCCGCGACTTACGGCATTCCGACTGTGGAGATGATTGATGAAACAACTCTGACCGCGCCAATTAATCCTTATGGACAGTCGAAACTGATGGTTGAAAAAATCCTTGCTGATTTTTCAAAGGCCTATGGCTTGCATTATGTGGTGCTTCGTTATTTTAATGCAGCCGGGGCGCATGAATCGGCGGTGATTGGCGAAAGTCACGATCCGGAAACCCACCTCATTCCGATTGTGCTCCAGCATTTGCTGGGGCAGCGTGAAACGGTTTCGGTCTTTGGTTCTGATTATGCCACACCTGACGGCACCTGCGTCCGCGATTATATCCATGTCACCGATTTGGCGGCTGCGCATATTCTTGCTCTTGAGGCACTGCTCAACGAAAAAAAATCTGCTGAGGTTTACAATCTTGGGAACGGCCTCGGCTTTTCCGTTAAGGAAGTCATTGAAACATGTGAAAAGGTAACAGGTCTGAAGGCGAATGTAGCCATGGCTGACCGCCGAGCAGGCGATCCGGCAAGACTCGTCGCCTCATCGGAAAAAATCTTAACAGAACTCGGCTGGAAAGCAGAGCGGAATTTGGAGCAAATCATCAGCGATGCCTGGAGATGGCACCAAAATCAATCTTATTAATCCGCTTAATATTAGGTGAAAAAGGGACGGCTCATGACAAAGCCGGCCTTTTCAATGCCGTCAGCCGCTGCCGGATTTTTCGGCTGTTTCGGTAGATATTTTTGGAAAAGGCTTTAATTAAAGAGGTTGATAGCTTATAGTATTGGAGAAAACGATTTTCGCCGAATCATCTTATGATAGAAATTCTTGTGATAAAAGGATGGCATAGTTATGAAAAAAATTTGGAAGGATTTATTATTTATTTTATGTGGTGCTTTGATTTATGCGGTAGGGGTCAATTATTTTACAATCCCCAACCGGCTTTCCGAGGGCGGCATCCTTGGGATTACCATCATTACATACTATTTGTTCGGTTGGTCGCCAGGGGTCGTGAACTTTGTTTTAAACGTGGTGCTCCTTGCGGTGGGCTATAAATATTTTGAAAAAAGAACCTTTGTTTACACGCTGATTTCAATTGCGGCCTGCTCCGGGTTTTTATTTTTAACAGAGGATATTGGAAAAAGGTTAACCGAGGATACGCTCCTTGCTTCGCTTTTTGGAGGCTTGCTGGTGGGGGCCGGGTTGGGATTAATTTTTCGCGCCGGGGGAACATCCGGGGGTTCGACCATCTTGGCACAGCTCGCAAATCAGTTCCTGGGCTGGAGCATGGGAAAAGCGATGCTTATCATGGATATTTTGGTCGTGGCCGGGTCGATTTTCATCATTGGCCTGGAAAAATCGATGTATACACTCCTAATTGTGTACGTCGGGGCGAAGGCGATTGATTTTATTGTTGAAGGGCTGGATGAGCGGGTCGCGGTCCTGATTATTTCCAATACGCCTGAGCTCGTCTTGGAGACAATCACCGATAAAATGTCCCGGGGCTTAACCGTGCTGGACGGGCGCGGCGGCTATACCGGCCAGAACAAAGATGTCCTCTACATCGTTATTAATAAGAAGGAAATCGTCCAGCTTAAAAACATCATCAACGAAATCGACCAGGACGCTTACGTAACCGCCCATGGCGTCAGTGAAATCAACGGAAGAGGCTACAAGACGGCCAAGACGAACGTTGGTGAAATTAGAAAAGGTGCATGACAACATTAGCAACGAGCAAATGTTGTTTTATCGTTCATGTCACTGAAAAGATTCATTATTTTGACTTATTTGTCAAAAGGAACCCCATTTACGGTAATAGGGAACTTGAGTATGATTTTATCAGGAAATTATAATAATAGATTAGTTGAAAGGCCGTGGGATTTTGAAAACATTTTTTAAGAGTTACAGGTTTACGCTAACCTTGCTTTTCGCCATTTTAGCAGGCGGGGCAGCAGGATTGATTTTTGGGACAAAGGCATCCGTTGTGAAGCCGTTTGGTGATTTATTTCTAAACTTGATGTTCATGATGATCGTGCCATTGGTGTTTTTCAGCATCGCCTCCGCCATTGCCAATATGAATGGGATGAAACGGCTGGGCAAAATTATGGGCAGCATTTTGGTTGTATTTCTGCTGACAGCTTCTGTCGCAGCGATTCTTGGAGTAACAGGAGCATCCATTATACATCCGATTCAAAATGCTGATATTGAGGCAATTAAACAGGTGATGAGTGAGGCAGCGACGAATGACAAAACCGAGCAGGTAACATTCCTTAACCAGCTTGTTGCAACGTTTACTGTTTCAGATTTTAACCTATTGCTATCAAGAAGCAATATGCTGCAGCTGATTGTTTTTGCCTTACTCTTTGGTGTATCAACTGCGATGGTCGGGGAAAAAGGAAGGCCAGTAGCCAACTTCCTGGCGGCCGGATCCACCGTCATCATGAAAATGGTCAGCCTTGTGATGTACTACGCTCCGATTGGGCTCGGCTGTTATTTTGCCGCCGTCATCGGTGAACTTGGGCCGCAGATTTTAGAGGGCTATGCACGTTCGTTTGTCTTGTATCTCATTTTAACCGTGATTTATTATTTTGGGTTCTTCACTCTCTATGCCTTCCTCGCAGGAGGCAAAGACGGAGTCAAGATTTTTTGGAGAAACGCCATCACACCATCAGTCACCGCACTTGCGACTTGTTCCAGTGCTGCCTGCATTCCGGTGAATCTGGCTGCTGTCCGGAAAATGGGTGTGCCGAAGGATATCGCCGAAACAATTATCCCGCTTGGCGCGAACACTCATAAAGACGGTTCCGTGTTCGGCGGCGTGCTGAAAATCGTGTTCTTATTTGCGTTATTCGGAAAGGATTTAACCAGCATCTCGAATATCCTGAGCATTATGGCCGTGGCCTTTCTAGTGGGCGCTGTTATGGGAGCAATCCCCGGAGGCGGCATGATTGGTGAGATGCTCATCATCAGTGTGTACGGCTTCCCGCCGGAGACCCTGCCGATTATCGCGGTCATCAGCACCATCATCGATGCGCCGGCAACCCTGTTGAACTCAACTGGAAACACAGTCTGTGCCTTGCTCGTCACCCGCCTGGTTGAAGGGAAAAAATGGGTCACAAGAGCATTTAACCGTAACGAAGAAGTAGCATAAAAAAGAATAAGGTGTCAGGCACCACTCGTGGACAAACCGTCGGTTTTGTCCGTGTGGAGTGGACATTAGGTGGTGCCTGACACCTTTTAGATTTTTTTCACATCTACCTTGCCGGAGAAGAAGGTGGCGCCGCCGCCCATGTCGGCGAGGCGGTCTGGAGTCAGTGAGTTTACGAGGTGTTTGGTACGCACGCTTTCTTCACCCAGTGATCGAGATGTACCCATTCCATCAGTTTGATCAGCCCAGAGGCCTTGGGTGACCACGACGCCCGGAAGGACGTTTTCTCCCACCGCCGCCCTTAGCTCACATTCTCCACGGTGGTTCCAAACCCGCACGAAATCCCCATCCACAATCCCTAGTGCCGATGCATCCTGAAGATTCATATGAAGCCGCGGTCCCTTTTCTAATGCGACGTGACGACCATTGTTCGAAAAAGTAGAGTTTAAGAAATTGTGATTCGGGCCGGGGACAAACCTAAACGGAAAAGCGCCGTCTCCGTCTTCATCTTCCACCAATGGTATATAGGTAGGAAGAGGAGGGTGCCCAGCTTCTTTCATACTCTCAGAATATAATTCTATCTTACCGCTTGGTGTCGGCAGCGTCCCAGGAAACAACGGATGCACCTCAGCTTTCAAATATTGCTGCTCAACCAGTGCATCGAAGGTGATTCCCTCTAAATATGGATTGGCCGGGTTATTAAGCGCAGCCACAATCATCCCTGCTTCCGTTTCATCAAATGCAGGCTCATCAAAGTCCATTCCTTTTGCAAGCAGCCGGAACACTGCAACATTGGATTTCGACTCCCCATATGGCTCGATGACCGGCTGCTGCAGCTGGATGTAATGGTGCCAGTACGAGGTATAAAAATCCGTATTTTCAAAGGAGGATGACGCCGGCAAGACGATATCGGCGTACTTGGCTGTTTCTGTTAAAAATAAATCATGGACGACGAGAAATAAATCTTCACGCTCCAGGCCTTTCCGTACTTTATTGCTGGAAGGAGCGATAACCGCAGGGTTCGTTCCGTATACATATAGCGATTTGACCGGTGGCAGGTCTGATGACAGTAAGGCATCACCGAGAAGGTTCATGTTGATGATGCGTGTATTTTTATTTTTCAAAAGGTCCGGACGCTGAAGCTCGCGGGTATTAGGAGCCAAATAGCTTGAATTGCCCTTGATGGCGCCACCGCCTTTGACGAGCCACTGGCCGGTAAGGGCAGGAAGGCAGGAAACAGTCCGGACGAACATGCCCCCGTTATCATGGTGCTGCGGGCCGTTTCCAATCCTGATAAAAGCTGGGCTCGTTTTTCCGTACATCCGGGCAAGTTTATAAAGATCTTCGACCGGTACTCCGGTGATTCCGGAAACCGTAGACGGATCGTACCGGCGGACATGCTCCCGAAGCTCGTCGTGTCCCACAGTATATTTTTGTAAAAAGTCCTGGTCAACCATGTCCTCGGCAAATAAAATATGCATCAGCCCAAGTGCCAGGGCGCTGTCGGTGCCTGGTAAAATCGGAATAAACCAATCTGCTAATCTGCCGGTTTGATTTTTATGAACATCGATCACGACAATTTTAGCGCCGTTTTGCTTACGTGCCTTTTGCGCGAGGGCGACCTGGTGCATATTGGTGCTGGCGGCATTGATGCCCCAAAAAATAATAAGATTGGAGTGCAGCGTGTCTTCGGGATCCACCCCAAAGCTGCCGCCCATCGTATACTTGTAGCCAGCAGAGCCGGCTGATGAACAAATGGCACGGTCAAGCCGGGAAGCCCCGAGCCGGTGGAAGAAACGGCGGTCCATTCCTTCTGCCGTAAGCCTTCCCATATTACCGTAAAAGCTGTAAGGAAGAATGCTTTCCGGCCCATCCGTTTGGATGAGCAGCTTCCAGCGGGATGTAATCGTGCTAATGGCTTCATCCCATGTAATGCGCGTGAATGCTCCTTCGCCTTTGGCACCGGATCGCTTCAAAGGATATTGCAGCCGCTTCTCGTCGTAGATCCGTTCAGTCATGTTACGTACCTTGTTGCAAATTTGTCCCTTCGTCACCGGGTGACCAGGGTCGCCCTGGACTTTCACAATTTTTCCATGCTCTTTATGAAGCAGAAGCCCGCACTGGTCCGGGCAGTCAAGCGGGCAAACCCCATGAAAAATTCCATTACCCTCAGTATTTGAAGTTGACATGACACATCCTCCTTCTGTTTATTGCTAGCTAAAAGACACCCCTGCTGTTCTTGCGCTGCAGACAAATGTCTTTTGGTAGTGCCTGACACTCAAAGGAAAACTAACTAATATTGCCACTATCATAACATGTGATTTAGTGTCTGGCACCATTTTCCTTTATATGGAGTCTGGTGCCAGGCCCCTTTTTTCCATTTGTTTTTTTAAAAAAGCCCCAGTCCCCGCCGAGTTTAATTGCTCGGAGTGGGGTGGGGCTTTTTGGATGCGGGCATTCCAACCCGCACGAACAGTTCTGCTTGTTCTTATTTTCCGAAGAATTTCAATAATCCATTGTAAAGGCCGCTGCAGATTTTGTCTTGATAGCTTCCTTTCACCAGATTTGCCCTTTCATTATTGTTGGTAATAAAGCCGATTTCGACCAATATGGCAGGTGCCTGGTTACCTCTGATGACCCTGAAGCTTTCATCCTTCACACCTCTTGTAGCGGCACCAGTCGTTTTAATGATTTCACCCTGCAAGTAAGTTGCGAGCTGCTTGCTTTGCGCAGGCATGACCCCATCTACGGAATTATAATAGGTTTCAATTCCCGCAGCCTGGCTGCTTGTTGCCGAATTGACATGAATGCTGATAAACGCATCCGGTTTGATTGAATTTGAAAAAAT
>CAYNUT010000073.1:0-18438 GCA_964400595.1 uncultured Neobacillus sp. | reverse complement strand
AGGTGTATCTAATTTGAATGAAATTAAGAATATTCCTTTACTTATCGTTGTTGGTCTTACATTTGTTACACTTCCGATGACAGAGTTAATATATTCAAAGAAGTATAAATAATTTTTACAACTGGTTTAGAATCCGATGAAGACATTACCGAAGAATGGAGAGGGTGGTAAAAGTAACTGCTTATTTGACTGATATGAACGAAACTATCACCCCACTAGACCCAAATGTTTTTTAATTTATAATGACTATTTATGAATATTGAAAAATTATCCAACAATGTCTTGCAAAACAAGATATTGTTGGATATAGTATAAATATATCTTGTTTTGCAAGGTATATATTTTTGCTTATTTATCTTGTAATACAAGGTAATGAAAGGAGCAATATATGGCAGATACCACTCAAATGTTAAAAGGAATATTAGATGGATGCCTATTAGCAATAATTAACGAAGGAGAAATATATGGTTATGAATTAGCAGCAAAGTTGGAATCCTATGGATTTCATTCTTTTAGTGAGGGAACCATTTATCCTTTATTATTACGAATGCAAAAAGAAAAATTAGTAAGTACGACTTTAAGAAAATCCACAGCAGGACCAAAGAGAAAATATTACACATTAACTGAAAAAGGAAAGCAAGAGCTAAACTTATTTATCCAACGGTGGGAGAATTTAAGTTTTACTGTAAACAATGTTTTAAAAAAAGGGGGAAGTGATGATTTATGTTGTCAAAAAGATCGGAACAATTCTTGATTGAACTTCGCATGTATTTAATTTCAAAAGGAAAAAATGACAGTGAAATTAACGAGATTACAGAGGAGCTTGAAGTTCACTTACTTGAAGCAGAGGAAGCAGGCAAAGATGTATCACATATTATTGGGGAAAGTCCAAAGCAATATATGAAAAGTATTGGAGAATCAATGAAAACTGATTTTCGACAACTTGCAGTTTTAGTGCCAATGGTGATTCTTCTCCTCGCTGCATATATTAGTTTAGGACCTGCAATTGAAGGTAAATTTTCATTATCTTTTAGTATTATATTGATTGCTATTTCAACGGGAATAGTATGTTTAATTATTTCTGGCTTACTGTTATTTAAAGTATTACCTAGATTTTTTCATTCAAAATGGGGTTACATCCTGACCATTGGAACTTTTTTATTAATGACTGGATTAGATGTTGTTATTATGCTTTGGTCGAAAAAACAAGGATTTGCACCTTCTTTTATAGCATCGCCTTTTCAAAATAACTTGATTATAGTAGTTTGTATTGTAATATTTATTGCTTCAGCAATTTACACAAAGACGTGGTTTACGATAATAATACCAATGTTTATTTCACTTGGATCTCTTTCTAATAGATTTATTCCTGATGAAATTAACAAAAATCCTACATATATTTTGTTTACTATTTTGCTATTGGGAATATCAACTTTAGTGATTTTCCTTTTTATTAGAAAAAGAAATGCAATAAAAAAATCTTAATGTATAAAGAATGAGGGTTGAAAACATTTAATACTAGGCTTCAGAACATGCTAAAATACAAGGTAGAATTCCCCATTTTTTAACTAGTGGGTGCTAACAAAAGGAGGGGGGGAATCATGAAGATACTGAATGAACTCCCAAAATATAGTGAAGATATACATTCTGAGTTAATTAACAATGGGTGGATCCAAATCAAAGAACCAAAAACTATCGCAACTGCTATTGTACTATCCATACCGATCATGTTATTGAATGCTGTCCTTTCAATCTTGATAATTAATATATTTTCTTCTATCTCATTAGGAGAATTTGGTATATCAATGAATTACTTTTCAATAAATATAAACTTATTAAATATAGTTTGGATTTTCGTATTAATAATTGTTCATGAATTGCTACATTTGGTCATTATTCCTAATTTCCATAAATCAAATAAGACTTTTATAGGTTTTACTCCTTTTGGAGGTTATGTCCATACTGAAGAGGAACTTTCTAAACCAAGGTTTATACTCATCACCATTACCCCTTTTATTGTCCTTTCCATATTATTACCGCTTGTATTAAGTGTTTTTGGTCTGCTAACAACTACAATAAAGGCATTAATATTACTAAATTCGATGTCTTCATCTGTAGATATACTGGCATTTGTATTGATAGTATTTCAAGTACCGAGAAATGCAACTTTGAGGAATAATGGAACAAAAACTTACTTTAAAATTCCATCATTCTTCCATTAACGGGTGCCTTGAATTAGTAACAATTAAAGATTGCATAATTGCAGTCTTTTTTTTGTTCGAAAATCAACAATGTATTTTTTTAGTGCCTTTTAAAAACACAATCTATGTCCAGAACAATGATAATTCTATAAAAATCAAAAAGCGTAAAGGTTCGGTTATTCCGAAGCATTACGCTTTTTTGCCGGTATTCATAATAATTTCATCAGAGAAATGGAGTGATTTTTATCCAGCTGAAAAAATGCAGGTTCATTATACAAAATTTTGTGTGCTGTTATTTCTGCTGAACTTGTAAACGGCAATCAGGAAAAAGGCGGCCGCAAAGCTTAATAGAATCATATAGTTTAAATACAAGTCACTGAAAGAATTCCCTTCCTGGAGCTTGTTGAAAGTATTCAATGTCCAGCGCTGCGGCAGGAAATCGGCGATTTTCTGCAAGGATTTTGGCATCACTTCCACCGGCCAAAAGCAGCCGGAAAGCATGACGGTCGGTGTGATAATTAAGTTTTGCAAGGCGTTCGCTGCACTGCGGCTGTTGGAAAAAGAAATAATAACCAACGATAGCCCGACGGCAATCAAGGAAAAAAGTAGCATTACGAAAACCGCTTGCCCAAAAGAAATGTTTATGCCGATATGAAAGATGCTTTTCATGACTGTTAACGTGATAAGGGATTGTATGGACATAACAATCATGTTCACCAGGACAATTGAGAAAATATATTTTCGGGCATTGATGGGTGTTGACAGAAGGCGGAAATAGGTGCGGTTTTCTTTTTCCAAGAGAATGATTTCGGACATATTTCCTGCTGACATCAGCATGATCATAATGAGGAAGCCGATGGTTTGATTCGTCATATTCTTATTTTTTGCTGTATCAGTTAAAGAGTAGATAGACAGCTTGAAGTCCGATTGCTGATAACCCTGATACATCTGCGCAAAGGTTTTTGGATCTCCCCCGGCAGCCTCGCTGATTGCTGAAATATTATTGATATATTGATACAAGTAGGATTTCATGTAGGCGGTAATTGCTGCCCCCTTAATCGAGGTAAGCTCGATATGGTCAGGGCTTCCTGCCAGCACACTATCTGAAAACCCCTTTTCAAAAGTGATGACACTGTCCAGCTCGCCGGACGCAATTTTATCTCGGACTTTTGCAGCGTCAAGCTCAACCTTTTTCACATTCTCCAATCCCGCTATAAACTGAATGGTATCCTCCGTGATCTCGCCTTTGTCATGATTGACAATGCCGACATGGAGGATCATTTTTTGATTTCCGCCATATGCGAGAAGAGAAATAAAGATGCCAATTAACGGCATAAAAAGATACATAATAATGTTTTTCTTTTTTCGAAAGGTCACACTCAGTGTGTTTTGAATTAACCAGAGAATATCCATCATTATAGCCCCTCCCGTCTTTGTAATGAGATGATGGCCAAGAGCAGGAATATCAAGGCTCCGGCAAGATTGATGGTGATTGCCGGAATGGCTGCCGAAAAGTCGTGAGCATAAATCATTTTTGTTAAAGCCGAGTTCATCCAGGTTAGCGGAGAGAGGTCGGTAATCATTTTGAAAATCCCTTCAGGATTCTCGATTTTAAAGTAGGCACCGCCAAAAAATGACGCTAACTGTACAAACAGCATGATGATGATTCCCGGACTCCCGCTTTTTTTCGTCAGGAAGCTGACGCCAATTCCAAGGCTCACAGCAAAGATAATTTCTGTCAGCAGGACAAGGAATACCAGCCCAAGATGATCGCCCCAGTTCGCTTTGAAAAATAACTTGCTGAACAGGATGACGAGCAGGATACACAGGCTGTTACTGACGAGACTCCCGAGTACTTTTCCGATAAAAATCTCACTTTTCCTAACAGGTGATGCCATGAGGCGGACCGCAGTCTTTCTTACTCTTTCGCCCACAATTAAGGAGCTTGCCGGCATCGATCCGTAAAGGACAATCATCGTTGTGATGACGATGGCATAATAATCCATGGAACCCGGCTCTTTATTGGCAAGAAGCGGGGTTTCCTTAATAAAATCAGCCTGTTTCCCCCGAGTGAAGGCGTTTTCTAGTTTTTCAGGAGCGGCCTTTGAAATTTCTATTGCAATATTGTATTGATCCACAAATGAGGCCAGCATCCCTTGAAGGATATTTCCTTCGATGCTGCTCTCGTTATTCAGATATAACTGAATACCCTTATCTGTGGCAGCCACAAAGCCATCATATTTCCTTTGTTTTACTTCTTTTTTTTCATTGATCTTTTCAGCTGCTTTTTTAAAATGAATCCCTGACTTTTCAGCCTCGGTGATAAAATGCTGGAAGTATTCAGTTTTCGTTGTATCTTTGTATAAAACCTGGATAGTATTTACGGGAATGCTGGTGGTAAACGTGTTTGACAAGGCAGTTCCGAGTATGAGCATTAAGACGATTGGAAAAGCCAACATGAAAAACAATGTACGGGTGTCCCGGAAGTCTGTTTTAATTTCCTTCCAAGCGATATTGAGTATGTTCAAAGAAAATACCTCCTTATTGGTCCCGTAAATTTCTTCCGGTTAATGTTAAAAATACCGTCTCCAGGTTCGGAGCCTTTTCTTGCAAAGAGCGGATTTCTATATGGCTGCTTATAAAATGCTCAATGATTTTGTTTAAGTTATTGACTCCTGTATCCGAGTTGATTTTAATAAAGTTTTCCTCCACGGAAACAGCCTCGACTCCATTAATTTCTTTAATCGGCTCGAGACTTACGTTTTCCATCGATTTTACCTCAATCCATAGGTCCTTCGTATTGGTAATGATGGATTTCAGCTGTTCTTTTGTGCCTTCGGCAATAATTTTTCCATGGTCAATGATGGCGATCCTCGAACAAATTTCCTCCACTTCCTCCATATAGTGGCTCGTGTAAATAATTGTACAGCCCATTTCGTTTAACTTCCTTACAGAGGAAAGGATGTAGTTCCTGGATTGCGGATCGATCCCTACTGTAGGTTCATCCATAATGATCAGTTTTGGATGATGGGCGATGGCACAAGCGATATTGAGTCGGCGCTTCATGCCGCCGGAAAAACTTTTCGGATAACTTTTATGTTTATCTTGAAGGCCGACAAATTCCAGGGCTTCCTCTGTGCGTTCATCCAGCTCGGCACCGCGCAGGCCATAAAGGCCGGCAAAAAATTTAACATTTTCATAAGCGGTCAAGTCTTCATAGATGGCTAAATCCTGCGGGACCATACCGATGTTCATTTTGGAAAAACGGCTGTTTTTGGCTGCATTTTTTCCAAGAATTTGAATGGTTCCATCATTGCTGCGCAGCAGGCCGGCAATCATATTGATGGTCGTGCTTTTCCCGGCTCCATTGGCACCCAGGAATCCAAAAATTTCCCCCTCGGCCACGGTTAAGGACATATTATCAACTGCTATAAAATCATTGAATTTTTTTGTTAAGTTTTTTATCTCTAACACATTCATCTCCTCACCCCTGATTCGTTCTTTTAAAGTAAGTATATAGAAAAAGAATGAACGCGCATAAGTGCAATCGTTCATTCTTTTTACATGAGAATATTCATATTGTGAGTATGAGATGTTCATGACATAATCGGCAGGAGCGTGGTAACGGAAAAACCATGGGTGCTGTCGATGATAATTTTCCCGTCAACAGTTGCGGTCCTCTCTTCCATTCCGATGATTCCAAGGCCTTTTTTGATTGGGTCTGTTCCCGGGCCATTGTCCTTCACTTCTGCCCTGATCAATTTATTTAAGACTTTGATGTCAACTGAGACAAGTCCTGCATCTGAGTATTTCATGGCGTTCGTCAGTGCTTCTGTGACGTTTTCATGGATGATTTTCCACTGAATAGGGGAGATGATGTCTAAATTCCCCTCGTAAGTGAGGACTGTTTTGATAGGATGCTTGGCGTTTAAATCATCGATTATCAGTTTCATTCGATGAAAACCCATTTGCTCTGTAGGCGGCTTCATATTTTTCAGTGTCATCCGGATATTTTCGATACCGTCTTTAGAAATATTAATGGCATTTTGCAGCAGCTCCGTTGCTTTTGGTTGATTGGTATCAATCAATCGTTTGGCGGCTTCCATTTGAAATAAAGCACCTGTCATCGAGTGGCCGATTTTATCGTGGATTTCTTGTGATATTCGATTTCGTTCTTCTAATTTATAGGTGTATGCCGATTGACGTATGTACTCCGTATTTTCGTTTAAGTTTTTCGTTAATTGCTGGAGTTTTTTTCGCATGGTATCCAGCTGCCCTTCATAGTGATAAAGTTTATCCCGGTACATGTCCGTGATAGAAAAGATCATGAAACAAAAGATGGCCGCTAATCCGTACAGGGGCTGCAGTGGTTCTGCCATATACAAGACCGGGATCAGGGAAAGAATCAGGATGATTATTTTTTTATTGAGAAAACTTGCAGCCAATTCCACAATGGATAAGGGCAAAAGCAATATAAATAGGGGGTGGACAACAAAGTAGGACACAGTTGAAATTCCGATTGAGAGTAAAAGAAAAATCCTTTTAATGGTGCTGTTTTTTAAAATATAAGTGGTGATATTGACACAGAAATAAAGCAAAAACGCAAGGACCACCCAGGAGTTATGACCGGTGTTTGCCTGCACGCTTTGGGAGGTAATAAAAATTAACAATGCCAGCTTAGTAAAGATCATCCAAAAATCCATCTTTATTCCACTTTCCCAGTGAGATAGTAAATCGCAATTTGTGTTCGGTGTTCAAGCCCGGTCTTGCTTAGGATGGAGGTGATGTAATTGGCAACCGTGCCTTCCGAAATGAATAATTGTTTTGAAATGGCTTTATTCGAACATCCTTTTGCAATTAAGGATATGATTTCTTGTTCTCTTTCGGTAAACATTGTGGTGTCCATTTTTGTTTCTGTTTCTTTTAAATTTGATTTGATTTTTTCCAATATGACATCCTGAATAATCCCTTTTCCGTTAAACACACTCTTAATCGCATCGCGAATTTGTTCGGGATCATTATTTTTCAATAAATATCCCTTCGCGCCATTTTTAATGGCATCAAGGATATATCCATCATCATCAAAGGTTGTTAGTATGATGGGCTTTGTGTTCGTTTGTTCCGTTATGAGTTTAGCGGCTTCCACTCCATTCATGACGGGCATGCGAACATCAAGAAGGGCAATGTCGGCCTCATGCTTTAGGCAATATTCCCATGCTTCTTTGCCATTATTCACGGTGTCCAGCACTTCGAATTCCGCGTACGTGGATAGAATGATTTTCAAACCTTCCCGAATAAATGAATTATCATCCGCGATTACGACTTTTATTTTCATAAGCCCGGGATCTCCTCCCATTGTTAGTTTAGCAATATCTACCTGTCATTATAGCAGATTCCAGTACCTTCCACTCCCCGAACCATCTTGTATCCAGGTTTGCTTTGCAGGTGGCTGCCTTTATCGGGAACCAATGCTGTAACCAGCTGATTTCCATATGGGGGCTATCATATTATTAATAATAAAAGGGGAGCATGACAATATTCATCAGCTCCCCTTTTTTACCTGCTATATCTGTTTAAGTCCGCATCCAGCCTGCATGGATGCCATCTATTTTCATACTGGAAATATCATTTCCTAAATTTTGAATTTGTGAATCAGTATTTTTAATTCTTGAGACATTTTTGTTAAATAGCCGGATGCAGATGTGATTTCCTGCATGGCGACTAATTGCTCTTTTGAGGAATAGGCTACATTTTTGGAAGAATCAGCTGAATTTCTGGCAATCGCAGCCACTTCGTCTACAGAAGACAACACTTTGCTGGTGATCTCTGACATTTGCGTTGTTACGGCTGATAATTCCTGTGTTTGTCCTGCTACCTCTTGCGTAGCAGATAGGATATGTTCAAATACATGTTCAACATTGTCGATTTGCTTCAACCCTTCAGACACTTCATGATTCACTTTATCCATTGATTCCACTGTAGAAACAGATTCTTGCTTTATCACACCAATCAATTTCGAAACCTGTTCGGCAGAAGTAGATGTTTGCACGGCCAGTTTTCGAACCTCATCAGCAACGACCGCAAAGCCTCTGCCTTGTTCGCCGGCTCTAGCAGCCTCTATTGCAGCATTTAATGATAGTAAATTGGTTTGGTTGGCGATATCTGATATGGATGAAGCGATCTTGGCAATTTCATTTGAGCTTTCAGCCAGTTTATTAACTATGACTGCCGATTCTTTAAATGAGACATTAATATTTTCCATTTGTTGGGCAGCTTTCAGGATGGATTGATTTCCTTGTTCTACTTCTTCCTCTGTTTTTGTGGAGTGAACAGAAATGAAGGAAACCGTTTCAGCCACATTATTAATTCCTTGCACCATTTCTTTCACCGCATTGGAAGAATCAATAGTTCCTTGGAGCTGAGCATCAGAACCGCTTGCAACCTGTTGAATGGCGGTGGAAATTTGGTGTGTTGCTTGTGTTGTCTCCTCGGAGCTTGCAGAGAGTTGTTCCGCTGAAGCCGCTACTTGGTCAATGGTTTGCGTGACTTCGATGATTAAATTCCGGAAGTTATCAATCATTATATTCAAAGAATTCCCGAGTTTGCCTAGTTCATCCCGGCGGTTTGTGACGCTGTCTTTCACCTCGCTGGTAAGAATTCCGTCTGAGACCTCATGAGAAATAGCCACTAAGTGTTGAATTGGTTTGATCATCAAGCGGTGGATCATGAATGATAATAATACCAGCATGAATAATAGAATCGCACCAATGATTATATTTACGTTTAACAACTTACTCTTAACAGAGGTGCTCGTGACCTGTTTTTGGTTTAAAGATAAGACCCCAATTGGTTTGCCGGAAAAATCCTTCAATGCTGTACTCATTTGCGCGTTTTCTACTGAATTATCCTGTGATGTTTCAAAAAGCTTTGCATTTGGATTTTTGTTTATTTTCGCTAGATTTTGTGATAATTTGCCCTTTGTTATATTCTCTGAGGTTGTTAACATGGTTCCATCGTTTGTTAATAGTGCAGCATCATTTTGGAGTGTATCTTTTATTTCTCCTAAAGTCTTATTATCAAGCAGTCTGCCGAAGATTAATACTCCTGTTGGTTCAGCAGTTTCATCATCATTTGTGATTTTAGATGCTGCAATGACAGCTAACCCTTTTGAGGTTTCAATTAAGCCGGTGATCTGGCTTTTACTTTCCAATTTAGTTAAAATATCTTTATTTGCCAGCGTTCCTTGAAACTCCTGTATGTCTCCAACTTGAGAGATAACACTTCCATTTAAGTCTGTTGTTGCAATAAAGGAGATATTGGAAATAGAATTTGTCGATACATTAATATTTTGATTAATCCAATTCACATCTTTATTTTTCACAGCGATGCGGTTTTCTTCCCATAAAGCATTTGTTTTAAGGACTCCAAGTAAATTTTCCCCAACCTTTTCTAGTAATTTTTGGGCTGCCTGATTGGAAGTTAGCACACTTTCTTTTTCCATTTGTGTTAAGTCTCTATTAACTTCATTATATAAATAAATACCTGCAAACGATAAGGGTAAGACCAATAGTAATACCAAGAACATAATCATTTTAATAAGTAACGATTTGGGGTTTTTAATCTTATTCATTTGTGCCTCCACAATATGTGTTTTTTTCAATTAATGTATAAAAGCTATGTAAATGTTTTTTAGTTAAACACTCCCAGTGGTTACCGTATTTTCAAAAATTGCCAAAAAACGATGAAAGATACACTTCTTTCTTTTTATCGGAATAATCTATTAGCAGTTTAGATAAATAAAGTAAAAAACAGTGAAAATCTACCATTTTTTTTATAAGTGAAAGAAAGAAGCTGATTGAAGACATATTCAATCAGCTTTTCGTCCTAGTTAATTCAATTCAAGCTGGGCCTTCAATTCTGTTTGAATTCTTTGTTTTTCTTCCGGTGAGACCAAACCATAATAGATTTTATTGATCAAGGTTCCCTTTTCTTGGATTTCCATTTGCTGAATTGATTTTCCGGCGTCTTTATAATTTTTTTGGATATCTACCATTTCGTCAAAGGTAAGATTTGTTTTTACGTTATTCCCAAGGGCAGTGAAGATATCCGAAAACTTTGTCAGGCTTGATAAACTGGCGCCTTCATTGATGACGCCTTGAATAATTTGCCGCTGCCTGGTTTGGCGCCCAAAGTCACCACGCGGATCTTGTTTTCTCATACGGGAATAGCTTAACGCTTTTTCACCGTTTAACGTTAATTCACCTTTTGTAAAATGAAAACCATCCTGGGTAAAATCTAAATCATTTTGAACCGTAACTCCGCCGACTGCATCAACAATTTCTTTAAAACCCTCCATGTTCACTTGGATATAGTAGTCGATAGGGATATCAAGAAAGTTCTCAACGGTATCCATCGCCATTGGGACTCCTCCAAAAGCATAGGCATGGTTAATTTTATCCTCCGTCCCTTTTCCTACAATTTCAGTACGCGTGTCACGAGGGATGCTGAGCATTTTGACTGAATTATTATTTGGATTTACAGTTAAGACGATAATGGTATCAGAGCGGCCTCTGTCTCCTTTTCGTTCATCGACACCCAGCATTAATACGGAAAATGGATCCTTTTCCTTAAAGGCAACTGGCTCGGGGCGTTTTTTAGATTGTTTCCGCTCAATCGGCTGGTGCATGGTATCCACGGCATTTTTAAAAGATTTATAGACATGGTAGGCGTACGCTCCACCAGCAACAAACATGATTAAAAGAATGATTCCAGTAACTTTAAGCCACGTTTTACTCTTTTTCTTTGATTTCATTCGACAATTCCTCCAAAAAATCTTCATCTTTTTTGACTCTACCTTTTAGAATAGCAAAAAAATGGGAAAATGGATATGAAAATATTGTGGAATTCTTGGGAGGATTTCTGTGTTTGTGTAATGGATTGATTGGTCCAGGTCATGATGGTTTTCGTTTTGTTATTACTTTACCGAACAACAAAAAAGCGTAATATCCTTTTTGGATCCTTACGCTTTTTTATTATTTCCTAATATTAAAATAGAATATGAGTGATGAGTTTTATCCAGCCGAAAAACGCAAGCCATAAGGGAATGCTCAGGGATGTACCCCATAATAAGCCAACAAAAAGGTTCCCCCGCTCGTCCATAAAGTTCACTCCTACTGCCTTTTATAGAACATATTGTTTTCCATTGCGAGATAGGCACTTGATGGTAATCCTCCAATTTATAAAGCAAGGAAGGTTCTTCGCTGAAATTATTCATTCCTTGAGATGCTATTTGTTCTTTATAAAATAACAGATTAGGAAGAAAGAAGCGGTAGAAAGGTGTAAGCAAACCATTAAAATTATTCGACAATATCCATCAATTGTTCAACGCCCCGCATGATGCCTGAAAACAAAAAAGGAAGTGGTGCCCTGACACCACTGTCCTCCTGGAGTGGACAAATTCAAGAATTTGTCCACGAGCGGTGCCTGACACCAAAAGTGGCACCACTTGATAAGAATACTTTTTGGGCAGCTAACACTCCTGCTCCTGGTTGGAAGGAGTAGGAGAAGTCTTGCAGGCCTGCTTCGATCAACGAGACGGCTTGAAGGATATCGCTTGGGAAGCAGTAGCCCATATGCCCGAATCTGAATATCTTTCCTTGGAGATGGCCGAGACCGCCGGCAAAATCCAGGTGATATTTCTGCTTTAAGTGTCCAATGAATGAGGATACTTCCAGTCCCTCAGGCGCAAGGATTGCGGTTATGGTTGGGGAGGCAAACTCATCGCTTGTTAACAGTCCAATCGAAAGAGCCCGCATGGCTTCACGGACCATGTTTTTCATTAATTCATGCCGCGCGACTGTTTCGGAAAATCCGCCTTCTTCCTCAATTAAATCGCATACAGCTGAAAGTCCAAAAATCAGTGAGATCGCCGGGGTATTAGGGGTCATCCCTTTTTCCGCCCAATCACGATAGCTTAATAAATTTAAGTAATATGCAGATGTATTGTTTTGCCCGATTACTTTCCAAGCCCTTTCACTTACACTTAAAAGGGCTAGTCCTGGTGGGAGCATCATCGCTTTTTGTGACCCTGTTACTAAAATATCGATTCCCCATTTGTCCATATCAGCAGGGGCACCGCCAATGCAGCTGACGCCATCAACAATAAATAGAGCATCTGTATGTGTACGAACCACGTTTGCCAATTTTTCAATCGGGTTTAGAATTCCTGTTGATGTTTCGTTATAGGTGGCAAAAACCGCCTTAACGTTTGACAGCGGCTTGAGGAATTCAATCAGGTCCTGCTCCGTACAGGCTTCGCCCCATTCTTTTTCAAGCTTATGTACTTTGTAGCCATATTTCTCACAAATGGAGACGAAATAGTTACCGAAAGCGCCGACAGTAATCACAACGACGTCTTCCCCCGGAGAAACGGTGTTGACCACGGCAGCTTCTAATGCAGCTGTACCGCCGGAAGGAAGAAGTAAAATCTCTTGCTTTGTCCCGAAAATTGGTTTCACGCGGTTGGTTGTTTCCCGGTATAGCCGAACAAACTCTTCAGTGCGATGACTGATCATGTCCTGATCCATGGCAAGCTGAACTTTTTTAGGAATCGGAGTAGGTCCAGGATGTCTCAGAATATTTGGATACATACGTTTCCCTCCAATTTACGAATTTTCTCAAAATAATTATACCATGATGGAATTCTTTTACTAGCGTTGTGCAAGACTATTTACCACCAGCAAGGTGGCCGATTCATAGCAGGTATTGTCCTTGGCCAGTTTGCCTCACTTCCACTTCAAAAATCATCCTGGGTCAGACTATGTGAATGGTCTGAATAAATCTCGAAAGTGGTTTTTCGTGAAAGCCCTTTCATTCTTAAGAGCGTCTGTTGTAAGATAGAATTATTATTTTTAAATCATCTGATGACCTGTTCACCTTAAAAGTTGAAATTAGTTAATAGTCAGAGAGGAAGAAAAACATGAAGGTTACTCTATTTGCAACATGTATCGTCGATATGTTCCAGAGCAATGTAGGCAAAGCGACAGTAGAATTGCTCGAAAGGCTTGGGTGTGATATCGAATTTCCTGAATCACAGGTGTGCTGCGGTCAGCCTTCCTACAACAGCGGCTATGTAAAGGAAACGAAAGAAGCCATGAAACGGATGATTGAAACCTTTAGCGATGCTGAATATATTGTTTCCCCGTCCGGTTCCTGTGCCTACATGTTTCGTGAGTACCCTCATATTTTTGCCGGAGATCCGGTATGGGAACCGAAGGCTAGAAAATTAGCTGAAAAAACATACGAATTAACGCAATTTATTGTGGAGGTTTTAAAAATAGAGGATGTTGGGGCAACGTTTGAAGGAACTGTTACGTATCATACCTCCTGCCACATGACAAGGCTCTTGGGCGTGAAAGAAGCGCCAATGATTCTGTTGAAAAATGTAAAGGGCTTAAAATTCACCGAATTACCAGGTAAAGAGCAATGCTGCGGCTTTGGCGGTACGTTCTCTGTAAAAAATGCCCTCATTTCAGAGCAAATGGTCGATGAAAAAGTCCAGCACATTGAAGAAACCGGAGCAGAATATCTAATTGGTGCTGATGCTGCCTGCTTGATGAATATCGGCGGCCGAATTGAGCGATTAGGAAAGCCAATCAAAGTGATGCATATTGCCGAAGTGCTAAATAGCCGTTAATACTGAATTTTAAGAATGGGGGCAGCAGAATGGCGATGAAGACGAACACGGATAAGTTTAAGGATCGTGTTGATCATGGAATTAACGATGAATTCATGCGCGGTGCGGTAGCTGGAGCACAGGACGGAATGGGGTATAAAAGACGAGCAGTAACAACCGATGAATTAAGCAATTGGGAAGACTGGCGCAGCCACGGGGAAGAAATTCGCCAGCATATTCTTGAGAACCTGGATTATTACCTTGAACAGTTAAGTGAAAATATAGCGAAACGGGGCGGCCATGTCTTTTTTGCGCAGACGAATGAAGAGGCCAATGAATATATCAGAGACGTCGTCCAGCGCAAAAATGCGAAAAAAATCGTCAAAGCAAAGTCGATGGTAACGGAGGAAATCAGCTTAAACGCGATGCTGGAGGAGGAAGGCTGCGAGGTCATCGAAACAGACCTTGGCGAGTACATTCTCCAGCTGGATGACCATGATCCGCCTTCTCATATCGTTGTCCCAGCTTTGCATAAAAATAAAGAGCAAATCCGCGAAGTTTTTGCGGAAAAAATCGGCTACACGAAAACATCGAAACCGGAAGAGCTGGCGTACCACGCCCGTGTCACCCTCCGGGAGAAGTTTTTGGAAGCGGACCTCGGCATTACTGGCTGTAACTTTGCAGTTGCCGAAACAGGTTCATTTAGTCTCGTCACAAACGAAGGGAATGCTGATTTAGTCACAGCGCTGCCGAAAACACAAATTACTGTGATGGGAATGGAAAGAATTGTCCCGACTTTCGAGGAAATGGAAGTTTTGGTCAGCTTGTTAACCAGAAGTGCTGTGGGGCAAAAGCTGACAAGCTATATTACGGTATTGACAGGGCCAAGGGAAGAATTGGATGTCGATGGTCCGGAGGAATTCCATCTTGTCATTGTCGATAACGGCAGATCCGATATTCTTGGCAGCGAATTCCAATCCATCTTGCAATGTATCCGATGCGGGGCCTGCATCAATGTTTGTCCCGTGTACCGTCATATCGGTGGACATTCTTACGGGTCGATTTATCCGGGGCCGATTGGCGCAGTGCTTTCACCTTTATTAGGCGGGTATGATGACTTTAAGGAGCTTCCATATGCCACCACCCTTTGTGGTGCTTGTACAGAGGTATGTCCTGTGAAAATTCCGCTGCACAGTCTCCTTCTCAAACACCGGGAAGTGATTGTTGAAAGGGAAGGCAAAGCACCTTTTTCTGAAAAATTATTGATGAAGGCCTTTGGGCTTGGTGCGGCATCACCGATGCTTTATAATCTTGGCTCGAAAATCGCTCCAGCTGCAATGAATCCATTTACGTCCGGAGATAAGATTTCTAAAGGACCGGGTCCGCTTAAGGCTTGGACAGATATTCGCGACTTCCCGGCTCCAAATAAAGAGAGATTCCGGGACTGGTTCAAGAATCGCGATAAAGGGGGCAAATAAGGATGAGTATGAGCGGCACGATACAAAATCGAGATAAATTTTTAAATAAAATAGCCAGCCGCCTGAACCGGCCGCGAATTTCCACTCCGGTTGAAAGACCGGCATGGAAATTCCAGCCTCAATTTGAGGTCTATAAGGATGCCAGTCAGGATGAGCTTTTAGACATTTTGAAGGTCCATTGTCAAAAAATCCATACCAAATTGTTTGAAACTGATCTAGACGGTTTGCCGGCCGTTTTGGAGGAAGTGGTTGCGGGATATGGCGGCGGCCCGGTAGTCACCTGGAAGGACAAACGCTTCTCAGAGTGGCGGCTTGATTCCTTGCTGAAAAAAGAGTGGCCGGCGCAGGATATTGATGTTTTTGAATGGGATTACACAATGAAAGATAAGAGTGTCCGTCGTGCGGAGCAGGCCAATGTCGGCATCACGATCAGTGAAATCACGCTTGCAGAATCCGGAACGGTCGTCCTTTTTTCCGATAAGGATAAAGGTAGAACTGTCAGCTTTTTACCGGCGGCATCCATCATGCTGATTCCCAAAAGCACTCTTGTACCAAGAATGACCCAGGCTGCAGTGAAAATGCGTGAAAGCTTTCAAAAAACAGGCCATGTGGCTTCCTGTATCAATTTTATTACCGGCCCAAGCAACTCCGCTGATATCGAGCTGAATCTGGTAGTCGGTGTACATGGACCTGTGAAGGCAAGTTATATTGTGATCAATGATTTGTAGTGGAAGGATTCTGGTGTCAGGTTCGATGCCTAGTTCAGGGGTGCTGGCGGTGCCTGTCATGCCTTGAATTTTGTAGGAATTGCAGGTGCCTGACATCATAGAAACTGAAAAGGTCATCTAAGATGGATGGCCTTTTTTTCATTCCCCCGCCTCTAAAAAAGCCAATTTACAAGCAGTTTTTTCAACAAAATTCCCACCCGGTTTCGGAAGGAATCCTTTATTTATCAGGGGTTGCTGCAGCTTTAATCAATCATTTGATTAATAGGGAAAATGGTAGAAACCATGTAAGAATATTGTGATATACTGAATTTGTAATATATTTCAAGTTTATGTATAGATTGGTGTTGGATTCATAGATTTATGTAAAGAGACATCTATTTTTTTATTAGGGGGAAATTGTGTGAAGTATACGAAGCAAATTCTTAGTGGTGTTATTGCTGTGGTTGTTTTAATCATTTTGTTTTCTTCTTTCACAACGGTTGAGTCTGGCCATCGGGGAGTACTTCTGCAATTAGGGGCTGTCAAGGATACCATTTATACTGAGGGCTTCCATTTTAAGATTCCGTTTATTCAGACTGTGCAGCCGATTGAAGTCAGGGTACAAAAAGAAGAAAGCACTCAGACAGCAGCTTCAAAGGATTTACAAATGGTGACGACTAAAGTGGCCGTAAACTATTCGGTTGATCCGGAAGCCGTGAACAAGCTTTATCAGGAAATCGGCATGGACTACCGCACCCGGATTGTTGATCCGGCCGTTGCTGAAGCCTTAAAAGCGATTACTGCCAAATACACGGCCGAAGAATTAATTTCCAAGAGGCCGGAGGTATCGGCGCAAGTAAAGGATATCCTTGGGAAAAAATTAACCAATTATTATATGAAACTTGAAGATATTAATATTAAAGAATTTGCATTTAGTGAGGAATTTAATAAGGCGATCGAGTCAAAGCAGACGGCTGAACAAAACGCGTTAAAGGCACAAAGGGATTTAGAAAGAGTTAAGATCGAAGCCCAGCAGCAAATCACTCAGGCGAGCGCGGAAGCAGAAGCCTTGAAACTGAAAAAACTGGAAGTAACGCCTGAGCTGATTCAATTAAAACAAATTGAAGTCCAGGAGAAAGCGTTGGAAAAATGGGACGGCCACCTGCCAAGTGTAACAGGCGGTGCCACACCATTTATCGATTTGAGCGGTACTGCTAAGAAATAGGGTTGTGTGAAATGGGTACTCCTGGTGAAAGGAGTATCCATTTTTCTGATTTTGATGCACGGTGCCGGGAACATTTTATTAAGAAAAATATAATCTTTCATAGTAGAATTAAATTAATGGGAATTTTTAAAAAATGGATGGGTGTGAAGGGGGAGCAGGCATGAAGGTACGGAAAGCAATTATCCCGGCAGCGGGGTTAGGAACGAGATTTCTGCCGGCCACAAAGGCGCAGCCAAAAGAGATGCTGCCAATCGTTGATAAACCAACGCTGCAATATATTATTGAAGAAGCGGTTCAATCCGGCATTGAAGAGATTTTGATCATAACAGGGCGTAACAAGAAATCAATCGAGGATCATTTTGACAAATCGGTCGAACTTGAGCTTGAACTGGAATCAAGAGGCAAGCAGGAGTTATTGGAGGAAGTCCGGCAAATCTCGAATATGGTTAATATTCATTATATCCGCCAAAAAGAACCGCGAGGGCTTGGGCATGCGATTCATTGTGCAAAAAGCTTTATTGGTGATGAGCCATTTGCGGTGCTGCTCGGCGATGACATTGTTTTTTCAGAAAAGCCCTGCTTGAAACAATTGATGGAAAAATATGATGAATATAAGACGACAATTCTTGGGGTACAGGGAGTAGCGAAGGATGATGTGGACAAATACGGCATTATTGAAGGGAGATACATTGAAGATCAGGTGTATAAGGTCAAGGAATTAGTGGAAAAACCTGCAGCAGGTCTTGCCCCATCGAACATTGCCATCCTCGGAAGGTATATTATTAACCCGGCCATCTTTGAAATCCTTGAGAGAACCCAACCCGGCAAAGGAGGGGAAATTCAACTGACCGATGCCTTGAAGGAGCTGGCTCACAAAGAAGCAATGTACGCCTATATATTTGAAGGAAAGCGCTATGATGTTGGCGACAAGCTGGGCTTTCTTCAGGCAACCGTTGAATTCGCTTTAAGAAGAGAGGATCTTCGGGAGGACTTTTTGGAGTATTTAAAAACTGTAGTGAATTGATGGAAACTTTGCTCCTGAATAGGGAACAATGAAAGAGAAAAAATGGAAATAGGAGATAGTTTGGATGAATTTTTAAGGGATGCCGATTTTCATAACCGTCGGGGCTCGGGAATATCTGCCGATAGGGGT
>CAYNUT010000072.1:16200-18543 GCA_964400595.1 uncultured Neobacillus sp. | reverse complement strand
ACGATTTATTAAAATAGCTCGTCGGGTTTACAGCCACACCATCTTTCCGGATTTCAAAATGAACATGCGTTCCAGCTTTTTCATTGAACAAGCTTTGTCCAGCCTTGGCAATGACTTGTCCTTGTTTAACTTTGTCGCCAACCTTGACCTGAATGTCTTTAACAGATTGATATTGTGTTACAATACCTTTATCGTGCTCCACCTCAATGACATTTCCAAGCACCTGATCATCTTCGACACGTGTGACAGTGCCGCTAAGTGAAGCGGTTACATCGAAGCTTTCGCCATCTTTCATGGTAATGTCGATACCGGTGTTTGGCTGGTAGGTGTTCTCATAGAATACCAATGCCGCTTCTTGATCTTGGGTTTTGCCTTTGAAATCATAGAATTTGGTTTTGATTACGGCTGATTCTGCATTTTTCACAGGCATTTTGAAATTTTCCATGAGCTTGCTGACTTCAATTGCAGGCGCCTGCTTTCCTTTGCCAGCGATATCAGTCGACTTATAATCATACTTATCTGTGCTGCTGTTGCTGGTTTGATACCAAAGAACGCCTGTTAATATAATGGCTGCACTTGCGATATAGATGGCTGGAAATACCCAACGCTTTTTGAAAAAGCGTTTAACGCTGGAACTTTGAGAAGATCGTTTGTTTTCTTCCTCTCTCATTTTCATCACCTCAGCAATCATTCTGAACAGATAGCTAGAATTATATACACTAGTCTGAAAAAAATTTTTATTTTTTGACAGTGGGAATGTTTTTATGCATGAGGTTTGATTTTTTACAAAAATTTTTGGAGGAGTTTATATGAAATTTTTCAAATGGGTGCTGCGGCTGCTTCCGCTTGCCTACATGGCGGCGATTTGGTACCAGTCGAGCCTGCCTGCGGACCACTTTGTCCGGCTACCCGATTCTGACATTGACCATATGATTAAAGAATCCCTGCATTTAATAGAGTTCGCCATTCTTTATGTTTTAATAGTTATTGCTTTTTTAACATGGAAGAAGAACTTTACGCCCGTGTTAAACCTTTTGTCTGCGCTGTTCGCTGCCCTTTACGGCATCAGCGACGAAATCCACCAATCGTTCTATCCGTACCGCTCTGCCTCCCTGTTTGATTTGGTTAAGGATTTCACCGGCATCAGTGTCTGTTATTATTTTGTTAACGGAGCGCTGTTTAAAGGGAAGTTTGGACGGTTAGAGAAGTTGCTCGGGCGGGTGCGCGGAACATAAGCCACGGTTTTAAAAGGCGGATATTGATCACCACCACTGCGGATGCGCGGTGGTTTTTTTAATTTTTTGAATGCTCCCTATTTTTCACTGGCAGCTGGTGGTAAACCCGGTCTTTAAATTTTCCCGTAAAGGGTAGATTTAATGAAACTAAGAGCTTGCCTGCCATCCGGATGGAACCAACACGGAGCCATTCCCTAAGCTCTGAGTTTGTAATCGTTGGTTTTATCAGTAGAAAATACTCATTAATTGCTGGAATATGGGCGCCCTTTGATTTTGTATTGCATCTGAGGCAAAGCCAGAACCCTTTCTGATAATCCATCGGTAAAGAATCACATTTGGGGCATTTAACGCCGGTAAGGATGTCTTTTGGAGATAGGTTGAATTGTTTCAGGATATCCAGGTTTTCAGGGGTGTGTTTTATCAGCAGCAATCGTTTTATTTTTCTCAGCTCTTTTGAGTCCAGCTTCGCTGCCTGATTGTAACTTGCCAGCTGTTCTATCTTTTCCAGTAAAAATTCACTATTGCATATATGTGAGGTGATGGTTTCGTTTCCGGGATCAGCTGCTATTAACGTTTTTCCATTACTATTGACAAAAAGGTAGTAAACGGGGATTTCTGTGAAGTGGTATTCCTGCAGCCAGGCCTTAAACTTGATTGCCTGCAGCCTGACCTGCAAAACGGGATTTTGGATTCTTTCTTCTTCGCCATTCTTTTTACAGGTTGTTTGATTAAAGTTCTTTTTAAAATTAAGTTCTCCCGCTCTGTTTTTTACTTCAAGTGCTATGGCAAATGCCGCACAGAGGACTAGGTAATCTATTTGAAAAAAGAACTCTCCAAGCCGAAGACGCAGACTGTGAAAAATATAGTATCTGGTTTCAGGAAGCATTTTCAAGTATAATTCTACTGCCTTCTCGCCGCGATAACCAGCCTGCCACTTTCGGTGCTCGGCTGCTATTTCCGGCAAAATGGGATCATTGGGACTCAATCTTCCATTCAAAAGCGCTTCTAATTTTTCCATTCTTATAGGAATTGAGCTTAATTCTTCAATCAATCGTTATCACCCTTTCTTTTTTTGAACTTGTTCTGCATCGGGGTTTCATTTTCCTGC
>CAYNUT010000072.1:0-16100 GCA_964400595.1 uncultured Neobacillus sp. | reverse complement strand
CCACACTCTCTTTTCATGCAAAAATTCGTGCATGGGAGGCTCGATTAAGTATCTTTCCTTCAATGAACCACCATCTGCGAGAAAAATCTCTTTTAAAAAAATACCTTTTTGAAGAAATCGCTAGTTACTTTCCTGTTTTCGCGATTTACTTTCCTCTTTTGAAGTTTTACTTTCCTAATTCCAATATTTACTTTCCTCTTTTCGAGTTTTACTTTCCTCTTTCATCAATTTACTTTCCACCCCTTTCTCCTCCCACAAAAAACCAGGCATCACCCAAGATGCCTGGCTCCTTCCCACAAACCGCCTTCAAAACGGCCCACATGCCCTATTTTTGGGCGGTAATGGTGGCCAGCATTGGTTCTGCTGAGGTAATCTCAACGCCCTTGTAATAGTGCTTTACAATCGCCTCGCAGTCCGCGCCATCTGACGCCATGCCGTTCGCTCCGTACTGGCTCATGCCGACGCCGTGGCCGAAGCCCTTTGTTGTAATAACTATATTATTGCCCTTCCGCTCCCACGAGAAGTCGGAGGACCGCAAATCGAGCTTTTCGCGGATATCTCTGCCAGTCAAGACCTTCCCGCTAAAATTGACCTTGGCCACGCGCTTTCCGGCGGTCTTCTCAACAATTTTTCCAACCGTTCCGCTTGAACCTATTTTCACACCTAAGCGGGACTCAAACTCCTTAACGGTCATGACCTTTTGGCTGCTATATTTAGGAGACTTTTTATCCCACGGGCTTGATACACTCCTTAAATAAGGGATATTACCTTCCCAGTAATCCTCAGAATTTTCCGTGTAGCCATTGCTCGTTGAGAAAAATAAAGCATCAATCGGCTTCCCGTCAAAGGTCAAAATTTGCCCGCTTGTCGTCCGCACCGCCTCAACGATCTTTTTCTTTTTCCAGTCATAATCAGGCCCCCAGTCCTTCCGCTGCTCGGCATCACTCATATATACCTGGTGCAGCTGCGTATCCGTGACCTGCGAGCCTTTAGGGGTACCCATGGTGTCTTTGTTTAAGAGCCGATTGACAATGTAGGTTCTCGCCGTCAGCGCCTGGGCCTTGAGGGCCTCCTCCTTGAACTCGGCAGGCATTTCTGCTGCGACAACACCGACCAAGTAATCATCTAATGGAACATTTTCGATGGTTTTTTTTGAGGAACGGAATACTGCCACTTCCACTGCTGCATCAGCAGAAGGGGATACGGCAGGCTTGTCAGCTTTTGCCGGGGCGTCCCGCGCTAATTCCTCACCCAGTTTTCCGCTGGCACGATGCTCTTCAGAAAAGGGTAACACTAGAACAGCGGGAACGATTAATGTCAGGGCTATGAGGAGTGACCCTAGTGCGATGAGTGGTTTGATTTTTTTCATGATTGTGCCTCCAGTATGTTTAATTCACAGCCGGCGCTTGCTGATGCCGGAATATGTCTCAATTCATACATATGGAAGAGGACAAGCATTTATTACATTTTTTTGGTGTCAGGCACTTTATATATGGTGCCTGACACCAAAGCAAAAAGACCGAAAAATGAGATTGGTCGGATATCAGACAACTCAATAAGTCAATACTGGCTGTCCAAACAACTCATCATCATTCTTCGGTCTTTACAAATTATGCATTTAGGTCAGATACTAATTTTTCAATTGGAATAAAGGCTTCCTCTTCTGCTTCTTTTACGCGTTCAATATCAGCACCAAGAGCAGCCAATTTATTGTGGAAACCCACATAGCCGCGGTCCAAGTGTTTCAACTCGGTCACACGTGTGACGCCATCGGAAACCAAACCAGTCAAAATTAACGCAGCGGCAGCACGAAGGTCTGTCGCAGCCACTTCAGCCCCCTGCAAATTTGAAGGGCCATTTAAAATGACTGAACGGCCTTCAATTTTAATCTCGGCATTCATTCGGCGAAATTCCTCGACGTGCATGAAGCGGTTCTCAAATACCGTTTCGGTAATCATTGAAGTGCCATCCGCACGAAGCAATAACGCCATCATTTGAGACTGCATATCTGTCGGGAAGCCGGGATGCGGCATTGTTTTAATGTCCACTGCCTTCAAGCGCTCAGGCCCGATGACACGAACGCCATCCTCTTCTTCAAAAATCGTTACACCCATTTCCTCCATTTTTGCAATTAAAGAAGAAAGGTGTTCCGGAACAGCGCCCTTTACGAGCACATTTCCGCCCGTAATTGCAGAGGCCACCATAAAAGTGCCTGCTTCAATCCGGTCAGGAATGATCGCATGATCAGCGCCAAATAACCGATCCACGCCCTCAATTTTTAAAGTGCCGGTGCCGGCACCTTTAACACGGGCGCCCATTTTATTTAAGAAATTCGCCAAATCCACGATTTCCGGTTCTTTTGCGACGTTTTCAATGATGGTCGTTCCAACCGCTAAACAGGCTGCCATCATGATATTTTCTGTCGCGCCGACACTTGGGAAATCCAAATAGATTTTAGCGCCTTGTAAGCGGCCGTTCACTTCCGCCTCAATAAAGCCATTACCGACCTTGACAGTTGCACCCATGGCTTCAAAGCCCTTCAGATGCTGATCGATTGGACGGGACCCAATTGCACAGCCGCCTGGCAGAGCGACGCGTGCCCGGCCATTGCGTGCAAGAAGCGATCCCATAACAAGGACAGACGCACGCATTTTGCGAACATACTCAAACGGCGCCTCCTCTTTTAACACTCTGGATGCATCAACGACAACTGTATTATTTTCAAAAATAACTTCAGCATTTAGGTTGCGTAACACTTCATTAATTGTGTATACATCGGAGAGTGTAGGTACATCACGAATTACACTTTTTCCATCACTTGCTAATAATGTTGCAGCGATAACAGGCAGGACGGCATTTTTTGCGCCTTCCACTTTAACCGTTCCATATAGCCTTTGTCCGCCGCGGACGATGATCTTTTCCAAGAGTATTCCCCTCCGCGTCCATTTTCTCTATATTAATATTCAATCGTAATGATTGGTGTGCCAACTACGACGGTCGTACCGGCGCCCAATCCTTCGGAGCGTAAACCAATTTGTAAATTCATGCTATTTTTTTGATGATCTAGGGAGCCTGAAAACATCGGCGACGACGCCGACACAGACATGAAAGTCTCCTCTTTTAACGCTTCGATTTCTGCCGCCTGAAAACTGGACAGTAAATGATCTGCCAATTCAGGTAAAGCCGTAACAATCTTATCACTGAAAACGCCTTCCATACAAGAAAAAAATGTAGGTTTTTCTCGAAATATGACAGATAGCCTATTTTTAAATAGTTCAGAGGTGAAAAAAGCCTGAGAAGACTTGTTCCATTTATTGCCGCTGACACTATATACTAAATACGCATTAATCGGTTGTTTTGTGTGGGTTGCCATTAGTTGAAGCATTTCTTTGTGGTGTTTGGATGTCGGAGATACTGCTGTCACTTCCCATTTTTGGCGGTCCTCCTTTACGGTCCACTGCCAGCTGGGAAATTTCCGCTTAAGCTTTTCTGCGTATTCCTTCACTTCTTTTTCACTTTTCAGGCCTGTTACGTGCTCTCTTGCATAAAAAGACCAATTATTGAGCAAAATATGTTCGGCTTCTAAAACGGTGCCGATTTTCGCCAAGTCATCGGTATTTTTTTGAAAAAGTGATGCGCCGCTAGCTTCACTCGCTTGAAAAAAATCTCCATCTGAAATGCTGTTTTTTTCAGCTTGAAAAATTGTCGAACCGGCGCGTTCGCCTTTTTGAAGAATTTTCAGGCCGCTGTCTGCCTCAGTTGTCCGGTTCCCAATTACAACCAGGATCAAACTAATCATGAAAACCATGTATAAAAAAATTTTACTATTTTTCTTCATCTCTCTACTCCCCTTTATTAACAGTGTTTCCAAGGGAAGCAGGGACATACTTGGGAAATGTCGTCACTTTTAGACAAGTCCTATAAGATATAGTACGCGAATATAAATAATAAGTTCCATTTAATTTTTTCACACAATGATGATTGTACTCAAAAAAACGACAATTGGAAACATGTTTTAAGACCTAAATTTTTTCCAATTTGGAAAGCGGTAGTGCCCGTTTTAGAAAAGCCAGCGCATGGGCCATCACTGAAACATTAACGACAGCTGCTGTGACCACTGAAGATAATCAAGGAAAAAGTTACTAACGGACGATCCAATGAAAATGGCCAATAATATGTACAATAATCGTGCCTGGAAAACATGGTTCGCCCGAATCAGCTTTTCTAAGCGGATTGCCTGCAGAGTCCACCAGGAAAGCGCAATAAAAACGATATGCGACAATATGCTGATTAATGCAATCTGCCCGAAATCATTTATCAAACGGCAGTCCCCCTTCTTTTACACTAATGAATATTCTACCATATAGACGAAAAAATTGCCCAATTGCGTTTCTATAAATTGGAAATAATTATTACAAATGTGACATTATTATGACGTTTTAATATCATTAAAACAAAAAAAGAACCTAAAGATGAAACACTCTTTTTCAAGTGTCCTATCTATAGGCCATATTTACCAAGCTTCCTATTTTTTTAAAAAAAATACCCCTTTATTTTATAGGCAATTCGCGGCCGGGATCCCCTTTCCCGCCCTGCAGGACTGCCATTTTACCTTTAGCCCTCCGGCGCCTCCCCCAATAACTGCCAGACCAAAAAATTCCTACAGACCGTTCAAGAAATCTAGCGCAATGTTTGGCATTATTCCAAACAAGATGGACCCCGCTACTGCGACAATCAGCACAACGAAAATTCCAAATGGAATAACCGGTTTGCTCTCGTCTTTTGCCGGCCGGAAGAACATCTGGGTCATAACGCCGAAATAATAGAAGTATGACACGACTGTTGTTGCAATCATGATGGATGCGAGTACATAATGCGAACCGCTGCTGAGCGCCCCCATGAAGATATTTAATTTGCCGATGAAGCCTGCTGTACCCGGAAATCCTGCCAAGGATATGAGCAGAATGCCCATCACAACTGCAAGAAGCGGTGAGCGGCGGTAAAGCCCGGCAAATTCCGCAATCTCAGTGGAGCCGGCTTTTTCTGAAACTACCTGGATGACAGCAAACGCACCAAGGTTCATTAATAGGTATGCAAGCAGGTAGAACCAGATAGAGAAAATCATATTATTGCCAAGCGTTGTTAACGCCACAAGCACGTATCCGGCATGGGCGATACTTGAGTAGGCAAACATTCTTTTAATATTTGTCTGCTTCAAGGCGACGACGTTCCCTATAATCATCGTTGCCGCTGCTATAAACGCAAGATAGTCCTGCATTTTCAGCATAATCGTTTCACCTGTTGCCGAGGACGGTGCAGCACTGTAGAAAATGATGACGATAATCCGGATGATAATCACAAAACCGGCTGTTTTGGATACCACGCTTAAAAACGCGGTAACCGGTGTCGGCGCCCCTTGATAAACGTCTGGTGCCCACATATGGAATGGAGCCGCGGCAATTTTAAAGGATAGACCGACAAAAATCATCAAGAATGATAATCCGAGCAGGTAAGCCTGCTGGCCGTCTGCGATTGCCGCAAAGTTTTGAGCAATATCATACAGGTTCGTTGTTCCTGCAATACCGTACACATAGCTCATTCCGAACAGTGTAATCGCGGTGGAAATTCCACCATTGATGACGTATTTCATCGCCGATTCGTTGGACTGCAGATTATTTTTGCGGATGCCCGCTAAAATATAAGAAGAAATTGATAACAATTCAAGACCAACATAGAGCGTGATTAAATCAGCACTTGAGGTCATCACCATCGAGCCAAGCAATGCTGCCAAGAACAGATAAAAGAACTCCCCGCGGTAATTTTCAAGTCCTTCTTTTGCCTCGCTGCTGATCGCTAAAAACATCACAAGCCCAGCCCCGCCCATAAGCAGCAGCTTGAAGGCGATGGCAAAGCTGTCAAGTGTGAAGGTGCCATCTAAAATGGCTGCCCCTTCAGTACCAATGAGACTGACAACCGATACGACTGCCGCAAAAACTCCGGCAATACCGGTCCAGCCGAGGTATTTCCGGTCTAGTTCTTTCGGTGCAAATATATCTAATAGGACAAGGAGTGCGATCACACCAAGGATGATGAACTCCGGCGTCATGATGCTCCAGTTATATTGTTGTAGGTCCATCCTTCATCACCCTCCCAGCCCAAGCATAATAGTTTCAAGTGTGGTATGAAGCGGCGAGCTTAAAACACTTGGATAAACACCAATTAATACAATCAACAGCATGAGAACCACTGCCGGCACAAATTCAACGCCTTTTAAATCAAGGACGCCGGTAAATTCACGATGCGCTTTGCCATATGTCATGCCAAGAACGGCACGAAGCAGGTAAGCGGCTGTCATGATAATCCCTATTGTTCCGACTGCGGCAACCCACGGCATTTCTTTGAAAAGCCCGAAGAACGCCATAAATTCGCTGACGAATCCGGACATGCCCGGCAGACCGAGTGAAGCCATGGCAGCAGCAAGCAGGAATCCAGCTGCAATCGGCATCCCTTTCGCTAAACCTCCAAGATTGCCAATGAGCGATGTATCAGTGCGCTCGTAAAGGACGCCTACCAAGAAGAACAATAGAGCGGAAATTAAGCCATGTGAAATCACTTGAAATATGGCCCCCTGGATGCCGGCCTCGTTCATCGCAGCAAGGCCGAGTAGCACGATTCCCATGTGGGAAATCGACGAATACGCAAGGACCATTTTAAAATCTGTTTGAATAAACGCAAGGAACGCCCCGTAAAGGAGATTGATGACTCCAAGTACGGCAAGCAGCGTCGCAAGCTTTGCAAATTGCTCCGGGAAAATTCCCATGCCAAAACGGATTAAGCCGTAGGCACCAATTTTTAAAAGAATCCCAGAGTGAATCATGACAACTGCAGGCGGTGCCTGAACGTGCACGCGCAGCATCCAGCTGTGCAATGGAAAAATCGGCAGCTTCACTCCGAAAGCAATCAGCAGGGCAATCAGTAAGCCAAGTTTTAAGTCGCCGGAAAGCGGAACACTTGGGTCTGCTAATGCTTTTGTCAGGATTTCAATATTGGTCGTGCCGATTTTTGCAAAAAGAATCATGATGACAATTAATAAAATCGCAGAGCCTAAACCGTTATAAATTAAGAAACTGTAGGCTGCTTTTTCTTTTTCGTAGTAACCCCATTTCCCAATCAGGAAGAAGGTTGGAATCAGGGTCACCTCAAAGAAGATGAAGAACAGAATTAAGTTTTCTGCGGTAAACACGCCGAGCATGCCTGTTTCTAAAAGAAGGAACAGCATGAAGTAGCCTTTCCACTCTTTTTTCACATACTTGGAAGCAATTGCCGCAAGCGTTGCCACAACGGCGGTCAGCACGACGAGAAGCAGCTGAAAGCCGCTTATTCCAAGCTCGTAATATACTGAAAAATAAGGTTCAGCCGCGTTCATGCCGCGGAATTGAATCCATTCTTTCGATACGGCAAAGTCGGCCAGATCCTTGCCCCACTGGAAATGTAAATAGGCAGCAAGTGCGAGCACGAGCGCCGGCAGGGTAGCTAAAAAACCGACGAGCTTGATCGCTTTTTCGTTTGTTTTTGGCAAAAAGGCTAAAACGATAATTCCTATTAAAGGGGAGAATACTAGAACGGATAGAACCCAAGATAAATTCATCGTAAATACCCCCCTGTTAACGCAAAGATGACAACGAGCACCGCCAGGCCGATAAAAGCGACCGCTCCGTACGTCTGCACCTGCCCGGTTTGCATTTTCGAGCCTAATCTTCCCAGCCCCTGGACAAAGCCGGTGACGCCCTTAACGATTCCTTCAACAAGGAATACATCAATGAAACGCAGGAAGTAGCTTATGCCTTTTGTCAGGCTAACGATTGTCAATTGATAGAATTCGTCGATGTAATATTTGTTTAGTAGAACGGTGTGCAGCATGTCGCCTGAGCCGCTTAACCAGCTGCGGGAAACGCTTCGCTTTACGTAGATGAGCCAGGCAAGATAGATTCCTGCTAAGGAAACGAATGTCGCCGCGATCATAATCCAGATTGGACCTTCGATATGGCCGTGGCCGAGCACTGCTTCATTTCCGTCGACGAGCCAGTCGCCAAGGAAGGAGCCGAACCATGGTGTATTGACATAACCGCCGAGAACCGCGAGAACGCCAAGGACGATCATTGGCAATGTCATATTTGTTGGTGATTCATGGACATGCTCCTGGTTTCCGCGGGCTTCGCCGGTGAATACCATGAAGAACAGGCGGAACATATAGAATGCCGTCATGAATGCGGCTGCGAGTGCAAGTAAGAAGAGGACAGGATGTCCGCCTTCCCAGGCTGCAACTAAAATTTCATCTTTACTGAAGAATCCTGAAAGTCCCGGCACCCCGCTGATCGCGAGTGTTCCAATTAAGAATAACGGCCCGGTCAGCTTCAATTTTTTCCACAGTCCGCCCATTTCCTCGATGTTCTGGGTGTGCACCGCGTGAATGACGGAGCCTGCTGCCAAGAAAAGCAGCGCTTTGAAGAAGGCATGTGTCATTAAGTGGAACACACCGGCGACGTAGCCGGCAGAACCTAAGGCGAGCATCATGTAGCCAAGCTGTGAGACGGTTGAGTACGCAAGAACTCTTTTTATATCAGTTTGCACGAGACCGATGCTTGCCGCGAAAATCGCGGTGAAAGCACCGATTGTGGCGATTGTGAGCAGGGCGGTTTTACTAGCTAAGAACAATGGGAATAGTGCAGCTACTAAGTATACCCCTGCAGCAACCATCGTTGCGGCGTGGATTAAGGCCGATACTGGTGTCGGGCCTTCCATCGCATCCGGAAGCCATGTGTGGAGCGGGAACTGACCTGATTTTCCGACGGCTCCGATAAAAATTAGGATGGCGGTCAGGGTGATCATGGTTTGCGATACTGTGCCGCCTTCAACAGCTGAGAAGATCTCGCTGTATTCAAAGCTTTTTGTTTCCCAGAAAAGCAGGATCATGCCGATGAAGAGTCCCACGTCCCCGATCCGGGTCATGATGAACGCCTTTTTCGCGGCGGCCTTCGCTTCTTCTTTGTAGAAATAGAAACCGATTAATAAGAAGGAACCGACCCCGACAAGCTCCCAGAAAATATATGTTTGCAAGATATTGGGCGAGATGACAAGCCCGAGCATTGCAAACGTGAATAGGCCTAAATACGCATAGAATATTGGAAAGCGCTCGTCCCCATGCATATACCCTTTGGAGTAGATATGTACGAGGCAGCTTACGAGCGATACGATAAACAGCATTAATGCATTTAATTGGTTCACTTCAAAGCCCGCTGTTAAATGAAGATCTCCTATCGTGAGCCAGTCAAATTTCGTGACGTAGGTTGGCTCTGAAAAGCGCTCAAATAATACCAAAATCGAATAGACCAGCGATGCCAGTGTGAAAAGAATCCCCACATAAGCGCTCGCCTCCTTCAGTCGCTTACCGAATAGAAGAAGGATCAAAAACGATAATAGCGGGAAAAGCGGGATGAGCCATGCATTTTCCATCATTATCACTGTCCCCTTTTTGTTGGATCTCGTGTTTTTGGTGTCAGGCACCACCCATGGACACTTTTGTATAATTTGTCCGTCTGTAGTGGACAAAGACCGCCGTTTGGCGCAGTGTCCTCTTAGTGTGGACAAATCGCTGAAAATATCTTTTTATGGTGCCTGACACTCTTAGTTTTTCATTGTGTCCATTTCATCTATGTGGACGGTTTTCTTGTTACGGTAAAGCGACATGAGGATCGCTAATCCGACGGCTGCTTCTGCTGCAGCAACGGCCATCGCGAACAAGGCGAATACCTGTCCAGTGATGGATGGTGCTATGCCATATTTGCTGAAGGTTACCAGATTAATATTAACGGCATTCAGCATTAGTTCGATTGAAATTAAGACAATAACGGCATTTCTCTTTGTCAAGGCACCGTATAAACCGATGCAGAATAAGATAAGTGCTAACGCCAGAAAAGCTGAAGCAGGGATTGAACTCATTCCTTTTCCGCCTCCTTATCCTCTCTCTTAGCCAAGACAATCGCTCCAATTAAGGCCACTAATAATAATACAGAAACGAACTCAAACGGAATGATATGTTTTGAATATAACGCTTCCCCAATTTGCCTAGTGTTGTTTTCATGCAAGGCAGAGGGAGTCTGCTCAATCGGGAAATTATAGATGCCCATGTAAACGGCAAAAGCGAAGCCTACAACACCAAGGAACAGCAGGAACTTGCGCAGTTTCCCGTTTTTCTCTTCACTTTCATCATAGGGCTTTGTCAGCATGATCCCAAACAGCATGATAATCGTGATGGCTCCTGAATAAAGCAGGATTTGAGCAGCTGCGACAAATTCCGCTGACAAGAGCACGTAAATCCCTGCGATGCTGACGAACGTGAAGATCAGTGCCACGACCATATGTACGACCTTGGTAAGATTCAATAACATGACGCCGCCGATGATCGCCACAAGTGCAAGTACCATAAATGCGAAAAATTCGCCTGTAAATGTCATGGTTTATTCACCTGCCGTATATTTTCGTCGTTTTCATCCAGCCACTCCAGGTTTTTAAATAACATATCACGGCTGTATTCAGCGAGCTCAAAGTTATTGGTCATGATGATGGCTTCTGTCGGGCAAACCTCCGTACATAGGTCACAAAGGATGCAGAGCTCAAAATTGATATCATATGTGTCAATGATTTTCCCTTTTTTCGTTGGGTCCGGATGCTTCTTGCCTGTCAGGTTAATACATTCCGTCGGGCAAATGTTCATGCACTGATTACAGACAATGCATTTCTCCGGATAGAACTTCTGTATACCACGGAACCGATCAGGCAGCTGCAGAGGCTTATTCGGATAATCATACGTAACCTTCTCGCGCGTTAACTGTTTAAGGGTATACTTCAAGCCTTTAGCTAATCCAAGCACGTTTTTCACCCCTTTTACGAATTAAAGATGGTTTTGGTTATCTAGTGACAGGCACCTGTTGATTCAGCACCCAGCTAATGCCTATACTGTCCACCCCACGCGGACAAAACCCATCGAAATGTCCACGGATGGTGTCAGGCACCATTAAAAGAACAATGATTTAATCAAGGCAGTCAGCATGATGTTTCCTAATGCGATGGGCATGAGGACTTTCCATGCGAATTCCATTAGTTTGTCGGCGCGCATCCTTGGGAATGTGCTGCGGAACCATAAATAAACGAATACGACGCCGCAGAATTTGAGCGAGAACCAGACGGAACCCGGAATAAAGCTTAGGAAACCGAATGGTGACATCCAGCCGCCAAAGAAAAGGACGACAATTAATGATGACATTGCAAATAAATACACATACTCGGCAAGCATAAAGAATGCCCAGCGGAAACCTGTATACTCGGTATGATAACCGGCAACAAGCTCTGACTCTGATTCAGGAAGATCAAACGGTGTCCGGCTCAATTCCGCAACAGACGCAATCAGGAAAACAATAAACCCGATCGGCTGCAGCAAAATAAACCAGCCGTGCTCCTGCGCATGGACAATATCATTTAAGTTTAAGCTGCCAGCCAATAAAATAACGCCAAGGACGGACATAACAAGCGGGATTTCGTATGAAATCATCTGCGCAGTTGCCCTTGCCCCTCCTAAAAGGGAGTATTTATTGTTCGATGCCCAGCCGCCGAGGAGAATCCCGAAAACGGTCATCCCGGAAATGGCCACATAATAAAGAAGTCCAACGCCGATATCGGCAAACTGAAAATTATCCGTAAACGGAATCGTTGCCAGCACCATGAAGGATGGTGCGAAGGCAATGACTGGTGCCAGAATAAACAGCGGCCGGTCTGCCACTTTAGGAATAATATCTTCCTTTAATAAGAGTTTCAAAACGTCGGCAACCGTCTGAAGAAGGCCTAAGCGGCCGCCGAGCTGGTTTGGACCGTGACGAAGCTGCATATAACCCATTACCTTCCGTTCAGCTAAAATCGAAAACGTAACGAAGCCTAATACGACTAATAGTAAAACAAGTCCAAGTAAAAAGAAGATGGCAAAGTTGGCCAAGCCTGGACTTGATTGCAGCATATCTTGAATCATTAGCCGTCCACCTCTCCGAGAACAATATCAATTGCTCCTAAAATCGTAACCATGTTTGCAATATTTTCACCCTTCAACAGTTTCGGGAGAATTTGAAGATTATAAAATGATGGCCTTCTAAACTTCAAACGGTACGGTTCTTTTTTACCGTCGCTGCTAATATAGCAGCCGATTTCCCCGCGCGGTGATTCAATCCGGACATATGCCTCGCCCTTTGGCGCCTTAATAATTTTTGGCACCTTGCCAAGAATCTCGCCGCCCTCAGGGAACTGCTCACAGGCCTGTTCTAAAATTTTCAATGATTCTTCAATTTCCTCCAGGCGGATTTGGTAACGTGCCCAGGCATCGCCGCTCTCCCGCGTCGGAACATTAAATTCGAAACGATTGTAAATCGAATACGGCTCATCTTTGCGCAGATCCCATTTTATACCGGTGGAGCGCAGGTTTGTCCCGCTTAGTGAAAAATTAAGCGCATCTTCCTTGGTGTACTTGCCGACACCTTTTACCCGGTTTAAAAAGATTTCGTTCCCGGTCACCAGGCTGTGATAGCCCGCAAGCTGTTCGCGCATGTAAGGGATAAAGCTTTTTACTTTTTCAATCCAGCCCTCCGGTGCATCCCACTTGACACCTCCAACGCGCATGTAATTGTAGGTTAAGCGCCCTCCAGAGAGTTCGTTCAGCATATTAAGAATCATTTCGCGCTCGCGGAACGCATAAATGAATGGACTTGTTGCCCCAAGATCAAGCAGATAGGTACCCCACCAGACAAGATGGCTGGCGATCCTGTTCAATTCCATTGCAATGACGCGCAGGTACTCCGCCCGTTCCGGAATTTCCATGCCCATCATTGTTTCCACCGCATGGCACAGACAATAGTTATTGGTCATCGCAGACACGTAGTCCAATCGGTCTGTATAAGGAATAATTTGTGTGTACTGCAGGTTTTCTGCAATTTTTTCAGTCCCGCGATGCAAATAACCGATGACAGGTGTCGCTTCGGTAATGATTTCCCCATCAATCTTGACAACGAGCCGGAACACACCATGTGTACTTGGATGCTGAGGACCCACGTTAAGGAGCATTTCTTCAGTTCTGATCATTGGTTACACCTCCACATCGTAAGGCTCATAATCTTTTCTTAGTGGATAACCAACCCATTCTTCGCCAAGGAAAATCCGGTGCAAGGTCGGATGTCCGGTAAACTTAATGCCCAGCAGGTCGTATGCTTCACATTCAGGCCAGTCGGCCCCCGCCCAAATTGGCTGAAGCGATTCAATTGTTGGATCGTTGCGGTCGATTTTCACTTTTACGGCAACAGGTTGACGGTTTTTGTATGAGAATAAGTGAACATAAATTTCCATATGTGTGACAAAATCTGTTCCATGGAGTTCTGAGAGGTAATCGAACCCTAACAGCTCATTATATTTTAAAAATTGAGCCAGCTTGAAGTAGGATTCACGCTTCACGACAAGTGTTGGAACGTCCTTGGATAGTTTATTTATATATGAATCTTCTAAAACATCCGGTCCCATATTTTCTTCAATGACTTTGACATACTTGTCAAGGTATGGCTGGTTTGGTGACGGTGCTGCTTCGGCTGCAGTTTCCGCTGCTGTTGATGCGGCGTCGCCTTTGCTTGCTGCTGCGGCCTTGGCCTTCGCTGCGGCCGCTGCTTTTGCCTTGGCTTTTGCTGCTGCAATCGCTTTCGCTTTTTCATCATCATCGCCTGCCGGGGCGTCAGTTGTTTCGCCTGCTCCGGCGGATGCGGCTTTTGCTTTTGCTTTTGCTGCTGCGGCCGCCTTTGCCTTCGCTGCTGCTGCCGCTTTTGCTTTGGCATCGTCTCCGGCAGGTGCATCTCCGCCGGCTTCAGCTGCTGGTGCTTTGGTTGATTCGTCAGTTCCGGCGACTGCAGCCGGTGTGGAACCTCCCGCTAATTCCATTGCTTTTCGTTTCGCTGCTGCTGCCGCTTTTGCTTTGGCTACCGCCGCTGCTTTTTTCTTCGCTAAGTCGTCAGTATCTCCTGCGGATGCGGCCGGCTGTGCGGCGGTGTTTGGCTGCTCAGACTCAGTCGTTGCAGCTGGTTTCTCCTCCGGTTTTGAAGCATCTGCTGCAGGTTTTACCTCGGATTTTGGCGTTTCTGAAACCGGCTTTGCCTCCGATTTTGGCGCTGTTTCGCCTGCTTCCCTTGCCTTACGTTTCGCTAATGCTGCCGCTTTCGCCTTCTCAGCGGCCTCACGTTTTAACTGTTCAAGATCTTTCTCCCCGCTCATCGATTAGGTCACCTTCTTCCCAGTCTTCGCTTCATAACGAATCTTTTCCTTTAATTTATTGATTCCATAAATTAAAGCAGCCGGGTTTGGCGGGCATCCAGGGATATACACATCAACAGGAACGATTTGATCGACCCCTTTAACAACCGAGTAAGACTTAATATAAGGTCCGCCGGCAGTCGCGCAAGACCCCATCGCGATTACCCATTTCGGCTCTGGCATCTGATCATATAATCGGCGTAAAATCGGCGCCATTTTTTTCGTTACCGTCCCAGACACAATCATACAATCCGATTGCCGCGGCGATGGACGAAAAAATGATCCAAAACGGTCCAAGTCATAGTGCGCAGCACCCACGGCCATCATTTCAATCGCACAACAAGCCAGACCAAATGTCACCGGGTACAGCGAATTGCTCCGCGCCCACGCCTTCACCTGCTCTAGCGTCGTCATAAATACATTTCTCTGTAACTCTTCTATTTCTCTTGGTGAAATGCCATCTAAGTTTAAATCCATCGTAGCACCTTCTTTTTCCAAGCATAAACTAGGCCAATTAACAGCATGACCACAAATAGAACCATTTCGATCAATGCAAAAAGTCCCAGTTTATCATAGGCAACCGCCCAAGGATATAAAAACACTGTTTCAACATCAAAAATAACAAACATTAGGGCAAAAATATAATAGCGGACATTGAACTGTACACGTGAATCGTGAAATGGCTCAACACCGCTCTCATATGTGGTCAACTTCGCCTCACTTGGCTTATAAGGACGCAGAAGTTTCCCCAAATATAAAGCCACCACCGGCAGCAAAACACCAAGACATAGGAACACAAAGACTATCAGATAATTATTCTGATATACATTCAGAAGTTCCATGTCCATCCCCTCCAATGTTGTAAATTTTCATAAAAATGAATCTGTAACCGAATACATTATAGCATTGTTACAAACCTGTGTCGACAAGCCAATTACTTTAAATTGGAATTCTGTCCGCCACGAAATTTTTCAAATCAAGCTTTTGGGAGCTCGCTCACAAAAAAGCTTGATTTGGAAAATTTCGCAAGCTTCAGCGCCAGCTGAAGCGCAATGCGCGGTAGCGCATGGCGGTAGAATTTCAATTTACACGAGCTCTGGTCGGAGACATATGTCCCTCCCCCTGAGCGTTTGCGTGATCTCGCTGCTTCAACTTCCAGATTTCACATCAGAGATGACGCAAAAAGCGAATTGTCCTAATCTCGGAGAGCTTTCAAGTGCACGTGATCTGCAGCGGAGCGGAAGATGACGTGCCTTGAGCAGGGTTTGCAAGAACCCCCGTCAACAACATAACCATTCGACAACAACATTTATTAAACAACATAAAAAGAAGTTTTTCTGTGAGCTTTGTCATAAAGTGTTCACTCTTTTCAAAATAAACAATTTCTTTAAAAAAACCACATCCCTGCTTTACACCCTACCATCATATTCTAAACAAAACTTTTCATTCTGCCTTTCCCCAATATGAGATCTTCTTTACTATATTAATTAAAAAAGCCAATCGCAAGATTGGCCCTACTTACTTTCCATCTATTTCATGTAAATTCCTCTCCACTTTCCCCTTCCGACACCTTTCCAGCAGCTTCAATTTTAATTTACTTTTCTATCCCCACACTTTACCTTCCGGTTTTTCAAATTTACTTTCCTTTTTCACAACTTTACTTTCCTCTTTCTTCATTTTACTTTCCAAAAATCAAACTTTACTTTCCTATT
>CAYNUT010000071.1:0-18589 GCA_964400595.1 uncultured Neobacillus sp. | reverse complement strand
ATCGTGAAACACAAATAAGCCGTTCCTGTTCATCGGTCATTTTAATATCCCAAACCTGTGTTGTTTTCCCTTGATATAATACTGTCCCTGCCGCTGTCACAATTCCATCTGATTTCGGGCGGACATGGTTGGCGTTAATTTCAAGTCCTGCAACTGCCTCTGTTTCCTTATTAACCAACTCATAAGCTCCAAGGCTCGCAACCGTTTCTGCCAAAGCAACGGATGCTCCGCCATGCAAAATGCCATATGGCTGTCTGGTCCGCTCATCCACCGGCATCGTCGCAGTAATTTTCCCTTCCTCAATATGGGTTATTTCAATTCCTAAGGCTTCAAGTAATGTGTTTGGAATCATTTTTATCCCTCCAAAAATAAGTAAATGACGTTTACTGTATTTACCTATTCGCCAATTTTCAGAAAATTCCTTTCTACCTAAAAGAAAAAACAGCTCGGGAGCTGTTTTTTTCCTGCTTAATAATAATAGGGTGCGCCAGCGAACCCTGGGTAACCGAATCCAGGTGCACCAAAGCCCGGATAGCCGAATCCAGGTGCACCAAAGCCCGGATAGCCGAATCCGCCGTAAAATGGCCGGGCTCCAAAGGAAGCACCTAACCCTCCGCCAATTAAACCGCCTAAAAAGCTAAGACCGCCTATCGCAAGCGGCAACCCCAATCCCCAGCCGATAAATCTTTCGTCTGCCACAGGGTATGGACCTCGATAAGGATACATATTGCCATACCTCCTTCACTAAGATACCTGCCTACACTATTTCATATGCTAATACTTTGTGTTTTGAGTGGGCTGGAAATGGGCAAAGCCTCCAAAAAATTTGGAGGCTTATATGTGTTATTATTTTGCAGGTTCAAAGCCTTCCACAAATAAAGCAAGTGTCCGGGTCATAACTCCTGTTGCACCCGCAGGTCCCAGGTTATAGTCTTTAGAAGAAGTTGCTGTCCCGGCAATATCCAAATGCACCCATGGCGTTCCTTCAGCAAATTCTCCGATAAATGCACCGGCAACGATCGCATGGCCCTCGCTGCCCGGAGAATTATTTAAGTCCGCCACCATGCTGCTGCGAACCCTTTCCTTTTCACTTTCAAACAGCGGCAGCAGCCACATTTGCTCGCCAGCTTCCATGGAAGCTTCCAAAACTTGCTCGTAAAGTGGTTCATTATTGGTCATCGCCCCAGTTGTATGCAGGCCAAGCGCAGTAATAACCCCTCCTGTCAAGGTAGCCACATCCACTAAATATTCAGCCCCGTGGTGTTTCGCATATGTAATTGCATCTGAAAGCACTAGGCGGCCTTCGGCATCGGTGTTTAGAACCTCAATCGTTTTTCCAGACATGGTGGTAATGACATCATCCGGCTTAAATGCCCCGCCGCTGATCATATTATCTGTCGACGGAATAACAGCCACAACGTTCTGCTCCGGTCTAAGTTCGCCAATGATTTCCATCGCGCCGAGAACAGCCGCTGCACCGCCCATGTCTGTTTTCATCCCGACGATACCCGCTTTCGTTTTAATGGAATAGCCGCCAGTGTCAAAAGTAATCCCTTTCCCGACTAGTCCTATGACGTCCTTCCATTCATCCTTGCCTTGATATTTCAAGACAATCATCTTCGGCGGTTCCTTAGATCCTTGGTTAACAGCCAAGAACGCCCCCATCCCTAGCTTTTCGATTTCCGCTTTATCTAAAATTTCCACTTCAAAATCATACTTAGCGGCTAGCCCCTCTGCATAGTTGGCCATATCCGCTGCCGTAAGCATATTACCAGGGGTGTTGACAAGAGTCCGGGCAGAATTCGTCCCCTTTCCAAAGGAATATCCTACCGTCAGCGATGCTTGTATTTCCTCTTCGTCATGGTTCCCGCAATATACCGTAAGATTCTCCAGTATTTTCTCCGGTTCATTGGATTTTTGCCTGAAGCCGTCATATTGATAGGTGGCGAGGGCTAAAGCTTCGCTTAATGCATGGGCGGCGTCCAAACCATCCAGTTTCTCTGTCAGGAATGAATCCAAATAAACAGCTGCTTCTTCCAGCCTGCTTGTCTTTACCTCTTTAAATACCTTACCAAATGCCTCCCTCAGCTTATCAAAAGAAAATTCCTTTTCCTTCCCAAGGCCGACAAACCAAATGCGTTTTGCTCCGATTTTGCCAAAGCTATGTACTTTATTGTTAGTGTTTAATTTAGCCGAAATATCACCTGATTTCACCAGTTCGGTCAGCTGTCCACCGAACGCTTCATCAATCAAGGACAATCGGCCCGCAAATTTTTCCGGCTGATCAAACAGACCGACAATTAAACCTTCATGGCCGGCAGCAGCTGGGGAAAACTCTTTTTTAACATGAAACATGACACAAGCACCTCCATTTAAATTTACGCTCTTAATTATAGCGAAAAAAATTCTTTCTTTCGAGTCCCAAAGAAAAGTGGAAACGCCCGTTTAACGAAGACCACTAGTTGCTAGATACCGGAGCTGGACAATCAAAATAACAACAGGCACACGGCCTGTTGTTATTTTTTTTCAGAACTGATATATTGCTGACGGAATACCTGCATCGATTTATCCTCATTTAATGCTGTCAGCTGAGCCTCTGTCAGTGTTCCATTTCCTCTTTGCACCACATAAACATCTAATCTTCTCTTTCCCCATAAGCGGTAGACATCTTGGACCGTTTCGTAATAAAGATCCAGCCGGCTTCCTTTAATGGCGCCGCCTTTGTCAGCAACAACACCATAGCCATAGCCGGGGATAAACAGGATGGTTCCAATTGGAAATACAGTTAAATCGGCTGCAATCGTCGAATATAAATCACGCTTCACTTTAACACCTGAGTAAGTAATTCCGTATTCCGGATGACCCATGCTTTTTCCAGTGGATTCAAACCCGGCAGTATACCCGGTGGCTGTGACGGTAGCCATTGGATACTGTGACCAATCAACAGAGTCCTCCAAGGAAGGTTGTGAGCCAGAGACAGTTTCACTTGAAGTTAGCAGTGCCGTAAAATGATTTATGAGAGACTTTGCATTAACTCCCGATAAGGATTGAAAGGTCGCCAATAATGCCATGGCAAACAGACAGACCATGACCAAACGCTTCGTCCAAATTTTTATTTTATTCATTGAATATTTCACTCCTCCTCGAATATTCATTCCCAAGTTAAAGAGAAATATTCATTATTAGATCTTTCCAATATAAAAAAAGACCATTCCTATATCGGAATGGTCTCAAAACATTTGATATCCATTTTTTCTTAATAGTTTAATTGTAAACCCTGCGGCAACCGCCCCAGCTAATCCGCTTATCAGGATAAGAATATCAGCTGTTGCAAGCGAACTGAAACTGTGTTCAAGCTCTTGAAAAGCAGCAGTGCTATTTGTAAAATATTCCGTAAAACGAACTTTATCTACTATTAAAATCGCCACAATTGGATAAATAATCGCCATCACCCATGACATTCTGAGCAGCATGTTGAGAATAAATCCTATTCCAAAAAAAAGTACAAAAAATAGTACAATTGATATGATTAAGACCACAATGCTCATTTGCACGCGAAAATTCCCCCTTATACATCACCCATTAGTGTACTGAATGTGCCCAGATGAGTCAATATAAAAGGATTCTATGCAAAAAAATAGCTCTTCGAAAAGACTCGAAGCAGCCGGCTATAGCTTTATTTTTCTTTTTTCTTGCCTGTGCCGCCACAGCTGGAACAGGTTTCGGAACCTCCAAGAACCAATTGAAAATAGCCGGTTCCGGAACAATAATCACAAGTTTTTGTATCCAAGCTCTTCACTGTCAACACGATCATCCCCTTTGTTTAATTAACTTAATTTTCTGATAATATATCAGGGATTTAGAAAAAAGAAAAGAGTGAAATTCCTGCAAATTCGTCAAAGAAAGCGGATACATATCAAAATTTCTTGCAATTCCTAAAAGTTACTCAAATTTTCGAAATGTTCAAATAATATTACTCAAAAAAGGACAGAGTGTTTGAACTACACTCCAATTGTTAGACACACCCAACAATTGGAGGTGCAGTTCAGTTCTGCCCTTTTTTCTAAAATACATTAAATTTTCCTTTTTTGAATACAAGACCAGCGCCGCCAATCATGTAAAGTGAACGGTTATCAATGACTTTTTTCATAAAGGCTGCTTTCGCGCCAGTTAATTTCCTGCCGAACACAACACCGATCGCGTCATCATCACCTAGTGAGCAGACTGTTCCTTTATTGTCAAACTGGAAGGACTCAAGCTCCGGCTTGTTACGTACTAGCGCTGCCAAGTTGCGCGCACAAACCTCACCCTGCTGCATGGAAATTTGTGCAGTCGGAGGATATGGGCGGTTGATTTCTTCATTTATGACAAGTGAACTATCGCCAATTACGAAGATATCGTCATTTCCTGGAATACGAAGATCGGGCTGAACTTTCACACGGCCTCTCATCGCTTCAAAGCCTGATTTTTCAATAATGGCATTACCGCGGACACCTGCTGCCCAAACAACGGTTCCAGCCTTAATTTCATAAGGCTCCTCTTCCCCTTTAGCAACAAAAATTCCATCAGGGGTACATTCCTTAATGGCTGTCCCTATTTTAAATTCGACGCCTTTTCGTTCTAATTGAGCGACCGCATACTTCACTAATTCAGGGTCAAAGCCAGGAAGCACGGTTGGTGCAGCCTCAACGCAGATTATTTTTACTTTGTGCGAGTCCACATCATATTCATGGCATAGTTCCGGAACACGGTTCGTTAGCTCGCCAAGGAATTCGATTCCCGTAAAACCCGCCCCGCCAACCACGATGGTTAGGCGATTTTCATCCTTTTCCGTTTCCATATTATAATTGGCAAATTGGTATTCCATATGTTCCCTTAATTGACGGGAAGAATTCACATTAGTGATACCAAAAGCATACTCTTTTAATCCTTTAATACCGAATGTTTCTGGCTCACCGCCAAGCGCAATGACAAGGTAATCATAACTAACCTCGCCTTTTTCTAAAATCACTTTCTTTTCATCTTTTTTGATTTCCACAACTGTATCTTGAACAAAATCCACTTTACTGCGGTCAATAATATCCCGAATGTCATACCGTACACGATCATGATGCAGGGTACCTGCCGATGCCTCATGGAGCCAGGTTGTTTCATAGTGATAATCATTTTTGTTTACCAAGACAATATCCGCTTCATTTACACCGACTAACTTTTGCATGCGCACTGCTGTCATAAGTCCGCCGTATCCGGCACCGAGAATAACAATTTTAGGCTTTCTCAATGTAATCACTTCCACCCTTTTGTATTTTTCTTTTTTTTATCTTCCACAGCTTTGTTCGTTTTTATATTTCATTAATCAAAAATGTATAAAAATGTATGTGATATAATTCACGTATTATGCCGTGGAAGATTAATTGACTAGAAGGTACAAAGGATGACGGAGTAAATGATGGAGTCGGAAAGTAATTTGTGCTAACCGTCACATAATCGTACCTTTTTTGTCACAAAATCTTAACAATTTGTTTACATACATCTTATGCTACTTTCACAGTTTTTTCAAGCAATTTACCTAATTTATTTAACATTAATATGTTATTTTTTTACCGCAGATTTTTTAAAAAATATTATTTTCACAAAAACATTTCCAGTCTGAATATTTCTATAAAACAGTGAGGATTTATTTATTTTGTGATATTATAGAGAGTGGAATTTTGTATACTTAGTTAGGGGGATAAACAGAGTGCAGGAAAATCAAAAGGTTTATGATATTACGATTATTGGAGGAGGCCCTATCGGTCTTTTTACTGCCTTTTACGGAGGAATGAGACAAGCATCAGTGAAGATCATTGAAAGCTTACCCCAGCTTGGCGGTCAATTATCGGCGCTTTATCCTGAAAAATATATTTATGATGTGGCCGGTTTTCCAAAAGTCCGTGCACAAGAACTAATTAATAACCTGAAGGAACAAATGGCCAAGTTCGAGCCTTCTGTTGCCCTTGAACAATCAGTTGAAAAATTAGAAAAGCTTGAAGATGGTACATTTAAATTAACGACCAATAAAGAAGTTCATTTTTCTAAAACCGTAATTATTACCGCCGGAAACGGAGCGTTTCAGCCGCGCCGCTTAGAGATCGAAAGCGCTGCCCAGTTTGACAAGAAAAATCTCTACTATTTTATCGATGACCTAAATCAGTTTGCCGGGCAAAAAGTTGTGGTCTTTGGCGGAGGAGACTCTGCTGTTGACTGGGCTTTAATGCTCGAGCCAATTGCCGAAAAAGTAACGATTGTACATCGTCGTGATAAGTTCCGTGCCCATGAACACAGCGTTGAGAATTTGTACAATTCCAAAGTTGACGTTAAAACACCTTTCGTCCCTGCTGAATTAGTTGGCGATGAGGACGGCATTAAACAAGTTGTCATCGAATCAGTTAATGGTGAAGAAAAAGTTGCCATCGATGTAGATGCCGTTATTTGCAATTATGGTTTTGTTTCATCACTGGGTCCAATAAAAGAGTGGGGTCTGGAAATTGAAAAGAACTCCATTGTCGTCAACTCCAAAATGGAAACAAATATTCCGGGAATTTATGCAGCCGGGGATATTTGTACCTATGACGGAAAGGTAAAATTGATTGCCTGCGGCTTTGGTGAAGCTCCAACGGCTGTCAATAACGCGAAATCGTTTATTGACCCGAAAGCAAAAGTTCAGCCATTACACAGCTCATCTATGTTTGATAAGTAATAAGAAAAGCTCCAGAACCCTGACCTGGCACTGTAGCTGATCAAAAAAAAGCGTCCATTTTTTTGGGCGCTTTTTTGTCTATTAACATTCCTCTGGTGCACCCGCTGCTGTTGCAGTACGGAACGATGAGCCGCAGCCGCAGGAAGCGATTGCATTCGGATTTTCAATGGTGAACCCGCCGCCCATCATCGATTCTTTGTAATCAATTTTTGTGCCTTGTAAAATCGGAGCGCTTTCCTGATCAACGAGAATTTTTATCCCAAATTGTTCAAACTGGTGGTCTTTGTCATTCACTTCGTGTTCAAAGCCCATTCCATAGGATAAACCGCTGCAGCCGCCGCCTTTCACGCCCACGCGCAAAAATGCTCCTTCTTCTTCATTATGCTTCATCATCTCTTTAATGTGCAGTGATGCTGCTTCCGTTAAGATAATAATATCCTTGCTCATTTTGTCTCCCCCTTTATTTGAGGCATTTTAGTATAGTATATCATATGAAATCTACCGAAAAAGGGAGCGGACTGCCCCCTTTTTATTAAAACATTGGATTTTCCTCTAAATATTGATAAATATTATCCGCCAGTTCTTCGGGTGTCTCTCCTGTCACCACTTCGCCATTCACTAGTGCATAAAGAGTGGTCGCACATTTTCCGCAATAACCAAGGCAGCCATATTCAATAATATCCAAGTTCGGATCTTTTTCTAAAATTTCGCGCGCTTTTTGAGCGCCATTTGCCAGATTGCTGATGCAAAATTCAATGATAGGCTGGATCATTACTTTCACCTCTCCACTAAGTACTAATCCTACTCCATTTATACAGCTTCGTCAATTACCACGTTTGAGGTAAACCTGTCAAGAATGCAACAATAATTGTTGTTATTTTGACACATTTTAGATATACTCGATTGTGGAAAAAGGGCTAAAATTCTTACCATTTTTGTTTTATTTCTGAAATGGAGCCCTGCTGAGCCAATTATAAAGATAAATAGAAACTGATCAAACCTATTTATATTTTTAAAGGGGAAATTAGAAATGAAAAATCTTGTGATTCTCGGGGGCGGCTATGGCGGAATGAAGATATTAAATGAACTTCTGCCAAATCATCTGCCGGAGGATGTAACAATTACACTTGTTGACCGGGTTCCATACCACTGTTTAAAAACGGAATACTATGCTCTTGCCGCCGGAACGATTTCCGACAAAGAAATTCGAGTGGCTTTTCCAGAGCATCCACAGCTGGCAATAAAATACGGGGAAGTTATTGGAGTGGAAAAGAATAAGGTTCTTTTAAAAAATGCTGAGTCCGTTGCGTATGACGACTTGATTATTGGTCTTGGCTGCGAGGATAAGTACCACGGGGTGCCGGGTGCAGACCAATTCACCTGCAGTATCCAAAGTATTGAAAAATCTCGCCGGACCTATTCCATTTTGAACAACTTAGGACCTGGCTCTGTTGTCGGAATTGTCGGCGCAGGGCTTAGCGGTGTGGAGCTTGCCAGTGAGCTAAGTGAAAGCCGTGAGGATCTTTCCATTAAATTATTTGACCGCGGGAAACATATTCTCTCCGACTTCCCCGACCGTCTAAGCAAATATGTGGAAGAATGGTTTGTTAAACATAATGTTGAAATTATTAATAATTCCAATATTACCAAAGTAGAAGAGCACACTTTGTACAATCATGACGAGCCGATTCATTGTGATGTGATTGTTTGGACCGCAGGAATTCAAGCTAATAAAATTGTCCGCGATATGGAAGGCGAGAAGGATCGTTTAGGAAGGCTCGCTGTCACTCCTCACCACCACTTGCCAAACGATGAACATATTTTTATAGTCGGGGACTGTGCAGTTTCGTCCCACGCTCCAAGTGCACAGCTGGCGGAGGCGCAGGCAGAGCAGATTGTCGAAGTGCTGAAGAAGCGTTGGAACGGTGAAGAACCCCCTGCATCATTCCCGCCAATCAAATTAAAGGGAGTCCTAGGCTCACTTGGGAAAAAGCAAGGATTTGGCATAATGGCCGACCGTGCCATTACCGGCCGCGTCGCCCGCCTGTTAAAATCGGGGATCCTGTGGATGTACAAGTGGCATAATGGCTAAAGACTGCCATCGGGCGACTAGAACCGCTCTTGTCACCCTTTAGGACTGATTTATCGGGCTAATGGGCTAATAGAACCTCTCTTGTCACCCTTTAGGACTGATTTATCGGGCTATTGGGTGACTAGAACCGCTCTTGTCACCCTTTAGGACTGAATAATTGGGCTATTGGGTGACTAGAACCTCTCTTGTCACCCTTTAGGACTGAATTTTCTGGCTATTGGGTGACTAGAACCTCTCTTGTCACCCTTTAGGACTGATTTATCGGGCTATTGGGTGACTAGAACCTCTCTTGTCACCCTTTAGGACTGAATAATTGGGCTATTGGGTGACTAGAACCGCTCTTGTCACCCTTTAGGACTGAATTTTCTGGCTATTGGGCGATTAGAACCTCTCTTGTCACCTAATATGACTTAAAAAATCGTGCGAACAAGTGACTAGAAATACAACTAGTGACTGTAGGTGAGTTACAAGTCCCTTTTACCGATTATAGTGACTTATATCCGTATTTCTCCAGTTCCCCAAAAATTGTCTTTAAGCGCGGATTGCCTTCCCCAACTACTTTATCCTTAATGACCACAACCGGATAAAACAATTCCTCTTCGATCACCTTTTTGGCAAACAGAAATTTATCGCCTTCAGACGGCGGCTGGTGGATATCGACATACGTCATCCGAACAGGCTGCTCAGGAAACTTTCTAGCCACAGCTGCCTCCAGCCATTCAAATGTTTCTTTTGATGAAGGTAGATTCACGCAGCTTGGACATAATTTTTCGGCTCCATAAAGAACAATTTCCACTTCCGTAAATTCCATAAAACCATTCCCAACCTTTTTTCTTTTATTTTACATTATGGATACTGTAAACACGAAGGAAATGTCTCAAAATCTGTGTTTTACTAATTTATGAGATTGGATTTTTACAGCCGTTGACATTATAATATAGATAGGAAAGGAGACGATGAATGTGGCAGAACAAGATATTTTTGAACAAGTTCAAGATGTATTAGATAAATTACGTCCATTTCTTCTTCGCGATGGCGGAGATTGCGAATTAGTTGATGTGGAGGATGGTATTGTAAAACTTCGCTTGCTTGGCGCTTGCGGTTCATGTCCAAGCTCAACCATCACACTAAAGGCCGGAATCGAAAGAGCCCTTCTTGAAGAAGTTCCAGGCGTTGTCGAGGTTGAACAAGTATTCTAATATAGTACATTAAAAGCGATTGCCCCCAAACAGCAATCGCTTTTTTCATTCCCCCTATTTATAAAGCCACTCCAAAATCGGCAGGTTCAAACGTTTAATCGGGGCACCTGATACTTGATAAAATCCGGCCAAAAAGCGTTCATATTCACCCGATTGCCGCAAGATTTTACTTAACTGGTCCTCGAGCATCTTTTTGTCCTGCTCAGAAGGGGTAAGATAATATTTTTCAATACATTCAAAGTAATGAAGCGGAAAAATTAATCGCGAATACAGCAGGCGCCACGAAAATGGCGACAGCGGGATAACGCTTTGATATTCCTCGAAAAATCGATTCAATTCCACGTGGTATGTTTGGAAATTGCGAAAATACCTTTCCCTGGCCCATTCTGCTAAATCGCGGCTGCGATGATCAAAAACCCAATCGAAAGGATTTTTGATAAAATAGCTGCTGCCCCATACCTTTTTCGTAAAACGTTCATGGCAGACGGTGCCCCCATCGGTTTCCAACGGCTCGTCATCAATCTCGGTGTCAACCAAATATTGAATGGCATTTTCGGTTAATCCCATATAATAGGGAAAAGATTCAATAAACATCCGCTCAAATTCATCTTCCGGTGTATGAAAAAGCAGGCCGCTCCATACTTTTTCCATCTGCTCCAGGCGCTTTTCCCATAATGTCCTCCAATGTCCAACCCTGCTCGATCGTTCTATTTGAAATGGCACCCTTCTGCCGCGCTCATGAAATTTTGCCAGCTTCCGGCCTAATTTTATTTTTCGCTGCTCCTCCACCTGCTGGTTCGCTAATACACAATATTGATTTTGTTCCCACGTTGTAATTAATTTTCCATCCTTTGAATGTAAAAAGATTGGGACATTTTGGTCACCGTAATTTCGCAAATGTTCAGCGATTTTTTCAAGCTCCGTTATATCAGCTTCCTCTCTTCCTGCCGGACTTGAGATTAAATACAGCCACCCGTTACCCCTTAAAGCATCATAGGCATCCAGTTTTATTTGTTCCTGGGCTGTAATACCATATTGATTTTCGAGCATTTTCTGAAGCATTGAACCACCTCACCCATACCTCTCTCCTTAACTCATGTATATGTAACACTTACTACTTTTTTCCAAAAAGCAGAATGTTGGTGAAAAATATTGGCTGGTTTCAATGCCCTAAAATTGCATATATTATGGAAATAGAGTATATATATAGTGAAAATCCACAGAAAAGGTGATTGATAACATGGCAGATGAAAAAAAAGCAAACATTGTTGAAGAAACTGCACGAAAATGGTTGAAACAAAGAGGCGTAGAGGTTCAGGATATTGCCGAGCTAGTTTTTTATTTACAGGAGAAATATCATAAAAACCTAAAAATGGAAGATTGTCTGGCCAATGTTGAAAAAGTTCTTTCCAAACGTGAGGTTCAGAACGCGATTCTAACAGGAATCCAGCTTGACATCCTGGCCGAAAAAGGAATGCTCGAAGAGCCGCTGCAATCCATTATCGCTACCGATGAGAGTCTCTATGGTGTTGATGAAATTCTTGCTTTTTCAATTGTGAATGTTTATGGCTCGATTGGATTCACGAACTATGGCTATATCGACAAACAAAAGCCGGGAATCCTGGCACATTTAAATGATAAATCAACCGGAGAATGTCACACATATCTAGATGACATTGTCGGCGCTATCGCCGCAGCTGCATCCAGCAGACTCGCACACCGCGCAGCAAATGTAGAGTAAGAAAAAAGGATGGGGGCAGCCCCATCCTTTTTATATCTCCCACTGATCCAATGAATCAATTGCATAAGTCGGCTTTCGGTCATACACTGCCAACAATTCCTTTGTTGTGACGCCTGTATGAACCAATAAGGTGTCCATACCGGCATTCATGCCTGCCATAATATCGGTATCATAATAATCGCCCACCATCAGTGTCTCTTCTTTCGACGTTCCCAAAACTTTTAAGGCCTGTTCCATAATAATCGATTCTGGCTTGCCGATAAAAATCGGCTTGGTCTGCGTGGAAACGGCAACAACCGATGTCAGCGATCCATTCCCCGGAAGCAGCCCTCTTTCAGTTGGAATCGCTATATCACCGTTCGTGGAAACAAACACCGCCCCGTTGCGGACCGCCAAGCAGGCTGTGGCTAATTTTTCGTAATTAATGGCACGGTCAATGCCCATCACGACAAAATCCGCATTTTCCCCGGCAAACGAAAATCCCTTTCCCTCCAAAGCTGTCTGTATTCCTTCTTCACCAATAAAGTAAACAGACGCATCCTTTTTCCGATCAAAGATATAATTAGCGGTCGCCTGGCTCGTGGTAAATACGAGCTCTTCTGAAGCTGGAATATCGAAAGCCTGGAGCTTCTCAGCAACCTGTGCCGGTGTCCTGGAGGAATTGTTCGTCACAAACAAATAAGGGATTCCATTGTCCCGCAACTTTTTCACAAAATCCGAAGCCGCTTCAATGCGCTCAGAACCCCGGTACATTGTTCCATCTAAATCAATTAAATAACCCTTATATTTTTTCATGTCATCATCACTCCTCTATGTATTTTGCCCTCAGCAAAAGAAAAAAGACCGTTTCTGGACGGTCTAGAAATTAATTTTTAAATGCTGAAACAGGCCCTAATTCACTGGTCATATAATCCCTGACGTTTTCTGCAAAAATGATCAGATGCCCAAGCTGTTTTTCAAATTGCTCGTGGAGTTGTTTATGGTCAATTTGCGTATAGAATTGGACGAGCTTTTTGCGGAATTGGATCAGCACTTTTAAAGCAGTACCTGTTTTCTCAGCAATGACCCTTTCATCCATAAGAATGTCGATAATGTCATCATAGCTGCCGGGGTCGCGCATAATGAAGCCGTCAATCATGGCATTTCCGACATCCAGCACTGATTCCACCATCATCTGGGTAATCCGTTCCAGCGCTGCTAACTCGATTGGAGTTGTCCAACTCGTTTGGCTGGAAAAAAGACTGACTTGTTTATTTAAATAAACTAAGGTCGTTTCAATTTTTTTCCGGTCGACAAAATACATTTTCGCCACTTCTTTCTTATGATGTCATGCCCCTGACCAGCATGGTTGGCCGGGCATAAAAAAATCCTTGTGCTAAATCGACATTATTTCTTGTCATGACAGAAGCCTCTTCCTCCCGCTCAATTCCCTCAGCAACCACCAGAGAACCGGCTTCACGTGCGATGAGAAGCAATCCCTTCAGCATCGATTCTTTGATAGAGTTCTGGTCGATATTTTGGATGACAGAACGGTCAATTTTTATAATATCCGGCATGATTTCACTAATGGTGCTTAGGCTGGAGTACCCTGCACCTGCATCATCGACGGCAATCCGAAATCCCATTAACCGCAGCATTTTTATATTATAAATAAAATTTTTTAAGCCTTCAATTGAATCGTTTTCCGTTACCTCCAGGGTAATCTGCTTTGGTGAAATACCAGAGAATTTTTCCATAATCTTCTTTAAATCACGGGGGAAATGAATATTTTCCAGCGTCAAAGGTGTACAATTAATAAAAATATCCTGGCGGCACCTTGCTGCCTTTATTTGTTCGAACGCCTTTTCAATCACAATCAATTCCAGTTCATATAGCTGTCCGGTCTGCCTGGCAACAGAAAATAGCTGCAAAGGACTTTCGAGAACGGTCCCTTTTGGACCGCGCGTCAGCATTTCCCATGCCCGGATTTCCTGAGTCGCTACATCAATAATTGGCTGCGCTAATAGCTTGATATTCTTTTGTAAAATCACTTTTTTGATGGTCATCATCATTTTATTAAATTCTGGCTTTACCCGCTGCTCAGCCATTGCAATAGCCTGTCTATGGGCCATGACAATAGAGTCCTGTGTAGAGTAATGCTTTTTTTCTATAAACATATAGCCGCTCTCAAAGATCATCTCAATGGAAGGATACTTTTTAAGCAAACGGCTTTCGACATGATAGGTGATGGTTTTCATAATCGTATCGATTTCGGAAATGCAGTGTCTGTCATTATCTACCCGCATATAAAGGGTGAGTCCATCACCAAAAAAATCATGGAGGGTAATAATATCCTCTTCGTCAATCACCTTTTCAACAGCATGCCGGAAATATTTTTTTATGCTTTTCATTAATTGCGAAAGCTGGCCTTCTCCGAGCTGGTCCGCCAAGTCGCCCATATTTTTAAGGTTAAAAACGATAACAGCCGCTTCATACCCAGAACGAAAGGCCTCCGTAACCCCCTCCACTACAGGATTCCTTAGAATAAAGGACGGGGGATAAAAACGGATGGATGAAAGCGGCAATAAAATCTTTCCCCATTGCATTGCGTTTTTAGCTTTTTCAATGTAGCGGCGGACCATAAATTCATCCCTCTCGTCAAGCAGCATTCAAGATTAGCTATATTGTAACACAATTTGACAACTTTCGTATTTTCCAATTGCTAAATTTTTGTAAATAATATTGGGAAATTTGATAATAATTTTGATAATATAGAGAAGATCTAAAATGTAAAAGGAGAATTACTATTAATGAAAGAACGATTTTTTTTATATGATGATACAGAAGAAACAAAAACAAGGTTTGTAAGTTTTGTTGGTGAGAATCAGCGTTATGATTTAGCCATTGTCCAAACCGACCGGCATTATGGGAAACATCTTGTGCTAAATATGCAGGGAAACCGCTTTGCGATCATCGGACAAGATGATTTGCAGGAAGAAGGCTACCTTGAGTATGCCTTTCAATTAAACGAAGAGGATGCTGAAGAGCTTCGTTCCTTTTTAATGGAAATCGTCTAGCGGCTGGCACATGTTTTTCAGCCAAATTGCCATAATAAACGCTAAGGGGCGTGAAAAACTATGGGAAATAATGACGCTGAAAAGTATACGGAATTATCCAATGTGGAAAAACAGCAAAATTATCTGACAGCGCAGGAATTTCCGGAAGGACCTTATGGTTCGCCGTTCCGTCAGGACGAAACGGTACAAAACAAAAGCACCGCCTGGAAAGAAGGCCAGCGCCGCTACAGCAGCTTTAATTATGAATATAAATCCTTGCACGAGGGAATGCCGCGACAAATGGAAGGATCCCATCCCACTCACGATGATCCGGACACTAATTTGCAGTCGCCTTACAATCAATAAGGATGAAAACGAAGGGCTATACCGCCCTTCGTTCATTTTTTTACTTTTTTCAAAACAAAATAAGCACAGCCGAAATTACAATACTCGTAAAGGTATTCGCTCAATGTGCTGATTTTTGTATCGAAAGTGGCCTTTTGATTTTGGTCGTCAAAAAAGCCCTTTAGCCGCAGCTGTCCGTAGCCCCAGTCACCGACAATATAATCATATCGAGACAAGATATCACTGTACCTATCCTTTAGGGCTTCCTCATTAAAACCGTCGCGATTCTCCTGCAGCAGCTCATATGTGGTATTGTTAATCATGATCATGCTTTGTCACCTCAATTTTACCAGCAAATCCTAATAACCATTATAACCGATTCACCATCAATTACTAATAAAAAAAATCCTCCTTCTGGTTAATCTAAAAAAAGGAGGTGTTTATTTTTGAGAAAATTAATTATCACCGTCGGATTGTGTACGCTCGCAGCGCTTACCGGCTGTACGAAAGATTCCGCCAGCCAGGATGTGTATGAGGAAAGCGGCAACACGATCAATGTCAATAATAAAAGACATGAACTTTACAATGAGAGAGCGGGCCGGGGGATTCGAAATGTCAGCAACAATTACGGGTTTGTCCGTCACCAAAAAAGCCCTCTGATGAATGATAATACCGCAAATGATGGTTATACCGCACTTGACCGGGAACAGCTTGCCAATATCATCAGCAAGTTCAGCGTTAATATACCACATGTCAATGATGCCGCAACACTTGTAACTGACCAGGAAGTTCTGATTGCATATATTACCGATTCAAAAGACCGCTATGCAACGGCTGATCAGGTAAAAAGGACTGCCATGTCAGCAGTTCCTCGATATTACCATGTGTATGTAACGGACAATAAGGTGTTAATGCGGGATGTGGAAAACCTCGCTAATCTTGATTCCACAAGCAAGAATGCCAGGGATTTGGTTCACCAGCTGATTACTCAGATGAAAAAATCGCCGCAGGGAGCAAGAATGAGCAAGTATGAAGATGAAAACGGGCTGACACCTGATGACCGGCATTACAATCGTTGATTTTGTTTTTATCCAGATTATGTTTCATAAAATACACAGTCCGGATGAAAAATTACACTCTATCAGCGAATTTCCAGGTTCTTATCGGCGAATTAACAATACAGCAAAAAAGAGTTCAGTCTTGGGTGACTGAACTCTTTTATCTATGCTTCTTTGGCTTCTTTTTCTCCGAGCATTTGCTTGTGTTTGGCGGCTGCATTAACCTGCTCATCTGCGTGGTAAGAAGAGCGCACGAGCGGGCCTGCTTCACAATGGCTAAAGCCCTTGCTTATTGCGATTTGCTGCAGTTCTCTAAATTCTTCAGGGCGGTAATATTTTTCCACCTTCAAATGGTTTTTGGATGGCTGCAAATACTGGCCAATCGTCATGATGTCCACATGATTAGCTCTTAAATCGTCCATCACTTCAAGGATTTCTTCTTTTGTTTCGCCAAGCCCAACCATTAAGCTGGATTTCGTTGGTATGCCCGGCTGCATTTCTTTTGCCCTGCGGAGAAATTCAAGGGAACGATCGTATTTGGCACGGGCTCTTACTCTTGGTGTCAGACGGCTGACTGTCTCGATATTATGATTTAAAATATCCGGCTTCGCATCCATTAAAATACGCAGATTATCTTCCTTGCCTCCCATATCGGACGGTAGGACTTCAATGCTGGTAAAAGGATTTTTCCGGCGGATCGCGCGAATCGTTTCGGCAAAAACAGCAGCACCGCCATCCTTTAGATCATCCCGGGCTACTGCAGTAACTACCACATGCTTCAAGTTCATTAATTGAACGGAGTCAGCGACCCGTTCCGGCTCCTGCCAATCGAGTTCTGTCGGCAAGCCTGTTTTGACCGCGCAGAAGCGGCAGGCACGCGTGCATGTATCTCCTAAAATCATGAAGGTAGCAGTACGTCTTTCGGCCCAGCATTCATGAATGTTCGGACAGCGTGCCTCTTCACAAACAGTATGCAGATTCTTTTCCCGCATCATTTTTTTCAAGCCAGTATAAGACTCGTTCGTGTTCAGCTTTATTTTTAACCAATCCGGTTTGCGTAAAATTTCATCTCGATTGCTCATCATTACACCCCTTCATTATGTATGGCAAGTGAGTTTCTACTGTTGTCACTTTAACATAATGGCAACAGGACGACAAGCAAACGACTTTTCCAATTATTTGCGATAATGAAATGTCCAAGAAATCATAAACTAAGCTTGTACATTAATCGGAAGGAGGATTCCTTTGCGGGCTTTTCGAATAATTGGAACTTTCCTTTTACTATTTACCTCGATAATTTCTGTTGGGAATGCTCAGACGAAAGAGCCTGATGGCCCCTATTTGGAAAGGATGAAGCTATACAAAAAAGTCGAAACGGTCACACAGATTCCTTGGTATTACTTGGCTGCCATTGATCAATATGAAAGAAGCGTCCGGCTTGCACGGCGTGACCTGCCTAAGCCTGGCAGTCCTATCGCCATTTATTATCGTCCAGAGGAATGGGCAGGGTTGAGCAATCCAGATTCTTTGGAGGAAAATCCTGCAATTATCCAGTTTTTTAACGGAATCGGAGTAGATGGGGATGGGGACGGAAAGGCGAGTTTGAAGAATGATGAAGATGTTTTATATGCTTTTGCCCATTACCTTCTTAACTACGGAATTGACCATGATAATATAAAAATTGGACTTTGGAATTACTATCATCGTGATAAAACGGTTGGCATTATAGTTGGCAAGGCAAAAATATACCGTCACTTTGGAAGGCTTAATTTAGACACGCAGATTTTCCCTGTTCCGATTCGGAGCAACCACAGCTACCGCAGTACATGGGGGGATGCACGGGGCTGGGGCGGCAGAAGAATTCATGAAGGAACAGATATTTTTGCCGGATACGGGGTGCCTGTCAGGGCAACCTGCTACGGGATTGTCGAAATGAAGGGCTGGAACAAGTTCGGCGGCTGGCGCGTGGGCATCCGCGATATTAACAATACGTATCATTATTTTGCACATCTCAGCGGCTTTTCTAAGGATTTAAAAGTGGGACAAATTGTTGAGCCAGGGATGGTGATTGGCGGGGTTGGCAGCTCCGGTTACGGACCGCCTGGAACATCCGGTAAATTCCCGCCCCATTTACATTACGGCATGTACAAGGACAATGGAATTACCGAATGGTCATTTGACCCATATCCGCATTTAGCAAAATGGAAACGGCTCGAGCGTATGAATATGATGAGACGGAAATAGGACTATCAGTGTAATAGTCCTATTTTTAATTTTTTTGAAATATATATTACAGCCAAAAACCCAAGCTAATGGGTGACTACAAGGGTTCTTGTCACCCGTTACTTTTTAGTGCTGTCTTTCTTGTCTGGAATCTGAA
>CAYNUT010000070.1:0-18829 GCA_964400595.1 uncultured Neobacillus sp. | reverse complement strand
AAAAATGGCAGTTAGTTTATCAAAAGGTCAAAAAGTTGATTTAACAAAAACAAATCCCGGATTGACAAATGTCGTTGTTGGATTAGGATGGGATGTAAATAAATATGATGGCGGGAATGATTTTGACCTGGATTCATCCGTATTCCTGCTAGGGGAGAATGGCAAAGTTACCAATGAAACAGACTTTGTTTTCTACAATAATCCTCAAGGTGCAAATGGAGCAGTTGTACATACGGGAGATAATCGCACAGGTGCAGGTGATGGCGATGATGAACAAGTCAAAATCAACCTGACTGCTGTTCCGGCCAACGTTCAGCGGATCGCTTTTACCATTACCATTCATGAAGCAGATAGCAGAAATCAGAATTTTGGACAGGTTTCAAATTCCTATGCCCGCATTTTCAACGAGGCGACAGGAGAAGAACTGATTCGATTTGATTTAGGGGAAGATTTCTCAATTGAAACTGCTATTGTTGTCGGCGAATTGTACCGCCATAATGGCGAGTGGAAATTCAGCGCTATCGGCAGCGGCTACCAGGGTGGTTTAGCGGCGCTCGCAACAGATTTTGGTTTATCGATAGGTTAATATAAGTAAAAAAGACCCGGATATTATTGGGTCTTTTTATAAAAATTGTTTTTCAATCTAGGAGGAATTTTTTTAATGTCAGTTGTGAATCATATCTTGGCCACATATGCGGAATTTTTTGAGTGGGATATGTGGGTAAAAGTTTTATCAGACCCGGTAAGCTGGGGTCTCATTGGTACATTGATTATTCTTGAAGGATTATTGTCGGCCGACAATGCCCTTGTCTTAGCAGTAATGGTTAAACATCTTCCCCCGAAAAAACGGAAGAAAGCTTTGTTTTATGGTTTAATAGGCGCTTACACCTTCCGATTTATCGCAATTGGAATCGGGGTTTACTTAATCGATTTTTGGTACATTAAAGCGCTGGGGGCAGGTTATCTTGCTTGGCTGTCCATTAAATATTTCATCGATAAGCGTAAAGGCGATGCCGGTGATGATGAAGAAGAAGCAGAAGGAATTAATCAAAAAGGAATTTTAATTCGTCTATTTGGCACCTTCTGGGGAACAGTTGCTGCCGTTGAATTAATGGATGTAGCCTTCTCGGTAGATAGTGTTCTAGCTGCATTTGGGGTCAGCAACCAAGTATGGGTTCTTTTTGTCGGCGGTATTCTTGGAGTATTAATGATGCGGGGGGTTGCCGGGGTATTTCTTACCTTAATTGACAGGGTGCCTGAGCTTGAAACAACTGCTTATATCTTAATTCTTATTATAGCTGTTAAGATGATCCTCAGCCTGCCATTAATTAATATTCACATCGAATCGTTGCATTTCTTTATCATTTTACTTGTTACATTTGGAGCTACCTTTATTGTTCACTTCATCAATAAGAAAAAAGAAGGAAGCAATGAAAATCAATTATAAATTTTGACGAAAAAAGGGGAGCTGACGAGAGTTATCTCCCTTATTTTTATCTTATTAGAGGAGTTTGCGATATGAGGTATTTTTCATATTTATATGATGAAGAATTGGAACAGTTTTTTTATCAAAAGCCTCAGGATTTTAATAAATATACGAACAGAGAGCTCTTAGCCTATGGTTTAGGCGGGACGCTTTACATGCCGGCTACACGTCCGAATATTCATCAGGAAATTCTCTCGAATAAGAACGAGGGTTTAACATCTCTTGTGATTGATCTTGAAGATGCAGTTGGCGACAATGAGGTTTTTAGAGCAGAGGACTTACTTATTAAAGAATTGCTTAAATTATTTGCAGAACTAAATAAGGGATATTTAAGCATTTTTGATTTGCCGCTGATGTTTATCCGCGTCCGGGATTTAGAGCAGTTCAAACGGGTGATTGAGCAATTAGGCAGCGCTGTAAGGCTTCTGACAGGTGTAGTCTTTCCTAAGTTTTCAGCTGATAGCGGCGGGGAATTATTAAAAGCGGTTCGTGAAATACATTCAGATGCCCATCCTTTTTATTTTATGCCCATCCTCGAGACATCCAGGATTATTCAAAAAGAAACCAGAATGGAAGAATTAATCGAAATTAAACAGTTAGTAGATCGATACCGGGAAAATGTCTTAAATATTAGAATTGGTGCCACTGATTTCTGCGGTCTTTATGGAATCCGCAGGAGTGCGGATACTACCATTTATGAAATTGCTGTATTACGAGATTGTATTTCCGATATTATTAATGTTTTTCAAAGATTTGACAGCCCTTATGTTGTTTCGGGTCCTGTCTGGGAATATTTCTCGGCCAAAAAAAGAATCTTGAAGCCCCAGCTTCGGCAAACTCCATTTCGTGACAGGTATGGGGATGAAGGGATAAGATGGAGAGCACAATTAATTGATGAAAATATGGATGGCATGATTCGTGAAACAATCATGGATACTGCAAATGGTTTAACAGGCAAAACGATCATCCATCCTTCCCATATTAAAGTAGTACAGGCTCTAAATGTTGTTTCATATGAGGAATTTATTGATGCAAGCAATATTATTAAGGCTGCAACAGGAGAAATCGGCGTCATGAAAAGTGATTTTGCCAATAAAATGAACGAAATTAAACCTCATTATTTTTGGGCAAAGAAAACTATTTTAAAATCACAGCTTTACGGGGTGTTGCATGAAGACTTCACAAACATTGATCTTATCAAAAAAGAAGTATATGTTTCACATTCTTGATTCGATAGAAGCAGAATTAGATGTTTCTGAAAATCCCTATCAGCTGCCAATTGAAGAGCTATTTACGATGGCCGCAAGGATTAATAAGAAACGCTCATTTTTGTTCGTAAGCAAAGTGCTGGGAAAACACTTGCCTATTGATCCAAATAAAGGCCTTCTGACAGCGGCACTTTTAGCCGCCAGATTTATTGAGTCTGTAAAGGGTTCAGAATGTTTGGAAAGAGAAAGGCTTATAAGTCAATTTCTCCAGGGCGGTTCCTATAATAGCTGCCCCTTTATTCCCATGCATATTAATCCTGTCATCATTGGCTTTGCCGAAACAGCCACCGCTCTTGGCCATGCTTTTTTCGATTGCTTTCAAGCAGCCGATTTTTTTCATACAACAAGAGAAGAGCTCATTGGACAAAATCCAGTGGTGACATTTGAAGAGGAGCATTCACATGCGACCTCACACCGATGCTACATGCCTCTTAATATGATTGCTAATGACAGAGAGATTATTCTAGTTGACGATGAGATAACAACAGGGAAAACCGCATTGAATATTATCAAATCCATACACGCAAGATTCCCTAGGAAGGAATATACCGTAGTATCGATTTTGGACTGGCGTTCTGCGGAAAGCGTAAGTGAATTCTCCCATCTTGAACAAATGCTTGGGATACAGATCCATGTTGTCAGCCTTTTGGCAGGAACCATTAAGGTGGAACAATTGCGGCAGATGGTTGAACACACGGAAGAAAAAATGGAGAAGCAGAGAACGCCTATATCGATTGAGAAAGTGCAGCTGGCACCATACTTTACAGGGACTGATTATAAATCTTGCAATAGCTCTTGTATGGCACCATTTATTAAGGAAACAGGCCGATTTGGCTTAAAAGGTGTTGAAAACTCCCGTCTTCAGCAAAATATAGGTGCTGCTGCAGCATTTGTAAGCGAAAAGAGAAATGGCAGGAGGACTTTATGTCTTGGTTCAGGGGAATTTATGTATCTCCCTATGAAAATAGCTGCGGCGATGGGAAAAGGGATATCCTATCAATCTACAACCCGAAGTCCGATCTATATCGAAAATCGTGAAGGATACGGGGCGAGACATGGCTTTGCATTTCCAAATCCGGAGGATCATGCCGTTACTCATTACGTTTATAATATCACCCCTGGTGATTACGATGAGTTATTTCTTTTCCTGGAAAGGGAAGTAGATTCAGAGAATTTTCGCCCATTCTTAAGGAATCTGGAACAAATAGAAATTAAAGATGTCAAAATTGTCTTTTTTTCTGAATAGAGGTGAGTAACATGCAAAAAATGACGAATAGACCGGCAAAAATCGGAACGTACAGTGAAGATGACGTACTTTTTTTATTAAAGGATTTAAGTGAAATAAAACTTGAAGACACAACTGCTAATCGGGAAAAAGATATTCAATCAGGTGGACATTACAGCGAGTCACTGCCGATTGAATATCAGCCCCCTGAAGAATATGTGGAATTATTCTGGAAAACATTGCACGAGTATAAACAAAAAGTGGCTTTATGCATTGGGATTGTGGCGGAACAAATTTTTCACCTGAAGGGTAAAAGGGCTGTTTTAGTTTCATTAGCCCGCGCTGGTACCCCAGTTGGTATCTTGATAAAACAATATATAAAAATGCGGTATGATGTTGTGCTGCCACATTATAGCATCTCGATTATACGTGACAGAGGGATTGATGAAAATGCTATTCACTATATAAGAAATGAACATTCTGACTGCAGCATCCAGTTTGTCGATGGCTGGACAGGTAAAGGGGCCATATCGATAGAATTAACAAAGGCTTGTCAGGAATACGAACGAAAATATGGTGTATGGCTGGATGATTCTCTAGCGGTCATTGCGGACCCGGGTTATTGCACCAAGCTCTTTGGTACGAGGGAGGATTTCTTAATTCCAAGTGCATGTTTAAACTCTACAGTATCTGGATTGGTAAGCCGGACTGTATTAAATGATAACTATATTGGCAGAGATGATTTTCACGGTGCCAAGTTTTATCAGGAGCTTTTAGAGGCAGATGTTTCTAACAAATTTATTCAGGTAATCGTGGATGAATTTGCCGCCATTTCCAAAGAGGCGTATGAAATTTCCTTACAAAAGAAGGTTGACGAAATTGAAACAGGATTTCTTGGGATGGAGGATGTAAAAAGAATTCAAGCAGAGTTTGGAATTGAAAGCACACACTTTATTAAACCCGGGGTCGGGGAAACAACAAGGGTTTTACTTAGAAGAGTTCCTTGGAAAATATTAATGCGTGATGCTTCAAGTCCTTTTGTGGCACATATTCTTCTGCTCGCCCAAGAAAGAGATGTAGAGGTGATCGAATATCCGGACTTGAAATATTTGTGCTGCGGACTTATTAAATCAGTGAAGGGGAAATAACCATGATTTTTGCCTCTGACCTTGACCGTACATTAGTTTTCTCTAAGAGAGCATTGGAGGAATTGGGTGAAGCGGGGGAACTGAAGCTAAAGCCGGTGGAAAAAAAAGATGGAAATTGGGTTGCTTATATGACTGAAGCATCCTTTTTCATGTTAAAAGAGCTTTGCCAAAACAGTTTGTTTATTCCGGTAACAACAAGAACAACGGAACAGTTTAATCGATTTATGATATTTAGAGAGGAACTTCCGCTCTCTTATGCCATTACTACAAATGGAGCAAGAATTCTAACAAATGGTAAACCGCTTGAGGAATGGACACAGTATGTGGAGCAAAAAATTGAAGCGGAATCGGTTACTGAAGAAGAATTGATTTTTCATTTGCAAAGAAAAGGTTTCCACTTTAATGGTCAAATAAAACAGGCGGAAAATTTATTTTTCTATTATATTTTACACCACCCACCGACAGCTTCTGAAAAAATGGCTGTTAATGATGCAGCAAATTCCTGTGGCTGGAGGGTTTCTTTACAAGGGAGAAAGCTTTATTTCATCCCAAATGCAATCAGCAAGGGTGCTGCCCTTTCATTTATTAGTCACCGTTTAGGGATGAATGTGGCCGCAGGAGCCGGTGATTCGATTCTTGACTGGGATTTTCTCAAATATTGCAAGTATCGTTTTGTCCCAAGGCATGGCGAATTAGCAGCAATACGTTCAGAACTGAAGCGAAACTTGACAAAAAACATCGGAGTGCAAGCAGGAGAAGAGATTCTACAGCAATTTCTAAAGCTTATGCCGATTAAATACTAATCTCTTTTCACCCTTCTCCTAAAAAGAAAATAATAGAGGAACGAGAATAACCCATAACAAATAATAAAGAAAAGGCTTGAAAGGGATAACGAATGGATAGCCGGTGAGAGCAGCAAGGTAAAGATGAGGGAAAACACGAATAAATCAATATAGATAAAAATATCAGAAGCCATCACTTCCATGACGGTATTTAATTCCTCTTCCATGAGGTTCATATTAGGCCGCTTAATTAAAAATCTCATTTTAGTCACCTTCTTTTATTTAGGTACTTCAATAGTATGCAGTAACAGGGAAAAAGGTGAAAATGATGGAAATATACCGTATCTTGAAACATTTTTCGCTATACTCTCGTATAAACGAATGAACCATTTTCTTATCTGTGTTATGATGGTAAAGAATCCTAACATAATTTTCTAGTCGTTGTGAAAAATGGCTTTCGCGTTCAGAGGGAAGGGATGATGTATGTATCCACAAATACAGCAACTTAATGCCCGCCCAATGTCCCTTTCATATGAAAGTTGCCTTGCAATGCTTAAAAAAAAGCTGCCTGAGCGGCCTGATTTTTTAATTGAAAATGGGATCATTAACTTTGGGCAAATAATTGGGAAATTTCTTGGAATCCCTATTGATTCAGACGAATATTATAATCAGCTTTTTGAGTATGCACACGATAAAGAATGGAAACTGCATTTACTGAGTGACGAAACACTCGATAAAACAATCAATAATAATCACTTTCAGTCCATCCAGAAGGTCTTGAATATTAATCAAGAACAAAAGCTTTCGATCAATCGATTTACAGCTTTTCTTGATGGCGAGCAGCTTCTATTAAAATCAAACGTTCCAGCTATTCACCGGAAATTAAGAGAAGCCATGATTGCAACCCTGGAATTGTATTCGCGCTCTGAGAATAATGGACTGAAAAATCATGAACTGAGACGAGTTCTTGTTGATCTTGTTAAGTGGTCCATCAACCACATTAAGCCTGTGCTTGACGATGCAGATCCCCAAATAGAAATGCCAAAGTTCATGTGGTATGGTGATTTTAAAAAGAGCCATCAATATTTCTTATTCTATTTAATAAAACTGGGCTGTGATATTGTTATTTTTCAACCGGAAGGCAATGATCTTTTGGCAGGGATGCTGGATGAACCGTATTTCACCCAGCAATATCCAAATAAATCACTTGCGGAACCGTTTCCAAAGGAAAAACGCAGCCGGAAAACAACGGTCGCCTACCGGGCATCAAAAGAAATTGAAACTGTTTTGAACCAAGAAGGCTCTGGTCTTTATAAACCTTGGCAGCTAAGAGACTATACTCCTTCTTCCATTACATTAAAAACTACATATGATGAGCTTTTTATTCTTGGTAAAGAAATTGCTATGATCCGGCCTGATTTTGATGTAGGAAATGGTCAAGTTAAAATTCCTTCCCTATTTGCCAAAATACAGGGGGTAAGTAAAAATCGTAAAGAATACTGGGACCGGCTGCAATCCCTCAGCCAGATGGAGCATAGTTTACTCATCCGCCAGCTGCCGTTTACGATTCAGAGTTCAAGCGATTTTCGCTATCATTACCGGAACGCATTAGAGAAAGATCGTCTGATCAGCCCGGAAAAAATCCTGCAGTCCCACTACTGGCCCTATTCCTTTTTACCTTTAGGCCTGCAAAAGGGAATTGCCAATGCGGTAAGAAGAATGTGTGAAAAGCCCGGATTGAAACTACTGGCAGCGGAAAATGAGGAAGACGTTAAGATTTATCTATTTACGCAGGCCATGTTTATGCCAAAAATGATAATTCAATTACTGGAGAAGTTTGACTACTCCCAGCAGGTCCCGAAATTAATTATTTATAATAATGAATCAACGGGCATGTTTTCACGGCCAGACGCAGCCTTACTGCTTTTGCTGAACCAATTTGGGGTTGATATCATCCTGTATAATCCAGCAGGCCATAATGATATTGAAAATCATCTCGACCAGCGGGTATTTGATATTCACTGGCTTGAGGACGTCGTTTTTAATATGGAATATAAAGAGCCTTCAATATTTAAAAAAGGTCTTCTTCAGGGGTTTTTAAAAAATTTAAGGGGAGATTAATCAGTGAATTTATCACCAAATCCATCAAGCGGTTTAACACCAGCAATTGCCGATGACCTATTAACAGAAACAAAAATTTCAGATATAAAGCTGGCCCTTAGAAAGGAGCCGGAAATACAAAATCTCGCCCGGTCGATTGATGAACGTGACCAGATTCAAGTCCTGGAGTTTGGAAAGGAGCCTGCGGTTCTAATATCGCGATTTTCTGATCAAATTTTAGCCAATATGCGGAGCACAAAGGTGGAAGATTCCGGAGAACTGCTGAAACAGCTTGGCCGCATCATGGATAAGTTTGATGCGAAGGATTTCCAAAAAACATCCGGAGGCCTTTTCGCAAAACTGTTTAATAAAGGCGAAAAATTGATTGAAAAGCTTTTTGGAAAATATCAGTCGATGGGACAGGAAATTGACAAAGTTTATGTGGAAATTTCCAAGTACAGGCAGGAAATGGTCGACGGCACCAATATGCTTGAGCAAATGTATGAACAAAACTATCAGTACTACTTAACACTTGAGAAGTATGTGGTTGCGGGAGAAATTAAAGTGGAACAGCTGAAGAACCAGCAGCTTCCGCAGCTTGAAGCACGATCTGCTTCAGGTGATCAAATGGCTTCAATGCAATTGGATTCCCTCAAAAATGTTATTGAATTAATGGAACAGAGAATCTATGACCTGGAAATGGCAAAAATGGTGGCGCTGCAAACTGCTCCGCAAATCCGCCTGCTGCAAAGGGGCAATACAAAGCTTATTGGAAAAATTAATTCTGCCTTTGTTACAACCATTCCAATTTTTAAAAATGGGTTAATCCAGGCGGTTGCAGCAAAAAGGCAAAAGCTTGTCGCGGATTCCATGAGTGAACTTGACCGCAGGACAAATGAAATGCTTCTGCGGAATGCGCAAAATATCTCTCAGCAAAGCACGGATATTGCAAGGCTTGCCGGCAGCCCCAGCATAAAAATTGAAACAATCGAAGAATCATGGAATGTTATCATCAAAGGCATGCAGGAAACAAAAGCAATTGAAGAAGAAAATAAACGGCTCAGGCAGGAAGGCACAAAACGTTTAGAGCAGCTGCAGGAAAACTTTAAAAACTTGAAACAGCAATATTAATATAAATATAAAAATTCTTGTTGGGGTGATTGTTGTGGCAATTAATTTACAAAAAGGCCAGCGGGTAGATTTAACAAAAAGTAATCCAGGACTTTCAAAAATTATGGTGGGTTTAGGCTGGGACCCTGTGCAGAACTCAGGGGGGCTTTTTGGTTCCCTATTTGGCGGAAGCGGTTCTGCGAACATTGACTGTGACGCTTCAGTTATTATGCTTGGCGCAAATGACCGTCTTCAAAATAATAAGGACGTTATTTATTTTGGAAATTTACGTAGCAATGACGGCAGTGTCCAGCACTCCGGGGACAATTTAACCGGCGACGGTGATGGTGATGACGAACAAATTATGGTCGATTTAGGCAGAGTGCCTGCGAATATTCAAAAACTTGTTTTCGTTGTCAATATTTACGATTGTGTGAAGAGAAAACAGCATTTTGGCATGATTCAAAATGCCTTTATTCGCGTAGTAAACCCTAGCAATAACCAAGAGTTGATTCATTATAATTTAACCGATAATTACAGTGGATTAACCTGTTTAGTTACAGGAGAACTCTATCGCCACGGCAACGAGTGGAAGTTTGCGGCGATCGGCAGCGGTACGAATGCAGCCAGCCTTAGTGAAGTAGTAAGATCCTATAGTTAATTTCCTATTAATGTTCTGAAGAGGTGAAAAAATGGGCATCAACTTAGCCAAAGGACAAAGAATTGATTTAACCAAAACAAATCCGGGCCTGGCGAAAGTCATTGTCGGCCTTGGCTGGGATACGAACCGTTATCATGGCGGGAATGACTTCGACCTTGATGCATCCGCCTTTTTAACAGATGCAAACAGCCGCGTCATGCAGGATTCGGATTTTATTTTCTATAATAATTTAGCTCACTCTTCAGGTGCAGTAGAGCATACAGGTGATAACCGAACTGGTGAAGGTGACGGCGATGATGAACAAATTAAGATCGATTTCAGCAAAGTACCTTCTCATATTCAGCGGATTGCCATCACTGTTACAATTCATGATGCAGAAGCAAGAAGCCAGAACTTCGGACAGGTGAGCAATGCGTTTGTTCGGGTTGTTGATGAAGAGACAAACCGCGAAATTCTAAGATTCGACCTCGGGGAGGATTTTTCAATTGAAACGGCAGTTGTCATTTGCGAGCTTTACCGCCATAACGGCGAATGGAAATTTAATGCAGTTGGAAGCGGATTTTCTGGCGGACTAGCCGCACTTTGCCGGAATTTCGGCTTACAGGTATAACTTTACTAAGGAAAAAGCTGCCTAAATGGCGGCTTTTCTTGTATTTCTTAATAATTTCCAAATAAAGCTTTCAATCAAGCATGTTATAATTCTACTATTCTAAAATAATAAGAATGGAGAGAATAGCATGCGTAAATGGAGTATAGCATTTGTCATTACCTGCTTGTTTCTGTCATTCATTACGGCATCCCATGCATCCTATGACGGTGTAAAACTCGGTAATTATCCGAGAAACTCAATATTATACCAAGATCTTAAAAACGACCGGTCGTTGCAGCTGCTTAATCATATTATTATTCTGCCAAAAGATACTTTTTCCCAGGAACAAGCAGCAGTAATAATTAATCGAATCGATTTATTGCCTTATTCGCTGTTGAGAAAAATCAATAACCATTCTATTACTTTAAAACTTTTCACGGGAAGGCTGACTGACAATCCAACAGCGAGACAGCTGGCAGGACAAATTCCAAGAGGTTATCATTCAAAAACAACTTGGGATGATGTACCGGGCATTGGCGGGTCGAAGGTTGTTCTCGTCAAGATCGGCTGCAGCAATACAGGACAAGGCCATGGCTCTGTAAATCTTGAATTGCATGAATTAGCCCATTCCATTGACCGGATTGTTTTTGACAACATTACCAGCACGAAAGAATTTAAAAATGTTTGGCAGCAGGAGCACGAGCGATTGTTTCCGGGAAACAGCTATTTTTTGTATCCGGAAGAATATTTTGCCGAGACATTTGCCATGTTCTATCTAAATAAAGATACAAAGCAACAATTGCAGGAAAATGCGCCAAAAACATTTGAATTTATCACCAAGCTCCAATAGAATTAATAGATATGGAAATAGAGGGAGTGTCAGTATTGAAACAATATTTGGAACTTTGTAAACATGTACTTGAAAATGGCACCGTAAAGGGAGATCGTACTGGTACAGGTACCATCAGCACCTTCGGTTATCAAATGAGATTTAATTTAGAGGAAGGTTTTCCGTTAATAACGACAAAAAAGCTGCATCTTAAATCGATTATTTACGAACTGCTTTGGTTTTTAAATGGTGATACAAACGTTCGTTACCTTCAGGAAAATGGGGTTCGCATCTGGAACGAGTGGGCCGATGAGAACGGGAATCTCGGACCGGTCTATGGACATCAGTGGCGTTCCTGGACTGGTGCAGGGGGTAAGACGGTGGATCAAATCAGTGAATTAATAGAACAAATCAAACAAAATCCAAATTCCAGAAGACTGCTTGTCAATGCCTGGAATGTGGCGGAAATTGACGATATGGCCCTGCCTCCATGCCATTGTTTGTTCCAATTTTATGCTGCAGATGGGAAATTATCCTGTCAGCTATACCAAAGGTCTGCGGATGTATTCCTCGGTGTTCCATTTAATATAGCGTCCTATGCCATGTTAACGATGATGGTTGCCCAAGTCTGCGGCTTAGAGCCGGGGGAATTTATTCATACATTCGGTGATGTGCATATATATCAAAACCATGTCGAGCAGGTAAAGCTGCAGCTTGGCAGGGATATAAGGCCGCTTCCGGCCTTAAAAATAAATCCTGAGGTAAAAGATATTTTTTCATTCCAATATGATGATTTTTGTCTAGAAAATTATAACCCCCATCCACATATTAAAGGGGTGGTCAGTGTATGATTTCCTTTATTGTCGCGATGGATGAAAACAGAGTGATTGGCAAAAATAATCAACTGCCATGGCATTTGCCCGAAGATTTAAAGTTTTTCAAAAGGGTGACAATGGGTCATCCGATTGCCATGGGAAGAAAAACGCATGAATCGATTGGACGTGTCCTTCCTGGAAGAGAAAATATCATTATTACACGGCAACACGGTTATCAATCAGAATTATGTACTGTCTTTTATTCGATAGAAGAGTTTGTGAAATACTGTAAGGGGCGGGATGAAGAAATTTTTGTCATCGGCGGAGCTGAAATTTTTAAAGAAACTTTTGCTTTCGCTGACCGCCTGTACATAACCCATATCCATGAAAAGTTTGACGGTGATACGTACTTTCCGGAATTCCATTCGGAACAGTGGGCACTTGTTTCATCGGAAAAAGGAATAAAGGATATGAAGAATCCATTCGATTATGAATTCAGGATTTATGATCGAATAACTTGTCCAGAGGAAGGAAATCATGAATGATTAGGCTGGTTATATGTTTTTTATATATGAGCAGTTACCTGATTTATAGTATTCCTATATTAAGGAAAGTGAAGAAATTAAACAAGGAAATCCCTGCAGCCAAAAGAGACCAAATTGTTCATGAAACGCCCAAAAAATGGTCCCGTACCATTATGAAAATAACCGGCTCCAGAGTCATGGTTGAAGGGGAGCATTTGATTCCGGATGGCCCGGTTGTCTTTATCGCTAACCATGAAGGGGACTTCGATATTCCTGTCCTATTGGGATTTATCAATAAACCATTAGGGTTTGTTTCGAAAATGGAAGTAAAAAAAGTGCCAATTATTTCATCTTGGATGGAGGCAATCAACTGTGTTTTTCTTGACCGCAATGACAGGCGTCAGGCAGTCAGATCAATCCGGCAGGGGGTCGAGTTTCTTAAGCAGGGGCATTCCATGGTGATTTTCCCAGAGGGAACCAGGAGCAAGGGCGGACCGGTGTCTGCTTTTAAAGCCGGCAGCTTCCGCCTCGCTAAGGATGCGGGGGTCCCGATTGTGCCAATTTCCATTCAGGGAACCTCAGATGTTTTTGAAAAAAATAACCGTTTAGTCAGACCGGCTGCGATTAAAATAACGGTTGGACAGCCGCTGGACCCGCAAATTTATTGTTCTAAAGAATTGAAAGAAATCGCCGATGATGTCCGGGAAATTATTATGGTAAACCGAGGCGATCATCGTAAAGCTTCATAAAAAAGCATCAGTCACTGTAACGATCTCAGTTTCCGAGAAAAATTACAGTCCTGATGCTTTATTTATTAAAAAAAGGATCCATTTATTTCGTATTCAGCCAGCTTCTCCAACATCCCTCTGAATTCTTGTGGATGGCAAAATTCCTCCTCGCGGAAATGGGTTTTAACCCAAGCAATTAATTCTCTCGGGCTGTTAAAATATTCTCCGCTCCGGTCGCTTTTTCGAATGGTATATCTTCCGTTGTCATCATCAATTGTCACCTCAACAGGCAAGGCTCCATCAAAACTGCAAAGTGAAAATTCCATCCATTCACATCCCTTATTTGGTTTATAATTTTCCATAGTATATGTTCCTAATGCTCAAATTATATGCAAAAAAAAGTTAGTTGTCAAAATATTTTAAAAATTATACTAAACATTCCGGACATTGACTAAAACAAGTCTTACTGTTAAATTGTCTATAGAGATTGGTAAACTGAAAAAGAAATGCTAAATGTCACAATTACGCTATTTTAATGGATATTGTGAATTTACTATGAATTATTGAGGAAAATTAATGCAAAATGATTTTTCGATACTATAATCGTAGTAGAAATATACAAAAATAAAAGGGGATGTAGATCCATGTTTTCTAATATCGGAGTACCCGGATTGATTTTGATTTTAACCCTTGCATTGATTATTTTTGGGCCAAAAAAGCTTCCGGAAATTGGACGCGCATTTGGACAAACATTAAAAGAATTTAAAAAATCAACACGCGAACTTACAGATGATGTAATGAAGGATATTGATGAGGAAAAGAAGAATTTGACTAAATAAGGTGTAAGATTTGCGTCTTGCACCTTTTCTTCTTTAGTTTTAAACTATTGTGATATGTAAAAACTTATTAAATTTGATTTATTGAAATGGGCAGGGGAAGTACATGGAAGATAGAGAGCTGAATTTAGTTGATCATTTAGAAGAATTGCGTAAAAGGATTATTCTTTCTGCTCTGGCATTTGTAGTGTTTTTTATCGTCGGATTTATTTATGTTGACGATATTTATAAATGGTTTGTTGGCAATACAAAATTGCTTGTCCTTGGCCCAAGTGATATCATGTGGATTTATTTCATGCTGGCCGGCATAGTTGCCATTGCAGGAACAATCCCTGTCTTGGCATTACAGATATGGCTGTTTGTTAAGCCGGCATTAAAACCGGTTGAAAGAAAAATTACCCTATCATATGTACCAGCTCTATTTTTCTTATTCTTAATTGGACTTGCATTTGGATATTTTGTCATTTTTCCAATGGTCCTTGATTTCTTGGTAAACATTGGTCAAGATATGTTTGTCGCCAATTTCACTGCCGAAAGATATTTCAGCTTTATTCTGAATATGACTCTGCCATTCGGCGTTTTATTTGAACTTCCAGTGGTTGTCATGTTTTTAACTTCACTGGGAATTATCAATCCATTTGTTCTTGGAAAAATCCGCAAATATGCTTACTTTGTTTTGGTGATTATTGCCATCGTAATAACACCGCCTGACTTCATGTCCGACTTTGTGGTAACATTACCGCTATTGTTATTATATGAAATCAGTATTAATTTATCGAAATTTGTTTACCGCAAACGTTTGAAAAAGCAGCAGGAAGATGAATTAATAGAAGTATAAAAATAGGCAAAGACCTTTAAGGGGATAAACTCTTAAAGGTCTTTTTTTATTTGAATTGGGAAAATAATCTATGTTTCCGACATTATTAATAAAAACAACGTTGATATACATTTAAGGATACTTTGTGTATTTTTCGGAAAATTCAAGACGAATCCCCTATTTGTATACTACAATTTCCTTGAAATCATGTTTTACATATTTTCATGATAAGTGGAGGGGAAAGCGGATGAAGAGACAGAAAACAGTATATGAAGCCGCAATCGACCATGGATTTAGCCGTCGTGATTTCCTTAAAATGTGTACGGCATTAGCTGCTACACTTGGGCTGGAGTTCACACAAACTGACAAGGTTGTTAAAGCCATGGAAACAAAAACTAGAGTACCAGTAGTTTGGCTGCAATTCCAGGATTGCACTGGTTGTTCCGAATCGTTTATTCGATCATCACAACCAAAGACTGAAAGCGTTTTACTTGAAATGATTTCGCTTGAGTATTCTGAGGTACTTTCAGCACCATCAGGCCATCAGGCAGAAGATTCCATGAAAAATGTCCTCAAGGATTACAAAGGTGAGTATATTCTGGCTGTAGAAGGAAGTATCCCTGATGACGATGCATTCTTAACTGTAGGGGGACAATCGGCAAAAGAGACATTCTTAGAAATGGCTGAGAGTGCCAAAGCGATTATTGCATACGGTTCTTGTTCCTCGTGGGGAGGAATTGCCGCAGCACATCCAAATCCTACAGGTGCCAAACCAGTCACAAGCTTCGTAAAAGATACACCTGTCATCCTTGTTCCAGGCTGCCCGCCAATTTCTGAAGTTATGACTGGAGTAATTGCGCATATTATTACTTTCGGAAAATTGCCTGAATTGGATCAATTCGGCCGTCCGAAAGCATTTTATCGACACCGTATCCACGATAAATGTAACAGAAGAGCCTATTTTGATGCAGGCTTATTCGTTGAAAACTTTGATGATGAAGGAGCTAAACAAGGCTACTGCTTATATAAGGTAGGCTGTAAAGGGCCAACAACCTATAACTCCTGTGCGGAAATGCGCTGGAATGGCGGAGTAAGCTATCCGATCCAATCTGGAAACCCATGCTTTGGCTGCGCTGAAAAAGACTTCTGGGATAATGGTCCGTTCTTTGAAAGAAGAGCAAAAATCCCTGGAACCCAGACGACTATCAATCCGGATAATATTGGATTGGCTGTTGTTGGTTTAGCAACTGCCGGCGTTGCCGTTCATGCAGCAGGTACAGTGATCAAGAAGAAGATTGACGACAAACGGGGTGAAGAAGAATGAGTGAACGTATCGTTGTAGATCCAATTACGAGGATAGAGGGGCACCTTCGTGTGGAAGTAGATGTTGATGAAAAAGGTGTCATCAAAGAAGCATATAGTTCTGGAACATCAGTCCGCGGACTTGAGCTGATTGTCAGAGACCGTGACCCGCGTGATGTCTGGGCATTTATTCAAAGGATATGCGGTGTCTGTACAACTGTACACGCCCTTGCCTCTATTCGTTCGGTTGAGGATGCATTAAAAATAAAAATCCCAAGAAATGCCCATTTGATTCGCGAAATTATGAACGAAGCGCTGTTTGTACATGACCATGTTGTCCATTTCTATCATTTACACGCGCTAGATTGGGTGGATGTTGTCAGCGCAACGAAAGCCAACCCAGCTGAAACATCAAGAATCGCTCAATCCATCTCGAGCTGGCCTAAATCATCACCAGGCTATTTTACAGATGTGCAAAATAAAGTGAAGAAATTAATTGAAAGCGGACAGCTGGGGATCTTTGCGAATGGATATTGGGGACATAAAGCCTATAAGCTTCCTCCGGAAGTGAACCTGCTTGCTGTTGCCCACTACCTTGAGGCATTGGACTGGCAAAAGGAAATCGTCAAAATCCATACCATTTTTGGCGGTAAAAACCCTCACCCGCACTATGTTGTGGGCGGAATGGCAACGCCTCTTGACATCAACAGTGATAATGGAGTGCATGCGGAAAGATTAGCACATGTGTCACAATTAATCGATCAAGCAAGGGATTTTGTGAACCAAGTCTATATTCCTGACCTACTCGCTATTGGCTCCTACTATAAAGATTGGACATATGGCGGCGGTTTAAATAATTACCTCTGCTATGGTGATTTCTCAACAGGCAGTATTTATGATACGAAGCTATACCGGATGCCGCGGGGCATTGTCTTAAACGGAAATCTTAATGAGGTTTTAGATATTGATTTGAAAGACCCTAAACATGTACAGGAATTTATCGATCACTCATGGTATACCTATGATGGTAAACAAGGCGGAGAAGGGAAGCATCCATTCGAAGGCGAGACTACCTTAAACTACACTGGTCCAAAAGCACCATTTAAACAATTGGATACCAATAAGCAATACAGTTGGCTGAAAGCACCGCGCTGGAAAGAACATCCGATGGAAACAGGTCCGCTTGCAAGGATGATTGTCGGATATGCAGCCGGAAAAGAAGAAATCGTTAATATTGTCGATGAAACATTAAAGAAACTGGATTTACCTTTCACTGCTCTGCAATCAGCCCTTGGAAGAACTGTGGCCCGCGGACTAGAAACAGTCCTAATTTCCGGCTGGATGCGCAATGACATGGATGCCCTTTTGAAAAATGTAAAGGGCGGCAACCAAGTCACTTTTGACCGTTCAAAATGGGATCCAAGCACATGGCCTGAACGCGCTAAAGGTGTAGGCTGGATGGAAGCACCGCGCGGCGCACTTGGACACTGGATTGATATTGAAAACGGCAAAACCAAAAACTATCAGGCAGTTGTTCCATCCACTTGGAATGCCTCACCGAAGGACCATAAAAATAATATCGGGGCCTATGAAGCAGCACTAAAAGGTACACCAATGCTAAATAAGGAGCAGCCATTAGAAATCATGCGAATTATCCATTCGTTTGATCCATGCCTTGCATGTGCCGTTCACTTAACCGATTTGGAATCAAATAAGACGACTGAAATTCGTTTAGGCTAGGAGTGAGATAAATGGGTGCACCTAAATTACCGACTCAGCCGCCTGGAACCCTCCTGAAAAAACCGGTGATAAACAGCGAGAATTCGTATCACCCGGAAGAGCCAATTATTTATACAACGATGGAGAATGATGTAAAAGCTTATGTTTGGGATTTGCCAGTTCGACTTTACCATTGGATAAATGCAGTGTCCATTATCATCTTGATGGTGACAGGAGTCTATATTGGAAAACCATTTGCAGGAGCTGGAATTCCTGAGGAAGCCTATTATTCCAACCTAATGGGCTGGGTAAGATACATTCACTTCTTTACTGCATTCGTGTTTACTGCAGCTTTTATCTATCGTATGTATTGGTGCTTTGTTGGAAATAAGTTTGCCAAATTTAATCCATTTCGCTGGGTATTCTGGAAGGATACATGGGAAACGATTAAGTTTTATCTGTTTTTGAAAAATAAAAAGCCGCACTTTGTGGGTCACAATCCGTTGGCTTTCTTAAGCTATTGGATCTTTAATTATCTGGGTTCATTAATTGTCATTCTTACCGGTTTCTATATGTATTTAGAACCGCAGAAAGAAACCATTTGGGCAAAGCTGTTTGCTTGGGTTCCCTATATTTTCGGAGACAGTTTCACAACACGTTCATGGCATCACTTGACGGCCTGGGCATTCATGCTCTTTGTTGTGCTCCATGTATATTTAGCTTTCCGTGATGATTATCTTGAACGCTGCGGATCGATCTCTTCTATGTTTACTGGTTATAAAACTGAGCCTAAAAAGGCTGTTGGTGAAAAAAATGATAAATAAAGATAATGAACAAAAGATTACTATTTTAGGAATTGGCAACACCCTCTTCTCTGATGAGGGTGTTGG
>CAYNUT010000069.1:7165-19004 GCA_964400595.1 uncultured Neobacillus sp. | reverse complement strand
CACGCCCGCGGAAAGCGAAGTGCCTGGAGCGCCAATCAACAGACCTGTTTAAAAACCTATACACTAATAATGTTATACCGAATTAACGCAGTGAATTATTGGAGTATATGAATAAAATAAGAGGCTGCCGAGAGTTGCTCGACAGCCTGACACAGACGAAAGTCTGTATTTTTACAAAAAACTGGCAATCTATTTCCAATTAAAATTCTTAATAAAATGATGTTTTAATATTCAATAGATTAAAATAAATATAATTCTGCTTAATGGTGGACAAGGTATGGGTCATTATATAAAATGAAAGCGAAGTCATTTTTTTGTAATCAGTAAGATTTAGGAGGATGGGAAATGAATATCCATGAGTATCAAGGGAAAGAAATCCTCAGAAAATATGGGGTAGCGGTTCCGAATGGAAAGGTTGCATTCACTGTAGAGGAAGCAGTTGAAGCCGCAAAAGAGTTAGGTACACAGGTATGTGTGGTAAAAGCGCAAATCCATGCTGGCGGACGGGGGAAAGCAGGCGGGGTAAAAGTTGCGAAAAACCTTGACGAGGTCCGTACATATGCTAGTGAAATCTTAGGTAAAACGCTGGTTACACACCAAACAGGGCCAGAAGGAAAAGAAGTTAAGCGTTTATTAATTGAAGAGGGCTGCGACATCAAAAAAGAATACTATGTTGGTTTAGTGTTAGATCGTGCAACTTCCCGCGTTGTCCTAATGGCATCTGAAGAAGGCGGTACAGAAATTGAAGAGGTAGCCGCAAATACTCCTGAGAAAATTTTCAAAGAAGAAATTGATCCTGTAGTAGGCTTGCAGCCATACCAAGCACGACGGATTGCCTTTAATATCAATATACCAAAAGAATTAATCAATCAAACTGTTAAGTTCATGATGGGCCTTTATAATGCATACATCGAGAAGGACTGCTCGATTGCTGAAATTAATCCATTAGTTGTGACCGGTGACGGGAAAGTCATGGCACTAGATGCAAAATTAAACTTCGATTCCAATGCACTGTACCGTCAAACAGACGTGCTGGAATACCGTGATCTTGAAGAAGAAGATCCTAAGGAAATCGAAGCCTCAAAATATGATTTAAGTTATATCGCCTTGGATGGCAATATAGGCTGTATGGTTAACGGTGCCGGCCTTGCGATGGCAACAATGGATATAGTGAAGCATTATGGCGGGGATCCTGCAAACTTCCTTGATGTTGGCGGTGGTGCTACAGCTGATAAGGTTACAGAAGCATTCAAAATTATCCTTTCTGATCCAAACGTTAAAGGTATTTTTGTTAATATCTTCGGCGGAATCATGAAATGTGATGTTATTGCAGAAGGTGTTGTGGAAGCAGCAAAACAGGTTGGACTTTCTATTCCGCTTGTTGTCCGCTTAGAAGGAACAAATGTTGACTTAGGAAAGCAAATCCTTGCTGAGTCAGATCTAAATATTACGGCTGCTGAATCCATGTCTGACGGCGCACAAAAAATCGTTTCATTAGTGAAATAGGATCGAAGGAAAGGGGAATTATTGTGAGCGTTTTTATTAATAAAGATACGTTAGTTTTAGTCCAAGGGATTACAGGCGGAACAGCCCGTTTTCATACTAAACAAATGCTTGACTATGGCACACAAATTGTCGGCGGCACTTCTCCGGGAAAAAAAGGACAGGAAGTAGAAGGGGTACCTGTCTTTAATACCGTGAAAGAAGCTGTTGAAGCAACAGGTGCCTCTGCATCTGTCATTTATGTACCTGCTCCATTTGCGGCAGATTCGATTATCGAAGCAGTCGATGCCGAATTAGATATAGTGATTTGTATAACAGAGCATATACCAGTTTTGGATATGGTGAAGGTAAAACGCTACATGGAAGGAAAAAAGACCCGTTTGGTTGGTCCGAACTGCCCGGGTGTCATTACAGCTGATGAATGCAAAATTGGCATCATGCCTGGCTACATCCATACAAAAGGTCATGTCGGCGTTGTTTCCCGCTCCGGAACTTTAACTTATGAAGCAGTGCATCAATTGACACAAGCTGGGATTGGACAAACTACAGCAGTCGGTATCGGCGGTGACCCGGTAAACGGCACGAACTTCATCGATGTGTTAAAAGCATTTAATGAAGACCCGGAAACATATGCTGTTATTATGATTGGTGAAATTGGCGGAACAGCCGAAGAGGAAGCTGCCCAGTGGGTGAAAGCAAACATGACAAAACCTGTTGTCGGCTTTATCGGCGGACGTACAGCACCTCCAGGAAAGCGGATGGGCCATGCCGGCGCAATTATCTCCGGAGGAAAGGGTACAGCTGATGAAAAAATTCGTGTCATGAACGAATGCGGCATAAAAGTGGCGGATACTCCGTCCGTGATGGGTGAAACATTAATTGAAGTTTTGAAAGAACAAGGTTTATACGAAAAGTGTAAAACACATTAATTCTATACCGCTTCATGGTTTAGCAGATTAGTCCCCCCATTTATTGGGGGGCTATTTCTCTATAAAAAATATTGTAAGGAGCCTTTTATATGGATGAATTTAAAGAAAAACTCATTGCTCTTCTCCATTATCCGACTATCTCATGGAATACGGTTTATCAAGTGTTAAAAAAGGATCCGGGATTGAATTCCTTTCATCAGCTTAATCCCCATTTCAAGCAGCTGACTTTATTACAAGACAAATCCTCTTCCCAGCCTTCTAATGAATCCCTTTACCCTGACATCGTTTTTGACCAAATTCATCAATATGAAAAAAATGACATTGCGGTTATTACCATTTTCGATAAAGAATATCCCAGCTATTTAAAGGAAATTTATCAGCCGCCGTGGGCCCTATTTGCAAAGGGGGATATTAATCTTCTTGAAAAGGAGCCGAAGCTTGCTGTTGTTGGTTCGCGCCAGGTAACACAGTATGGAAGAAATGCGATTCGAATGATTTTTCCGGGCTTAATCGAAAATGACATTCTTATTGTAAGCGGCCTTGCTAAAGGAGTTGATGCCCTTGCACATGAATATGCCATTAAAAATGGCGGCAGAACCATTGCTGTAATTGCCGGCGGTTTCTTTCATGTTTACCCGAGGGAAAACATGAATCTTGCAATGGAACTGATGAAAACGCAGCTCGTTCTTTCAGAATACCCTCCAGATACAAAACCACTTAAATGGCATTTCCCCGCCCGCAACCGAATTATTAGCGGTTTATCCCGTGGAACATTTATTATAGAAGCAAAAAGAAAAAGCGGTTCGCTGATCACGGCAAATTATGCCGTTAATGAAGGAAGAGATGTTTTTTCACTCCCGGGCAGTATCTTTAATCCCTTTTCAGCAGGGGCAAATGATTTAATTCAGCAGGGAGCAAAGCTTGTGGCAAAGGCAGAAGATATTTTAGTGGAAATAAGATAAATCTATAGGATTTGGAATGAAATAATCCATTTTTTTTAGTTTTTTTTTAATTTATTGGAGAAATTAGCTAAAAAAGGTTGAAATTATTTCTAATATGTTATACATTTTCCAACAGATGTTCGAAAAAAAGAATATACTCTTAACCTCTTTAAAGGAGGATATTTTGATGGCAGATTTTCTCGTAATCGTTGAATCGCCGGCTAAAGCGAAAACCATTGAACGATATCTCGGAAATAAATATAAAGTAAAAGCATCGATGGGACATGTCCGCGACTTACCGCGAAGCCAAACTGGGGTTGATGTTCAAAATGACTTTGAGCCAAAGTATATAACTATTCGTGGTAAAGGCCCAGTCTTGAAGGATTTAAAAACAGCTGCTAAAAAGGCGAAGAAAGTCTTTCTGGCAGCTGACCCGGATCGTGAAGGGGAAGCAATTGCCTGGCACTTGGCGCATAGTCTTGATGTTGATATAAAATCAGATTGCCGAGTTGTCTTTAATGAAATCACCAAGGATGCTATAAAGGAATCATTTAAGCATCCACGGCCGATTAATATGGACCTCGTTAATGCCCAACAGGCACGGAGGATCTTAGACAGGTTGGTTGGCTATAATATTAGCCCGCTTTTATGGAAAAAAGTAAAAAAAGGACTTAGTGCTGGAAGAGTACAATCTGTAGCAGTTAGATTAATCATTGACAGGGAGAAAGAGATAAAAGCATTTATTCCTGAAGAATATTGGACCATTGAAGGAGAGTTTCTCAAAGGAAAAGATCAATTCAGTGCAGCATTTCATTCAGTTGCCGGAGAGAATAAGACAGAACTGAAATCGGAACATGAGGTTAAAGATGTGTTGCAGAAGATGAAAGATAATAAGTTTACTGTTATCTCTGTAACAAAAAAAGAGAGGAAAAGAAATCCGGCTTCTCCGTTTATTACATCTTCCTTACAGCAGGAAGCAGCCCGGAAATTGAATTTTCGTGCAAAAAAAACGATGATGCTTGCACAGCAGCTTTACGAAGGAATAGAGCTTGGAAAAGAAGGAACGGTTGGTCTTATCACCTATATGAGAACAGATTCTACCCGTATCTCTGAAGTAGCTCAGGGTGAGGCAGCTGAATACATCAAGACCGCATATGGTGATAACTATTTAAAGGACGAGCAAAAAAAGGAGAAAAAGCCATCAAATGCTCAAGATGCGCACGAAGCTATTCGCCCTACCAGTACATTTCGAGATCCTAACAGTGTAAAAGGTTTCCTTTCTAGAGATCAATTCCGTTTGTATAAACTTATCTGGGAGCGATTCCTGGCCAGCCAAATGGCTCATGCAGTCATGGATACGATGAGTGTAGATTTAAAAAATGGAAGTGTAATTTTCCGGGCAAACGGGTCAAAAATTAAGTTTCCGGGATTTATGAAGCTGTATGTTGAAGGTTCAGATGACGAGGTGGATGAAAAGGACAAAATGCTGCCTGATCTTAAAGAAGGCGATGAAGTATTTAAAAAGGATATCGATCCAAAGCAGCATTTTACTCAGCCGCCGCCAAGGTATACAGAAGCAAGACTTGTTAAAACACTAGAAGAACTGGGTATTGGCCGGCCATCTACGTATGCGCCAACTTTGGATACCATTCAAAAGCGTGGTTATGTGGCCCTTGATAATAAACGTTTTGTTCCAACTGAATTGGGTGAAATCATCCACGAATTAATTTTAGAGTTTTTCCCTGATATCATAGACGTTGAATTTACTGTTAAAATGGAGCAGGATCTTGATAACGTAGAAGAAGGCAAGATTAAGTGGGTTGATATAATCGAGGGGTTTTGGAACGAATTCGCAATCCATTTAGAAAAAGCCGAGAAAGAAATGCAAGCTGTTGAGATAAAAGATGAGCCGGCAGGAGAAGATTGCGAGAACTGCGGGAGCCCAATGGTCTTTAAAATGGGCCGTTATGGTAAATTTATGGCCTGCAGCAATTTTCCCGACTGCCGAAATACAAAACCGATCGTAAAAGAAATTGGCGTGACCTGCCCGAGCTGTAAGGAAGGTACGATCATTGAACGAAAAAGCAAGAAAAAGAGACTGTTCTACGGGTGCAGCCGGTTCCCGGAATGCGAGTTTATTTCCTGGGATAGACCTCTGCCAAGAAACTGCCCGAAATGTGATGGACTCCTGGTGGAAAAGAAATTAAAAAAAGGTGTCCAGGTGCAGTGCGTTAATTGTGATTACAAGGAAGAACAGCAAAGTTAAAGAGTGGGAAGCCCCGCTCTTTTAAATTTGTGCATAAAAAAACTTTTTTGTTTTTCCTGTATATAGTACAATGCAAGATGGACTTATTTTTGGAGGTATATTTATAGGCCATTTATATACAAAATGTTATGGAAAGAGTACCATGAAGTGATTCAGGAGGTTTTTAGATGAAAGATGTCACGATTAATGTAATAGGGGCAGGGCTTGCCGGCAGCGAAGCGGCTTGGCAAATTGCCAAGCGCGGAGTGAAGGTCCGGCTTTTTGAAATGAGGCCTGTTAAACAAACACCTGCACACCATACAGATAAATTTGCTGAATTAGTTTGCAGCAATTCACTTAGGGCTAACACATTAACAAATGCAGTCGGTGTATTAAAGGAAGAAATGAGAAAGCTGGATTCTGTTATTATTGCTGCGGCAGATGCCTGTTCCGTACCGGCTGGAGGGGCGCTCGCAGTCGATCGTCATGAATTTGCCGCCAAGGTAACAGAAATGGTAAAAGGCCATGAGAATGTCACTGTGGTGAATGAAGAGGTGACGGAAATACCGGAAGGCCCAACCGTTATAGCGACAGGACCGCTGACAAGCCCTGGTTTTTCCAATCAGCTTAAAATGTTAACAGGTGAGGATTATTTATATTTTTATGATGCCGCCGCTCCGATTATTGAAAAAGAAAGCATTAATATGGACAAGGTTTATTTAAAATCCCGCTATGATAAAGGGGAAGCCGCTTATTTAAATTGTCCAATGACGGAAGAGGAGTTTAACCGTTTTTATGATGCACTGATTTCAGCAGAAACAGTACAAATAAAAGAATTTGAAAAGGAAATCTTTTTTGAAGGCTGTATGCCAATTGAGGTGATGGCGGCAAGAGGAAAGAAAACGATGCTTTTTGGCCCATTGAAACCAGTTGGTTTAGAAGATCCAAAAACAGGAAGGAGGCCGTTTGCGGTTATCCAGCTTCGACAGGATGATGCAGCCGGTACCCTTTATAATATTGTCGGTTTTCAAACACATTTAAAGTGGGGGCCGCAGAAGGAAGTTATTCAATTAATTCCAGGTCTAGAAAAGGCGGAAATTATCCGCTATGGTGTGATGCACCGCAACACATTTATTAATTCACCGAAAGTTTTGCGGGCTACCTATCAATTTAAAAACCGTGAAGATTTATTTTTCGCGGGGCAAATGACCGGGGTGGAAGGCTATGTTGAATCTGCAGCCAGCGGCCTTGTAGCCGGGATTAATGCTGCACGCCTTGTCCAAGGGCTTGATACGGTAGAATTTCCTCATGAAACGGCTATTGGAAGTATGTCCCGATATATTACAACGGCTAATCCGAATAATTTTCAGCCGATGAATGCAAATTTTGGGTTATTTCCGGAGTTACCGATTCGGATTAAGGGAAAACAGGAGCGGAATTTGCAGCATGCCAATAGAGCGCTGGAGATAATTCAGAACTTTGTGAAAGTTTTGTAAAATTTATTGCAAGGGTTATCGAAGTATGTTACGATTTAGAAGCCCTTGAGAGGTGAAAATTGTGACAAATGTGAATGTTTTTTTAAAGTTAATTGAACAGTATTTACAAAAGTACTGTAATTACTCAAAATACAATTGAACATTATCATGATGATATCAGTAATTTCTCATAGTTCATGGCAAGAACAAGCAGAATCTCAAATTTTGAGCTGTATTAAATCTACATATTTGATTATATGATTAACAGCTTTTCGGGAAAATAGAGTTAGTAAAAATATTTTATCCACTCCAAAAGGAGGAACAATTGAATGGATCAATTTCATGCGACGACGATATTTGCAATCCACCATAATGGAGGATGTTCTATGTCAGGCGATGGCCAGGTGACCTTTGGCAATGCGGTAGTGATGAAACACACTGCAAGAAAGGTGAGAAAAATATTTAATGGAAAAGTATTAGCTGGTTTTGCCGGGTCGGTCGCTGATGCATTTACTCTTTTTGATCTGTTTGAAGGCAAATTGGAAGAATTTAACGGGAATCTGCAAAGGGCGGCCGTTGAACTGGCTAAAGAGTGGAGAAGCGACAAAATACTCAGGAAGCTGGAAGCGATGTTAATTGTGATGGATCGGGAACATTTATTGCTTGTATCCGGAACAGGGGAAGTCATTGAGCCTGATGATGGGATTTTAGCAATTGGATCAGGAGGGAATTACGCGTTGGCTGCGGGCAGATCACTTAAAAAGTTTGCAGGTGATCATTTAACAGCAAAAGAAATTGCCAAGGCTTCTTTGGAGATAGCAGCTGATATTTGTGTTTATACCAACCACAATATTATTGTGGAAGAGCTATAACGAACGGGAAGGAGAATGAATAGATGGGAAGAACAACTAATTTAACCCCCCGGCAAATCGTAGAAAAACTTGATCAATATATTATTGGCCAAAAGGATGCCAAGAAAGCTGTTGCTGTTGCCCTCAGGAATCGATATCGCAGAGGTTTATTGAATGAAAAACTTCGGGACGAGATTATTCCGAAAAATATTTTGATGATTGGACCAACAGGTGTTGGTAAAACGGAAATTGCACGAAGAATTGCCAAGCTTGTCGGCGCCCCTTTTATCAAGGTAGAAGCCACAAAGTTCACAGAGGTAGGCTACGTGGGCCGGGATGTTGAATCCATGGTTCGAGACCTGGCTGAGACTTCCGTCCGCCTGGTGAAAGAAGAGCGGATGCAGAATGTGAAGGAACAGGCTGAAGAAAACGCTAATAGCAGGCTAATTGATTTATTGGTTCCGTCAGGGAAAAAGACTTCCAATTATAAAAATCCACTTGAAATGTTATTCGGGGGCGGCAATTCCTCTTCTGAGCAGGAAACACATCAAGAAGATTACTCCGTCCAGGAAAAACGAAAAATTGTCAAAGAAAAACTGGCTCTTGGTCAACTAGAGGAAGAAATTGTGACGGTTGAAGTTGAAGAGCAGACCCCATCGATGTTTGATATGCTTCAGGGTTCAGGGATTGAACAAATGGGGATGAATATGCAGGATGCGCTAAGCAGCTTTATGCCCAAACGGCGCAAAAAAAGAAAATTAACTGTCCGCGAAGCGAGAAAGGTTTTAACCAATGAGGAAGCTTCAAAGCTTATTGATATGGATGAAGTAACATCTGAGGCCATCTATCGTGCGGAGCAAACCGGAATTATTTTTATCGATGAAATTGATAAAATCGCCAGCAAAAATTCCGGAGGTTCGACAGCGGATGTTTCCCGTGAAGGCGTTCAAAGGGATATTCTTCCGGTTGTAGAGGGTTCAACGGTTGTAACGAAATATGGCTCTATTAAGACGGATCATGTTTTATTTATTGCTGCAGGTGCTTTCCATATGGCGAAACCGTCCGATTTAATTCCTGAGCTTCAAGGACGCTTTCCAATTCGGGTTGAGCTGACAAAGCTGACAGTTGAAGATTTTTTTAGAATATTGGTTGAGCCTGATAATGCTTTAATTAAACAATATCAGGCATTATTGGAAACTGAAGGTATACAAATTGAATTTTCTGACGATGCTATTCGTAAAGTCGCCGAAGTTGCATTTGAAGTGAATCAAAATACAGACAATATCGGTGCGAGGAGACTTCATACCATACTTGAAAAACTATTAGAAGATCTCTCATTTGAAGCACCGGAAATTACAATGGAGAAAATCACCATTACACCACAGTATGTTGATGATAAACTGGGCGCTATATCGAAAAATAAGGATTTAAGCCAATATATCCTTTAATAAGCAATGGATAATAGTGCATTTAGGTTCCTTCATTTAATATATCTAATATGTTATAGTGATTGTATTTATAAATAAAATTTAATAATGGTTGCAGTTAATTAGGAGGAAGAAACAGATGGATTTACTCACAAAAACAAGAAGAATTAATGTTTTATTGCAAAAGGCAGCAGGGAAGCCGGTAAACTTTAAAGAAATGGCCGAAACACTTAGTGAAACAATCGAGGCTAATGTTTTTATCGTAAGCCGTCGTGGGAAATTGCTTGGTTTTTCCATTCACCAGCAAATTGAAAACGAAAGAATGAAAAAAATGTTTGAGGACAGACAATTCCCTGAGGAATATACGAATAACCTATTTAATATTAAGGAAACTTCATCTAACCTTGATATTGAAAGTGAATATACCGCTTTTCCAGTTGAAAATAGAGATTTATTCCGCGCTGGTCTGACAACGATTGTTCCGATTATCGGCGGCGGGGAACGTCTTGGAACATTAATCCTTGCAAGATTGCATGAAAAGTTCTCTGATGACGATTTGATTCTTGCCGAATACGGCGCAACGGTTGTCGGAATGGAAATTTTACGAGAAAAATCAGAGGAAATTGAAGAGGAAGCAAGAAGCAAGGCTGTTGTTCAAATGGCAATCAGCTCTCTTTCTTACAGTGAGCTTGAAGCAATTGAACATATTTTCGAAGAGCTTAATGGTCACGAGGGTTTATTAGTAGCTTCCAAAATTGCCGACCGCGTTGGCATTACCCGTTCCGTAATTGTTAATGCCTTGAGAAAACTTGAAAGCGCCGGGGTCATCGAATCGCGTTCACTTGGCATGAAAGGTACCTACATCAAAGTACTTAATGACAAATTTCTTGTTGAACTTGATAAGTTAAGATCACATTAATATTTTGAATCCTCGGGCATAGCCTGGGGATTTTGATTTTTATCCAAAGTTAAACTTGATTGTTAATAACACATATGCTATATTATTTCATGGTGTTAATACACACGCTCCATTGATTTAAACAAATGGTGCTGTTTTCAACAGTTTTTGTTTAAAAATGAGATGGGCGGAGGAAAACAAAACCATTAGGAGGAAAAATCATGTCAGTCATTTCAATGAAGCAATTGCTTGAAGCTGGTGTACATTTTGGACACCAAACTCGCCGTTGGAACCCAAAAATGAAGAAATATATCTTCACTGAGCGTAACGGCATCTACATTATCGATCTTCAAAAAACAGTTAAGAAGGTTGAAGAAGCTTACAACTGGGTAAAGGACCTTGCTGGTAACGGCGGAACTATTCTTTTCGTTGGTACAAAGAAACAGGCGCAGGATTCTGTTAAAGAAGAAGCAATCCGTTCAGGAATGTATTATGTAAACCACCGCTGGTTAGGTGGCACATTAACAAACTTCGAAACCATTCAAAAGCGTATCGGCCGCTTAAAAGATATTGAAAGAATGGCTGAAGATGGTACATTTGATGTATTACCGAAAAAAGAAGTTGTTCAATTAAAGAAAGAACAAGAACGCCTTGAAAAATTCTTAGGCGGAATTAAAGATATGAAACAGCTTCCAGATGCATTATTTATCATCGATCCTCGCAAAGAGCGTATTGCAGTAGCTGAAGCGAAGAAGCTAAACATTCCTATCGTTGGTATCGTTGATACAAACTGTGACCCAGATGAAATCGACGTAGTTATTCCTGCGAATGACGATGCGATCCGTGCGGTAAAACTTCTAACTGGTAAAATGGCAGATGCCATCCTTGAAGCAAAACAAGGCGAAGAAGTACAAGTAGTAGAAGCTTAATATCATTTGAACTAATAAAAAGGTGATAAGAGGGAGCCCCTTTATCACCTTTTTTTAAAGAATTACTAGTTTTATCTTGCTCGAGATTGGCTAAGATAGGTGTACATAGTAAAATAAAGGAGGAATACATTATGGCTATTACGGCTCAAATGGTTAAAGAACTTCGTGAAAAAACAGGTGCAGGGATGCTTGATTGCAAAAAAGCCCTGACTGAAACAGATGGTGATATGGATAAAGCGATTGATTACCTTCGTGAAAAAGGAATTGCAAAAGCGGCTAAAAAAGCAGACCGTGTTGCAGCTGAAGGTTTAGCTTCGATTGTAACAGAAGGAAATGACGCTGTTATCCTTGAAGTGAACTCTGAAACAGATTTCGTTGCGAAAAACGAAGGCTTCCAAACACTTGTTAAAGAACTTGCTGCTCACGTGCTTAAGAATAAGCCGGCATCTGTTGAAGAAGCAGAGAAGCAAACAATGGAAAATGGAGCAACAATTGCTGATCACATTAACGCAGCAATCGCAAAAATTGGCGAGAAGCTTACTCTCCGTCGTTTTACAGTTGTATCCAAGTCTGATAATGATGCATTCGGTGCCTACCTTCACATGGGAGGTCGTATTGCAGTATTGACTGTTCTTGAAGGA
>CAYNUT010000069.1:0-7155 GCA_964400595.1 uncultured Neobacillus sp. | reverse complement strand
GCAAATGCTGCGAAAGATGTTTCCATGCACATTGCTGCCCTAAACCCTAAATATGTTTCCCGCGATCAAGTATCACAGGAAGAAGTTGAACATGAGCGTCAAGTGTTAACACAGCAAGCTCTTAATGAAGGCAAGCCGGAAAACATCGTTGCAAAAATGGTAGAAGGCCGCCTTGGCAAATACTTTGAAGATGTATGTGTATTAGACCAAACTTTTGTTAAAAATCCTGATCAAAAGGTACGTCAATTTGTAGCATCTAAAGGCGCAACTGTTCGAGAATTCATCCGCTACGAAGTAGGAGAAGGCATCGAAAAGCGCGAAGATAACTTTGCAGAAGAAGTAATGAACCAAGTAAATAAAAAATAGTCAACTATTCTCGGATACAAAACGCAAAAAAGTTTTAAGGGAATGTTACTGAAATAGATTTCGAATAGGGGACACAGCATGTGTTCCCTATTTTTAAGGATATAATTGAAATTTACATAAATTTAAAAATGGAGGTTTATATGAGCGTTCCTAAATATAAACGCGTAGTTTTAAAATTAAGCGGTGAGGCCCTTGCTGGTGATTCAGGCTTTGGAATTAAACCTTCAATAATAAAATCAATTGCCACTCAGGTAAAAGAAATAGCAGAGCTAGGGGTAGAAGTTGCAGTGGTTGTGGGCGGCGGCAATATTTGGCGCGGTAAAATCGGCAGTGAAATGGGCATGGACAGGGCTACTGCAGACTATATGGGGATGCTTGCCACGGTAATGAACTCGCTGGCACTTCAAGATAGTTTAGAACAGCTGGGAGTTGAATCCCGCGTACAAACCTCCATTGAAATGCGTCAGGTTGCGGAGCCATATATTCGCCGCAGGGCAATGAGGCATCTTGAAAAGCAGCGTGTTGTCATATTTGCAGCTGGCACGGGAAATCCTTATTTCTCCACTGATACAACAGCAGCACTCCGAGCTGCGGAGATTGATGCAGAGGTCATCTTGATGGCAAAGAATAATGTCGATGGTGTTTATTCTGCTGACCCACGGACAGATGCTAATGCCGTAAAGTATGAAGATTTATCTTTCCTGGATGTTTTGAAGGAAGGCTTGGCTGTAATGGATTCGACAGCATCTTCTTTGTGTATGGATAATGATATACCGTTGATTGTTTTCTCGATTATGGAAAATGGCAATATTAAAAGAGCCGTTATGGGCGAAAAAATTGGAACAATAGTTAGGGGGAAAAACTAATGCCAAAACAAGTGATCAGCCAGTCAAAAGAAAGAATGACAAAAGCAATCCAAGCCTATACCCGCGAACTTGCAAGCATTCGTGCCGGAAGGGCAAGTGCTTCACTTTTAGACAGAATTACTGTTGATTATTACGGTGCGCCTACTCCTGTTAACCAAATGGCAGGAATAACAACACCTGAAGCGAGACTCTTAGTCATCCAGCCATATGATAAATCAATCCTTGGCGATATTGAGAAAGCTATTCTAAAATCCGATTTAGGACTAAATCCTACTAATGACGGTTCTGTTATTCGTCTTGCGATTCCACAATTAACGGAAGAGCGACGCAAAGAGCTGGTAAAAGTTGTGAAAAAAGAATCAGAAGAAGCTAAAATTGCCATTCGTAATATTCGCCGTGACACAAATGATGATTTGAAAAAGCTGGAGAAAAACGGTGAAATTACTGAGGATGGACTTCACGGTTATTCTGATGATATTCAAAAGCTGACAGATGAACATATTCATAAGATTGACCAAATTACAAAAGATAAAGAAAAAGAAATCATGGAAGTGTAAGTCTGTAAGTCAAAGACCCTCTTTTTAGGGGGTTTTTCTCTATTTTTAGTATTTTCTTATAATAACTTGTTCCGGCAGGTCAATGAATATTATTCTTAATACCTTTTATTATACATAATGTATTTAATAGAGATATCTTATTGCTTTTTTGGTATGATATAGGCATGTAATCTGAATGATCCCATACATATCTCAACGCAAGGCTTACTGGAATATTATTTTCGGAGGAAATGATTAATTTAATTGGAGGAGCAATGTTATGTTTAATAAATTAAGGCTATGGAAGAATCAAAATAACTCTTCCACACTCCGAGATAAAATTGAGCAAATAAAAAAATTGCCTGTGCCCGAACATGTTGCCATTATCATGGATGGAAACGGCCGCTGGGCAAAGAAAAGAGCTCTGCCCCGGATTGCCGGTCATCATGAAGGGATGAAGGTTGTCCGTAAAACAACAATGCTGGCAAACGATCTTGGAATAAAAACCTTAACTTTATATGCTTTTTCGACGGAAAATTGGAAACGTCCAAGAAATGAAGTAGAATATATTATGAAACTCCCAGAGGAATTTCTAGGTACGTTTCTCCCGGAATTAGTTGCCAATAACGTTCAAGTGAAAATGATGGGGTATGAAGATCAATTGCCGCTTCACACAATAAACGCAATTGAAAAAGCTATGGAAGAAACAAAGAATAATGATGGGCTTGTACTAAATTTTGCTTTGAATTATGGAAGCAGGGCTGAAATTCTCGATGCGGTAAAGGAAGTCTTAAAAGATTGCAATCGAGGCATACTAAAAGAAACTGATCTTGATGAACAGGTTTTTTCCAGCTACCTAATGACTTCAGACTTCACTGATCCTGATCTTCTCATCAGGACCAGCGGGGAGATTCGCTTAAGCAACTTTATGCTTTGGCAGCTGGCCTACGCAGAATTTTGGTTTACTGACGTATTATGGCCTGATTTTAGTGCGGAACATATGCTTGAGGCAATTAAAGAATACCAAAAGCGCCAGCGTCGTTTTGGTGGTATATAATTAGCAGCTAAAAGGTGTTGAACTATTAGATGAAGCAAAGAATAATAACAGGAGTCGTGGCAGCAGCCTTATTTTTGCCGATTGTTTTCTACGGCGGACTTCCGTTCGTTTTATTAACTTATTTACTTGCCAGTGTTGGGCTGTATGAATTATTAAAAATGAAGAACCTAAACATTTTTTCGATCAATGGCTTTCTTTCTTTATTGTTTCTGTGGGTTATTATATTCCCGCAGAAATATCATAACGTTATTTCTTCCTTTTACTATTCAAAAATGGAGATAGCGGTTGTATTAATTCTATTATTGCTCAGCTATACGGTAATCACGAAAAATCGCTTTGACTTTGAGGATGCAGCTTTTTCGATATTTTCTTCTCTATATGTCGGAATGGGTTTTTATTTCTTTATGGAAACCCGCGATGCAGGTCTCGTGTATATTTTTTATTCGTTATTTATTATTTGGGCAACAGACTCAGGAGCTTACTTTATAGGAAAAGCAATGGGAAAAAACAAGCTCTGGCCGGAAATCAGCCCGAATAAAACGGTTGAGGGCTCTCTTGGAGGGGTCGTCTGCGCAGTAGCAGTAGCGGTGTTGTTTGTAGCTTTTGCCGATATAAAAGCATCCCTTTTAACATTGATTGGTGTGACGATTGTTCTTTCTGTTTTTGGACAAATTGGCGACCTTGCTCAATCAGCATTTAAACGTCATTTTAATGTGAAAGATTCTGGGAAAATTTTACCTGGACATGGAGGAATCCTTGACCGATTTGACAGTCTTTTATTTGTTTGGCCTTTATTGCATTTTTTCCATCTATGGTAATTGGTTTTTCTTTATAGGAGTTGACAGATTTTGAAAATAATCAGTTTAATGGGGGCAACAGGCTCGATTGGCACCCAAACTTTAGATATCATTAGGGAGCATCCGGAAGAATTTACCTTAGCAGCCATTTCTGTCGGTAAAAATATAGATTTAGCAAGAAAAATGATTTTGGAATTTCACCCAGAGCTTGTTTCTGTACAAAACCATCATGATTGTAATACATTAAAAGCAGAATTTCCTCATATTAAATTTACATATGGCAATGAGGGATTAATTGAGGTTGCAGTTTATGAGAAGGCAGACATCCTTGTCAATGCCGTTCTTGGCAGCGTTGGCTTAAACCCGACATTGCAGGCAATAGAATGCGGCAAAACCATTGCCATAGCTAATAAAGAAACACTTGTAACGGCCGGACATTTAGTCATGGAGGCTGTAAAAAGAAATACTGTCTCCCTGCTTCCGGTTGATAGTGAGCATTCCGCCATTTTTCAGGCACTGCAGGGCGAAAAAGAAAAAAACATTGAAAGATTGATTTTAACCGCTTCTGGCGGAAGCTTTCGCGACCGTTCCAGGAATGAATTAGCAGGGGTGACGAAAGAAGAGGCACTAAACCATCCAAACTGGTCAATGGGGGCTAAAATTACCATTGATTCCGCCACGATGATGAACAAAGGTCTTGAAGTTATTGAGGCCCATTGGTTATTTAATATGCCATATGAAAAAATCGACGTCCTTCTTCATAAGGAGAGCATCATTCATTCAATGATTGAATTTCATGACAGCAGTATTATTGCCCAGCTTGGAACACCTGATATGAGAGTGCCGATTCAATATGCGCTCACGTACCCTGATCGGCTGCCGCTAAAATCTGCCAATCGTTTAAATTTAGCTAGTATTGGAAAACTTCATTTTCAAGAAATGAATCTTGACCGTTTCCGCTGTTTGGATTTTGCTTACACGGCTGGAAAAAGAGGCGGGACGCTGCCAACCGTCTTAAATGCAGCAAACGAAACAGCTGTAGCAGCATTTTTGGATGGGAAGATTCGATTCTTAGAAATTGAAGATTTGATTGAGAAAGCCTTAAGTACGCATCAAACAATTGATCACCCAAGTTTAGAGGTAATTCAAGAGGTAGATAAAGAAACAAGACAGTTTGTAGGTTCACTTTTATAAAAAAGGTGGTTATATATTTGAGTACAGTTATTGCCTTTATTGTGATTTTTGGCGCACTCGTCTTCTTTCACGAATTTGGCCATTTTATTTTCGCCAAAAGAGCAGGCATCCTCTGCCGCGAGTTTGCTATTGGTATGGGTCCAAAGGTGTTCACTCATAAAAAAGGGGAGACCACCTATACAATTCGTTTATTGCCGATCGGCGGTTATGTCCGTATGGCAGGCGAAGACCCGGAAATGGTAGAAATCAAGCCGGGACATCGAGTCGGTCTTTTGTTTGATAAAGACGAAAAAATAAATAAAATTATTTTAAACAATAAGGAAAAGTTTCCGAATTGCCGGGTCGTAGAAGTGGAATATGCTGATATTGAAAAAGATCTTATGATTAAAGGGTACCCGGATGATGAAAATGAGAGTCTTCATACTTTTCGGATTCACCCTGAAGCAGTCATCATTGAAAATGGTGTAGAATCACAAATTGCCCCGCTTAACCGGCAATTTGGTTCCAAGACATTAGCCCAAAGATTCATGGCCATCTTCGCAGGACCGATGATGAACTTTGTTCTTGCCTTTATCGTTTTTGTACTGATTGCCTTATTACAGGGTGTTCCGACAAACGAACCTAAATTGGGGGAAATAACACCAGACGGTTCCGCTAAGACAGCCGGCCTGCAAAAGGATGATATTGTCCAAGCCATTAATGGTTCGGAGATATCCACATGGGAAGATGTGGTCAAAATCATCCGAAAAAATCCGAATAAAGAACTTGATTTTTCAATTGTTCGAGATGGCAAAGAACAGGAAATCCAAGTCATTCCACAGGAAAAAAAAGTTGACGGAAAAAAGATGGGAATCATCGGTGTTTACAGTCCTGTTGAAAAATCACCTCTTCAAGCCATTACAATTGGGGCAAAAGAAACATATATGTGGACACAGCAAATTTTTGTCATGGTTGGAAAGCTGGTTACAGGCCAGTTCTCAATCAATGCTTTATCAGGCCCGGTTGGTATTTATGTATCGACAGATGAGGTGGCGAAATCTGGAATTTATTATTTGATGAAATGGGCTGGTATACTAAGTATCAACTTAGGAATTATGAACCTGTTGCCAATCCCTGCACTTGACGGCGGCAGGCTGATGTTTATTGCAGTAGAAGCTGTCAGGGGCAAGCCAATTGACCGCCAGAAGGAAGGAATGGTCCATTTCATTGGCTTCGCGCTGCTCATGCTGTTAATGCTAGTTGTTACATGGAACGATATCCAGCGTTTTTTCTTAAAATAACATAGTTAACAAATGCCCTTGTAATTATTACAGGGGTGTTTTTTGTTTTAAACTGGATAAAGTTTTCTGTCGTAGAAAGCCGAATCATGTTGTATCATGTGGTATAATTACTTCTTGATGAGAATTGATAGATAGAGACTAGAAAGATGGGAGAGGGTATGATGAGCGACAATGCCTTAGGCAAAAAAGAGCGATTCCAACTCTTGCTCCAGCAGCTGCAAATGATTGAGGATGCTGTGGTAGTGCATTTCAATAACGCGCAAATTGAAAGGTTATTGGTAGAGAAAAATGCCAGGAAATGGCACTTTCAATTTATATTAGAAAAGATCCTTCCTTATAATGTTTATACCCGCTTTACAACCCAGCTGGAAAGAACATTTTCGAATATCGCCATTGTTTCATACGATATTAATGTTGCAAATTCAGTTTTTACACCGGAATTATTACAAGAATATTGGAGTCATTGCATCCAGCAAATTGATGGGATTTCACCTCCATTATTGAAACTATTAAACGAACAATTACCTCAAGTCAGCGGAAACAAACTCACGGTAAGTGTAAGAAATGAGACAGAGGGACTAACACTAAAACGAAAATATGGACCAGTGATTGGCAGTATTTTTCAATCCATTGGCTTCCCGATGCTGGCTATCGAAACTGAAATAAGAAGCGAAGAAAAAAATGATGAATATCAGCAGTTTCTTTTGGCCAAGCAAAAGGAAGACGAGGAACGAGCCCTTATGGCTATGGTAGAAATGCAAAAGAGAGACGCTGAAAAAGAACAAATATCCGGAGATGTGCCGGTAGGCCCGGTAACCATCGGACTGACGATTAAGGATGATCAGGACCTCCGGAGCATGATTGATATTGTTGATGAAGAAAGGCGTGTGACCGTTGAAGGATATATTTTTGATGCTGAAATCCGCGAGCTGAGGAGCGGCAGGTCACTTTTGACGTTTAAAATAACCGACTATACAAGCTCAATCATGGTAAAAATGTTTTCCCGTGATAAAGAGGATGCAGCATTGTTCCAGCTGATTAAAAAAGGTATGTGGGTAA
>CAYNUT010000068.1:0-19506 GCA_964400595.1 uncultured Neobacillus sp. | reverse complement strand
TATGGTAGGGGCGCTTTCTCTGAGGAATTGAACGAGGAGAAGGACAGATTCTTTTAGAGTCTGTAGATAGATGATTACCGCCTTTGTACGAGGCTTTTGGCCGCTTGAAGTACTTTGGCACAAAACATGGCTTACAGAACGTTATTAATGGAATTGATGTATCAATAACGGCTCTCCATTTAGGAGGGCTTTTTATTTGTTTCCTGTCCTCTTGAATTTGGCCTGTCATTTTGGACCATAATGGATAGTGGGACAATTTTGCAAAAAACTACATAAATGCAGAAGGAATTAAGGGTGAAAGAATGGGAAAATACAAAATCATTGCAACTGCCGCTATGGGTCTTGAGGCTTTAGTAGCCAAAGAAGTAAGGGATCTCGGTTACGACTGCCAGGTGGAAAATGGGAAAATAATCTTTACCGGGGATGAAAATGCGATTGCAAGGAGTAATTTATGGCTTCGTACGGCTGATCGAATCAAAATCATCGTGGGTGAATTTAAAGCATTTACCTTTGACGAACTGTTTGAAAAGACTAAGTCCCTTCCCTGGGAACAGTTTTTACCGGAGGACGCAGAATTTCCGGTGACCGGAAAATCGCATAAATCGAAACTATTCAGTGTTTCCGACTGCCAGGCGATTGTTAAAAAGGCTGTTGTGGAGCGAATGAAAAAACATTATAAACGGAATTCCTGGTTTGAGGAAAATGGCGCTTTATATCGAATTGAAGTCGCCCTTTTAAAGGATATAGCCACAATTACGATTGATGCCACTGGCCATGGGCTCCATAAGCGCGGCTACCGTGCAGCCCAGGGTGCCGCACCATTAAAGGAAACTCTTGCCGCAGCACTCATCATGCTGACAAATTGGAAGCCGGACCGTCCGTTCGTCGACCCGTTTTGCGGCTCCGGTACAATACCGATTGAAGCCGCTTTGATTGGGCAAAATATCGCACCCGGCTTTAACCGGGAATTTGTTTCGGAGCAATGGAATTGGATTCCTGCAAAGGTTTGGGAGGAAGCACGTAATGAAGCGGAGGATCTGGCAAACTACGATCAGCCTCTTGATATTACTGGATCTGATATCGATCACCGCATGGTTAGTATTGCGCAGGAGAATGCGTTTGAGGCAGGGTTTGCTGATATGATTCATTTTAAGCAGATGCAGGTAAAGGATTTTACCACCACGAAGCAAAATGGTGTTATTATCGGGAATCCGCCATATGGTGAAAGACTAGGCGAGAAACAGGCAGTGGAGCAAATGTATAAAGAAATGGGCAGGGCTTTCCAAACACTTGATACATGGTCTATTTATATACTGACATCCAATGAAGAATTTGAGCAGCTTTATGGGAAGCCGGCAACAAAAAAGAGAAAGCTCTTTAATGGTTTTATCAGGACCGACCTCTATCAATATTGGGGAAGAAAACCTATTCATGACAATAAATAAATGCATTTATTAGCGTCTTAGGCGCTAATTCTTTTTTGTGGAGGGATTATATGCAAAGCCGTATGCCGTTTGTTGTATCAAAGACAGAATCATTTTATGATAAATTAAGTGAATGGATTGGCGATTTGTTTTATGATATTTTGCCTGAGGCAGGATTTGAGCTTAGGGATGAACAAATTTACATGGCTTTCCAGCTGGAAAAGGCTTTTAAAGATAAAAAGGTGATGTTCGCCGAGGCAGGTGTTGGAACAGGCAAAACGATTGTTTATTTACTTTATTCAATTATGTATGCAAGATACACGGATCGTCCTGCCGTGATTGCCTGCGCAGATGAGACGCTGATTGAGCAGCTGGTTAAAAAAGAAGGCGATATTGCTAAATTGGAAAATGTTCTTGGTCTAAATATTGATGTCCGCCTTGCCAAGTCACGAAATCAATACCTTTGCATAAAAAAGCTTGATCAGGCAAGGTCTAATCATTTGTCGGATGGCATTTTAGGAATATATGAAAATCTTCCTGATTTTGTGCATTCGGGCGGTACGATGCAATCCTTTGAAAAATACGGAGATAGAAGGGAATACCCTTCATTATCCGATGCAGAATGGGGTAATGTCAGCTGGGACCCGCTGCAGGATTGCTTTTCCTGTGAAAAACGCCACCGCTGCGGCCTCACTTTACACCGGGAATATTACCGGCATGCCCAAGATTTAATTATCTGTTCCCATGATTTTTATATGGAACATATTTGGACAAAAAATGCCAGGAAGCGTGAGGGGCAGCTGCCGCTCTTGCCAGAGCATTCAGCGGTCGTTTTTGATGAAGGGCATCTCCTAGAGTATGCCGCCCAAAAGGCCTTGAGCTACCGTTTTACTGATTTAACCTTGGAAACCCTGCTGACAAAGCTTATGGAAAATGAAGTGAGGGAAAAAACATTATATTCCATTGAAGAAGTATTAACTGAAAATGAAGTGTTTTTTGATACAATCGCGCAATTTGCGGAGCGTATGACCGGGTCAGAAAAACTGGAAGTCAACAAGCATTCATTTGTATTAAAGGCGGGGCGTAAATTGCTTTCCCTCATAGAGACACTGGAAGAAGAACTTGTCTTTGAAAGTGAATTATATGTCATTAACGAATACGATTTAAGAATTGTCGAGGAATATTTAGAGCAAATGACCCACTCATTATCACTCTTTCTCACAGAATCAAGTGGTATTACTTGGTATGAAGAAAACAGGGAAGAGCGGACGCTGGTGATTATGCCAAAAATGGTGGAAGAGGTCATGAGGGAAGAGGTTTTCTCGCAGAAAAAGCCGTATGTTTTTTCATCAGCGACGCTCTCAAACCAGGGATCATTCGCTTATCTCGCCGCGAGCCTGGGAATTGGTGAACATTTATCTTTTTCAGTAAACTCTCCTTTTGATTATGAAGGAAAAATGACGGCTTACCTGCAAAAATTTAATATTGGAGACATTCAGGCTAAAATAGATTACCTTATTAGAGATATCCGACGCTCAGATGGGAGAGCACTGATTCTGTTAAATAATAAGGATGAAATGGATTTATTAAAGAAAGCGCTGAAGGGGGCCCTGCCATATTCCATTTACTTTGAAGGTGACGAGGAAATTAGTACGCTTGTATCCAAGTTTCAAAATGAAGAACAGGCGGTTCTTTGCTCGATTCATCTTTGGGAAGGGCTGGATATTCCCGGAAGATCACTGGAAAGTGTCTTGATTTTTTCCCTGCCATTTCCCCCTCATGATCCCGTTTTTACCGCTAAAAGAAAGGGAACGGCGGACCCATTTAAAGAAGTAGATGTACCTTATATGCTTTTACGGATACGTCAGGGTGTTGGGAGATTAATCAGGAGTGAAGAGGATCGGGGAACCATCCATATTTTACTAGATGATACTATCGCCTCGGATGTTTTAGACCAAATCAAAAATGTTTTACCTGTTAAACCAATTGAAAATTAACCTATTAAAAAAGGGCAGGACTTATAGAAAAAAAAGCCCTGCCCCCTTTTTATTTTCTAATGGCCTAACAACCGCATTCCTTCTGGTGTCATTTTCTCGGGTGACCATGCCGGCTCCCAGACTAAATGAACCACTACATTTCTTGTTTCCTCGATTCCTTCTACACAATAGCGCACCCCGGTTGTTATGCTGTCATGAAGCGGACAACCCGGTGTTGTCAGCGTCATTATGATAGTAACGTCATTCTCTTCAGTAATTTCCACATTATAAATTAATCCTAAATCCAAGACATTAATATTTAATTCAGGATCATAGACACTTTTCAAAGCAGCTAATACTTTTTCTCTTAAATTCATGATAAACACCTCATTATTTTTTTAGAACTTTTAAGATACTAATCGCAATGATGATTAACACAACCGAAAGAACAAACTGCCCGATATTAAAGAGAATAGCTGTCTTAAAAACAAGTGCAGCATAGACTGTCAGTACTGAAGCAATAAAAAATGAAAAAGTTGGGACTACTATTTTTTCGTTTAAAATGTCCTTCAGGGAAGGCACGGATGTTTTTCCGATTTCCTTACTATATTTGTAGGTCCACCAAAGAAATGGAACAATCTTATATAAGTATCCAACTATGCTAAGGATAATCCAAAGTAAAATATAGGCATATACAAGCGGCCCAATGAAGTCGGCAGTATGCCGTGTCCATAATAAAATGAAGCCCAATAAATGAATGATATTTCCTAAGCCTATGGCGATTAAGGCAAAGGTAAATGGTTTATCCAGCTTTTTCTTTAATCTTTTTTTAATAATGATGCTTATATGCCAGCTGAAAACGGAAAAACCGGCTAAAAGAAAAAAGAATCCCAGTTTCAAAAGAAGATTTTGGCCTGTAAAAAACGAAACCAATGTAAGTACAAGACCAGATACATAAAGTCCGTAAACATATCTTGCCTGCACCATTGGAAAACCATGGGATAAGGCAAACATCGGAACCATCTTGTAGGAAAATCCGAATATCAGCAAGGTAAACCACCCAGTAATCCCCATTAAAAGGTGGCTCTTAAAAATGGATTGATAATACTCAGCGCCTGTACCTGTTTTTAAGCAATAAATTAAGGTAATCCCTAAGAAGATGGTCAAAAACAAACATATTAAAGCAGTACCGACAAATGCGGTCAGAATATTTGCTTTTGCTTGGGTTTTAAGCGTCATTAGCATTTGGAATAAAAACATTAAAATGCCTAAAAGGGTAAGGATTCCTGGAATTAATGCCTTCATAGGCGCCCAATATAACGTAGCGGAAAAGGAGGCAATTCCTGCAGCGGTAACGAAAAATTGAACAAAACCGAACTTCTCATTCCAAATTTTCGTTAAAAAAGCCACTGGAATAAGCTGGTACATTGCTCCCATTGCCACCATTAAAGCCCAGCCTAATATTAGTAAATGGGCGGCAGACCAAATGGCGGGAATCCTAAAGGTCCCGTCGGCCAGCATTTGTCCGTTCATTAATAGAACAATTTGTGAAAGGACAAGCGCAATTAAACTAAAAAAGATAAAGGAAAAGGGAAGCTTAATATTCGTTTCACTTCCCATATTTTGAGGTAGCATGATATTCACCTTCTTAGCGGAAGATTTCTATTTTAAAACTTCCGTCGTCTTGTTGTTCTGTTTGCTGTTTATAGCCTAATTCCTCAAGTTGTTCATAAAGAAACATCGGCCTTCTATCATTCATAATGGTTAATACTTCGCCTTCTGCTAAATTTTCCAATGCTGCAAGTGTTCGCATCATCGGCTGCGGCGGCTCTAACCCACGGTTATCCAGGATCATATATACTCACCATACCTTTCTTTTCGATTAAGCCCTTTTCGTAAACATAACCTTCCAATGCTTTTTTTCGATTTCTTCTTCTTCATGTGTAAAGCCTTTTGCTTTTAAGACGGCAAAAAGTGGCACTGGTTTAAATGGTGCATGAAGGATGAAGATATCACCCGCATTCAGTTCCTTTACCGCTTCCATAATTTTTTGAAAGGGTTCGATTTTATTTTTTAAATCCCCGCGTACATCAAGTTCAATGATTCTTTGCTCCATAGGAACATCTCCTCTATTAGGATGTAAATGTACTCTAATTGTATCAGTGCCATAGCGGTAATTATGTGACGTGCATCATAGATTTCCGTGTTTTATTGAAAATAATTCTCAGTGTGACAAATTTGTGAATAATCAAGTTTAATTGTTAGAAAAATCACAAATAGTGTGATGCGCTTCACTTGGTCATTATTTATTTGCTTTAAACTAACAAAGGCTTCAATCCGAAGATTGAAGCCTTTGTTCCTTACCACTTATTCCACGTCTGGAATCCTTTTGATCCCGGAGGTGCATTTTGGATAATATCGATAAACGGTATTGTATATGCGAATAAAATTAAGGCTGCGGTAATTCCAAGCCATAATTTCCAGTTTTCAAATACCATTGGTGCAGTTTCCTGCGGATTTTCTGCTTCTGCAACAGGAAATTCCTCTTCTCCTTTTGGAGCAAAGAACGCAAGATTAATAAATATAATAAGCACCAAGATGATTCCAAGGAATAGAATCGTGCCCCCAACAGCCTGAGCAACTTGATAAGGAATCCATTCAGCTGCTTGTTTAGCTCCCCCGTATGTGGAGAAAGCAGAGCGTCTCGGGCCGCCAAGGAGACCTTGGATATGCATGGCACCCGACATGAAAACCATGCCGATAAACCAAACCCATGCTTGGATAATCCCTAATTTGTTCATGGCTTTTGTTAATTTCCGGCCCGTTAAATGTGGTACCAGCCAGTATGAAATACCAAAGAACGTCAGGACAACAGAAGTAGCAGCCGTTAAATGGAAGTGGCCTGTTATCCAAATGGTGTTGTGCACAACTTGGTCCATTTGGTTTGAAGCGTTGATAATACCGCCTGCACCGGCAGGGATAAATGTAGCCATCCCGATAAAAGGAACCGTAAAACGCGCATCGCCCCAAGGAAGGACTTTAAACCAGCCAAAAAGACCAGCAGCTCCTTTTGATCGGCCATATCTTTCAAATGTAGCAAACAATGAGAAAGCCGTCATTAAGGATGGAATAACAACCATGAATGTAAGGATTACCTGAAAGAATTTCCACGCCGGGTCAATCCCCGGTTCAACCAATTGGTGGTGGAACCCGACCGGAATGGAGAAAAGCAGGAACAATATAAACGACAAACGTGCTAATGAATCAGAGAAAATTTTTCCGCCGATAATTTTGGGGATAACTGCGTACCAGCACATATAAGCAGGAAGCAGCCAGAAATAAACAAGCGGGTGTCCAAAGTACCAGAATAGTGTACGGCTTACTAAAACATCAACTGTGTCAACTAAGCCAAGCGACCATGGAAGCAGCTGGAATAGAACAGTTGCAGCAACCCCTAAAGTAGCGACAATCCAAAGAACGGTATTAATCACAGCCATGAAGCTAAGCAATGGGCTCGGCTTTCCAGGATTATTTTTGCGCCAACTGGCATATGTCATGATTTGTGCGGCACCGTCAACCCAGCTGCCGACGACAACGAATGTTAAGCCTAAGTAAAAAATCCAGTGTGCTTTTAAAGGCGCATAAAAGGTATAAAGAACAGATGCCTCTTTTAAGAGAACCATTGTGGCTGCCATTAATGTACCGGCCAGCATGACCCAAAAACCAACCCAGCCCGTGCGTCTGGCAGCATTTGAATGCCCACCGCATGTTCTGCTGACAGCAGCATACTGAAATCCCATAATAAAGAACGTAGTTAACACAAGGCCCATTAATACACCGTGAACGGTTAAAATTTGATAATAATCAATTCCCCAAGGTAGTTCAAACTTACCTGATCGGACAAGAGTTTGCAGTAACCCCATTAAACCGCCTAATGCAAGAGCTGAAAAGGCTACGAAAAAGTGTGCCATCGAAAGCTTTGCATCGCGGGGATCCACTTTCACTTTAGCAGCAGCAGAGTTCATCATTTTTGCACCACCTCAATCTTCGAGCTCATTAAATGGTGACCTGCACCACAGTATTCGTTACAAACAATTAAGTACTCGCCCGCTTTGTCAAAGGTTGTTGTATATTCACTGACATAACCAGGTTCGAGCATCATATTTATATTTGTTCCAGCCACTTCAAAGCCATGGATAACATCCTTTGTTGTGGCAATTACTTTTATCTTTGCCCCAAGAGGGACTTCCACTTGTGCCGGATTATAGGAGAATGCAGATGCCACAAAGACTAATTCATAATCCCAAGCTTTTCCTTTGACCTTATGAAGACCAGGTTTATTGAATGGTTTTGTCTGGTCGACTTTTTCCGGGTTTACAACAGTTAAACAGCTTGGCGGCTTATTGCCGAGGTAGAAGGCGCTTACACCTACCACTGATAAGAAAATAATTAGGCAGGCAATGCCGAAAGTCAGCCATATTTTTTCAAATTTATGCATGTGCATAATTTTTCCCCCTTCAATCATTAAAAACGTTCTACGAATAGGTAGTAAACAGTTACCCAGGAGGCAATGAGAAATGCCCCCAATAAGAAAACGGAAGCAAGTGTCCCCTTAAGAGAAGACCTGTCTTCTATCTCTGTTTTTTGATTTGTTTTTAGTTCCGCTTTCGCCATCCCCTTACACCCCTTTCAGAAAATTGGAAAATAAAATAAGTAAGTTCTCTTTCATAATACAAAACAATTGTGGAAGAAATATAACAAATTTAGGAGTTCACAAAATATTCATTCCTTAGGTATCTACTATGTTAATGTTAAAAACTTGATATAACAGTGATTAATGTCACAGATACGCAGCAGTTGCTGTGTCTAAAGTGTGAACTGTCACACTGAACCTGTGATAAAAGTAATTGATAAATTATTCACAAGCGAGATTTGAAGTGGTGTTCAAATATTTGTCACAAAGTCAACCGGCAAAAATAAAATGTAATTAAGTTTGATAATCCTTTAAGAAAGAGTGGTTTCTTTGGAGAAATATTATTGTGAGCATTGCCGTCTTTTATATAACGAGGTGGAAACTTGTAAATTATGCGGCAAGCTGGCAAACAATAAAATTAAAATAGAAATTCAAAAGCAGCCGGAAAAATAATATCTGTTGATTGGAAATGATTATGTAATGATTGATAGGGGAAATCACGATATAATAAAGGGGCACAACAACAACCTTCAAAACGTTTGCTTCCTCGAGCGGGGAAGCTTTTTTTATGTCTGAATAATTTTTAAATATATGGGAAATTTATCCTTAGTTACATTGTGAAGGAGAATTTCGATGCCAGTAATTATATCGGTTGCAGAGGTTATTCCCCCTTTTGAAATAAAACAAGACCAGGCAATGGAGTTAGCGCGTGAGCTATTTGCCGATTCATTTAAAGATATTGAAAGATTATTGAAAGCATTTCAGAATGGTCAAATCGAAAAAAGACATTTTGTCAACAATATCAATTGGTTTCGAATGGACCATTCATTTGAAGAAAAAAATAAGTCTTATACTGAGTCAGCAGTCATACTTGGAGCAGAAGCAATAAAAAAATGTTTACATAATACCACCTTTTTGACAAAGAATATTCCATATGAAGAGATTGACGCTATTTTCTTTATTTCCTCCAGTGGGATTGCAACCCCCAGCATAGAGGCGAGAATTATGAATCTTTTGCCGTTTCGGCCACACACAAAACGAGTTCCAATTTGGGGGCTGGGGTGTGCGGGAGGGGCAGCTGGTTTATCAAGGGCATTTGAGTACTGCTTAGCCTTTCCTGAAGCGAAAGTATTGGTTCTGTCTGTTGAACTTTGCAGCTTAACCTTTCAACGGAATGACACTTCAAAAAGTAATTTAATCGGAACATCACTTTTTGCTGATGGCATAGCATGTGCCCTAGTTTGCGGAGATAAGGTAAAGGTGAATGACTTTCGCCAAAAACCGACATCTCCCTTTATAATTACAACACAAGCTTCATTAATGCCAAATTCCCTCGATGTGATGGGCTGGGATATAAAAAATTCTGGTCTATTTGTCGTTTTTTCGCGGGATATACCGCAAATAATTAAAGAATGGCTTAAGCCAAATGTCACGAAGTTTTTATTTGAAAATAATCTAAATCTTCATCAGATAGATTATTTTATCGCTCATCCCGGCGGAAAAAAAGTGTTGGAGGCATATACTGCATCCTTAAATATACCTACTTCCATGACAGAAATTGCACTAGAGGTTTTACGGAAATTTGGGAATATGTCATCGGCAACGATTCTCTATGTTATGAAAAGGTATTTGGAGCTTGATATTAATGAAGGAGCTTATGGGCTTTGCGCCGCACTTGGACCGGGATTTAGCTCAGAACTCATTCTTTTGAGGTGGACTTAAATGCTGGATTACCTTCCATTTGTCCTTTTTTTCAGCTGTATCCTCATACAGCGGGCTGTAGAACTGTTTATTGCCAAAGGCAATGAAAAATGGATGAAGCAGCAGGGTGCAATAGAATTTGGAAAAGGCCATTATCGATACATGGTGCTGATGCATATTCTGTTTTTGGTCATTTTTTTAAGTGAAAAATTCCTGCTAAACCGGGGATTATCCCAATTTTGGCCATGGGTCCTTGCCTTGTTCTGTTTAACCCAGGTCATCCGTTTTTGGGCAATTTCTTCACTTGGAAGGTATTGGAATACTAAAATTATCGTGCTTCCAGGTGCATGTCCCATCAAGAAAGGACCGTATCGCTTTATGAAGCATCCTAATTATTTTGTCGTTACTATAGAGCTTGCTGTCATCCCAATCTTATTTACTTCATATTATTCGGCATTTTTATTTTCCATTTTTAATATGATCCTTCTTTGGGTGCGTGTAAACGAGGAGGAAAAGGCACTAAGCAGTTTAACGGATTATGCAATTGCATTTCAAGACAGTCACCGTTTTATCCCGAAATTTGTTAAATAAATGTGACAATACCACAAGAATTATTGAAAATGATTATCAATCCTGTTAAAATCATAATAGAGATGAAAATCATTCTCAGTGAGACTGATAAGGAGTGTGTTACATATGACTTTTGCTTTTGTCGGCGGGACTATCATTATTTATGCATTTGTCATGAAGCACGTCTTGAAAAATGCTGCTCATTAATTTGAACTAACAGTAAGCCGGGGTTTTCTAGCCCTGGCTTTTTTGCTGTCCTTTTTTTCATTAAGTGTGTCATAATAGGAAAAATTTGAATTATCGTATAAAATATAAATATTATCATGCTGCTAAGGGGAAAAAGGTAATGGTGAAAACAGCCAATCCGAATGAAACGATTCAAACGCTAAAACAAAAAATAGTTACCTTCTATGAATATTTATTGAGACAAAATGATCTAGATCAAGCTGAAAAAGTTAAGCAGCTGGCAAAAAAACTGGAAGACAGGAAATACCTGATTGCATTTTGCGGCCATTTTTCGGCCGGAAAATCGACGATGATTAATCGGGTTATTGGGGAAGATTTGCTGCCTTCGAGCCCGATTCCCACCAGTGCAAACTTAGTGAAAGTCAAGTCTGGCGAAGAATATGCAAAGGTTCTTTTTAAAAATGAAAAACCAAGGCTTTATTTAGCACCTTATGATTATGATTTAGTGAAAAATTACTGCAAAGACGGAGACCAAATTGAGGAAATTGAAATCAGCCGCAGCGGCTCCCGGCTGGCTGAGAATTCGATTATTATGGATACTCCGGGAATTGATTCGGCTGATGATGCCCATCGTGTTGCCACGGAATCAGCCATCCACCTTGCCGATATGATTTTTTATGTAATGGATTATAACCATGTCCAGGCTGAATTGAATTTTTTATTTACAAAGGAATTATATGAGGCGGGAAAAGAAGTTTATTTAGTTATCAATCAAATCGATAAGCATAAGGATGTGGAATTAAGTTTTTCTGACTTTAAAAAAAGTGTGATTGATTCCTTTTTATCATGGGGAGTAAAGCCTGCAAGGATTTTTTTTACCTCATTGAAAGAGAAAGATCATATGAACAACCAATTTCTTGACCTTCAAGCCTTTATCGCTGAAAAATTGACATCTAAAGAGCAATTTTTACTGCCTTCTGTTTATCATTCCTTAAAAAAAATTGCCCTGGACCATCTTAATGAGGTACGGAAATCTGAAGAGGATAAGCTGACATCTGCCTTTGATATTTTAGAGAAGTTATCAACGCAAGAACGAACCGCCGTAACAGAGAAATATCAAAAAACTTCCGCAAATCTGGAGATACTTAAAAACGGGATTGAGGAAAAAGAAAAAGAATTTGATCTCGAAATCACAAAAATAATGAAAAGTGCGTACTTAATGCCTTTTCAAACAAGGGTATTGGCCGAGAGCTATTTGGAATCCTGCCAGCCGGAATTCAAGGTTGGTTTCCTATTCTCTAAGCAAAAAACGCTGGAGGTAAGGAAAACTAGACTGGACCGTTTTTACGAGGATCTTCTCGTTAAAACAAAATCGCAGCTTGAGTGGCATATCCGTGAATTCCTTCTTCGCAGTCTTAAAGAAATGAAACTGGACGATGGTGAACTAGGGGCGTTGGCTCAAGGCTATTCTATCAATGTTCCGATTGATTTACTGAGTAATACGGTAAAATCCGGAGCACGGCTCTCCGGTGAATATGTTCTCTATTACACGGAAAATGTCGCTGATGAAATTAAAAATCTGGCTGGAGATCAGCTTAAGGAATTTAAAATGGCTCTATCGACGGCAATCAGGAAGCAATACAATGTATTGAAGGTAAAATATGAACAGGAATTCACTGAGCTTGACAGATATATAAAGGCTATCACTGAGCTTGAAAAACATCAGCAAACCATGATAATAAAGAAAAAAGAAATCAATGGAATTTTGACCCAGTCAGAGAGTTTTCACTTGGATTATTATGGTCTTTTTAAACATGCGGAGGAAGAATACGAAGTAATTAAATCTTCGCTGCAGCCATGCAGTGTTACATGTGAAATAAACAAATCGGCTGTTCAGGTTAAAGAAAAATCAATTTCAACAACGAAATTGGAAGATTTTGAAGCCGCAGAAGAGCAATTCATATCTACAATCGAAAGACTTCAGCTGGCGTCTGACCTGATTAATGATTTGCCGGGGTTTCAGAATTTATCAAAAGATTTGTTGGAAAAGGCGGAAAGATTAGAGCATAAAGGTTTCACCGTGGCGTTATTTGGAGCCTTCAGTGCCGGGAAATCCTCCTTTGCAAATGCATTGATGGGTGAAAAAGTTTTACCTGTCTCACCCAATCCAACAACTGCTGCCATTAATAAAATCAAGCCTGTAACTGATGAAAACCCCCACGGGACAGTCCTGGTGAAGTTTAAAGAGGCAGCCAGCATGCTTGATAATCTTAATCGTTCGTTAAAGTTTTTTGACTTATCTGCAGATAATTTCAGCGAAGCAGTAAATAAGATATCCCAAATCGTTCTTACACAAAGTCAGGAAGGTGTCATAGAGAAAACCCATTATGCCTTCTTGCAGGCATTTCATCAAGGCTATGACCGCCTTGTTAACCTTCTTGGGACCGTAAAGAAAACCGGCTTGAATGAATTTCATGAATTTGTCGCCAAAGAAGAAAAATCATGTTATGTGGAATGGATTGAGCTTTATTATGATTGCGAGTTGACACGAAAAGGGGTAACCCTAGTAGATACTCCTGGAGCTGATTCAATTAATGTCCGCCATACTGGTGTCGCTTTTGATTATATTAAAAATGCAGATGCTATTTTGTTTGTTACTTATTATAATCATGCTTTTTCAAAAGCGGACCGGGAATTTCTAATTCAATTGGGACGTGTGAAGGATTCATTTCAAATGGATAAAATGTTTTTCATCATCAATGCGATTGATCTGGCAGAAAATGAAGAAGAAAAATATTCTGTTGTGGATTATGTAAGAGACCAGCTGGTTAAATACGGTATCAGAAATCCTCATTTATTCTCTTTATCAAGCTTATGTGCCTTAAATGAGAAGCTCAGCCGGAACCACGATGATGCATCAGGAATGTCAGCATTTGAGCAGGCGTTTTATCAGTTTATCTCTTATGATTTATCGAAAATGGCCATTTCAGCTGCAGATAAAGAATTAGACCGGGTCCGGGTTCTCATCACAAAACTAATTGAAACTTCGAAAGAAGAAAAGGCCCTTAGAGAACAAAAACGGCTGGAAATGGAAGAACAAAAGCGGATGGTTCAGGTCATTTTTGCAAAACAATCGCCTGATGCACTGCAGAACCGCCTTGCACAAGAAGCGGAGGAACTCATTTATTACATTAAACAAAGAGTGTTTTTACGCTTTGGCGATTTCTTTAAGGAGGCATTTAATCCTTCAACTTTAAGGGAAGATGGCCGGAATTTGAAAAAGGTCTTACAGGGGACACTCGAAGAATTTCTTAATAGTATAGGCTTTGACTTGGCTCAGGAGATGAGGGCAACCATAGTTAGAATGGAGCGTTTTGTTGAAAAGCTATTTGTTGATTATCAAACAGCTTTGAAGCGGAATCTACAATCGGTCAATAATGACCTGTCTTTTTCTGTGTTTGAAGCAGGCAAGTGGGAAGAAATCGATTTTCCGTCAGCCTTTAAAGACTTAAATAGTCAGCTGTTCACAAAAGCGATGTCGTATTTTAAAAATCCCAAATCCTTTTTTGAAAAAAATGAGAAAAGACTCATGAGTGAAGAGCTGTATAAAAACCTAAACGGACCTGCGGACGAATACTTAAAACAGGAAGGAGACCGTTTGAAACGGCACTATGAAAATGAAGTAAGCAGAAAATTAAAGCATTTATTGATACACATGGAAGAGCAGGCGGATGATTTCTATTTAAGTCTTCTTTCGGCCTTTGACGGGGAAGTCTCCACCGAGCTCTTGAGTGAAATTCAAGAAAAACTACCACCGCCAAAGGGGGAGATTCTTTGATATATGTTGTGGAGAAGGATTGGCTGTTAAATAATTTGAACCTTGATAATATTAGGATTGTTGATTGTCGTTTTTCACTGGCAGACCCAGAAAAGGGGAGAAAGGAATATTTAGCGGAACATATTCCCGGAGCAATGTTTTTTGACCTGGAAAAGGATTTGTCGGGCCTGGTCCGGGAGCATGGAGGAAGGCATCCGCTTCCCCCATTAGAGGACTTTCTTTCGAAGTTGGAACATGCAGGTATTGATGAAAACAATACTGTAATTGCTTATGATGGCGGGGAAGGAGCGTTTGCGGCAAGGTTTTGGTGGATGCTGAAATATCTTGGCCATGAAAAAGTATTTGTCCTAAATGGGGGCTTTAAACAATGGAAAGAGGCAAATGATCCGGTTACGGTTAATATTCCCGCTTATGAAAAAACAGTGTTCCAATATAACCTAAAGCCGGAAATAATAGCAGGAGTCGAAGAGGTTAAAGAGACAATTAATCACAAGTCCAAGGATGCTGTCTTAATCGATTCGCGTGAGGAAAGGCGTTATTTAGGGCTTGAGGAACCAATCGACAAGAAAGCAGGTCATATTCCCGGTGCCTTCAATAAGCCATGGATGGAAGGGATAACACGAGGCCAATATAAGCAGGCATCTGAACAAAAAAGCAGGTTTTCCGAAATCGGTCCTGAAAAACAAATCATTGTTTACTGCGGTTCAGGGGTAACCGCAGCCCCTAATTTCCTAGCCTTAAAGGAAGCGGGATTTGAAAAGGTAAAGCTGTATATTGGCAGTTTCAGTGATTGGATCTCCTATGAGGAAAATTTTATCGAATAATATTTGGGGCTGACGTATGGTATAATGGGAATCGCGTTAGTAAAAAGGAGGTCCCTAATTGATGAATCAAAAGCCTTCACTTATGCTTGTTGATGGTATGGCGCTGTTATTTCGCGCTTTTTATGCCACTGCGGTTACAGGGCAATTTATGATAAATACAAAAGGAATTCCCACCAATGGAATCCATGGCTTTGTAAAACATCTATTCACGGCAGTTTCCTCGTTCAAACCTTCCCATCTTGCTGTTTGCTGGGACATGGGCAGCAAAACGTTCAGGACAGAGTTATTTCCTGATTACAAGGGAAATCGCGGCGAGGCGCCTGTTGAGTTAATCCCGCAATTTGATTTAGTAAAAGAAGTGGTTGCTTCCTTTGATATCCCGAATATTGGGTTGAAGGGTTATGAGGCAGATGACTGCATCGGAACGATTGCCAATCAATCAAAGGAATTTGCCCATGTCTCGATATTAACCGGTGACCAGGATATTCTTCAGCTTCTTGATGACAATATTTCCGTCATTTTATTGAAAAAGGGTTTTGGCAATTATCTTGTCCACACTCCTCATACATTTTATGAAGAAAAAGGCATCACGCCCCGGCAGATGATCGACTTAAAAGCACTGATGGGTGACCCAAGTGATAATTATCCAGGGGTAAAAGGGATTGGTGAAAAAACGGCCCTTAAGCTGTTAAAGGAATTTGAACATGTAGAGGGGATTATTTCTAATTTGGACAGATTATCAAAATCCCATAAATCGAAAATCGAACAGGATTTGGAAATGCTTTATTTATCCAGAAAGCTGGCAGAAATTAGGTGTGATGTCCCTGTAAGCTGTGATTTAGAAGACGCTGGACTCAAAATTGAAAGAGAAAAAGCCATCGGTAAAATGATGGAACTGGAACTTCGCGGTCTGCAAAGGCTGCTGCCAATTGATGAAACTATTGTTTCATAAAGAAGGTTGTCTCAGCCGATTGAGACAACCTTCTTTATTATTATTTGGTATTTTTCTTCTTGGCGGCATTTTCAAGCTTGCTTTTTGGCTCTTCCGCAAACTCGGCATCCTGTCCGTACCCTTGCGGATTAACTCCCGGCGCTTTAACCCCACGGTTTGTATACCCTTTTTTTGACACCTATAATCACCTCCCACGTTTAAGTATTTCCAGTTGGAATAATAAAACACCGCTTTTTAAACAATAATGGTAGAGGTGATTACATGAACAAAGGTGTTTATTTAGCGCTTTTCAGCATAGGACTTGCGCAAGGGATCAAAATTCCAATCCATTATCTGAAAAAGAAGGAATGGCGCCCGGATTTATTTTTTGGGACTGGCGGCATGCCAAGCTCCCATTCAGCAGGCGTAGCAACCTTAACCACATAAATAGCCTTAAAGAGAGGGCAGACCACATTTGACTTTGCCCTGTCGTTAATCTATGGTCTCATCGTTATGTACGATGCCCAGGGGGTCCGCAGGCAGACAGGGGAGCTTACACTAAAAGTAAACTCAATGAATGAACTAATTGAAAAAATTCAAAAGGAAGAAAGTGTGGAATTTAAACAAAACTCACCAAAAAAGCTAAAAGAAATGTTAGGTCATGAACCGGATGAAGTGCTTGGAGGTGCGGTTCTCGGAGTTTTGGTTGGAATCATTGGCCACTTTTACAGTAAAAAGAACAGAAAATTAACCAAATTTAAGTTAAGATTCTAACAAAGATGAAAAACTCCCTTCCAAAAGGAATGGGAGTTTTCATTATCCTTCGACACTTTTATTTTTTTTAAAAAGCATTAATTTAGCTGCAGGCAGTTCTGCCAATATCATGCCCATAAAGATAAGGATGCAGCCAAATAAAGCACTATATGACAACCGATCCCCTGCCCAAAAATAACCCGTAACCGCAGCAAAAACGGGCTCCATGGCAAAAATGAGGGCAACCCTTGTGGCTGAAGTATATTTTTGAAAATTTGTTTGGATAAAAAAAGCAAAGGCTGTCGCAAAGATGCTGGTAACAATCAAAGCAATAATGACATCCTGCGAAAACAATATCTCCTTTTGGAATGTCTTTTGCCAATCCTCAAAAAGAAAAGAGGAAACGATTGATAATAGAGCAACGGTAGAAATTTGAATAAAAGTTAACAGAAGAGTTGGATATTTGCTTGAAAATTTACCTGTAAAGATGATGTGCAGAGCAAAGCTGATGGCACAGATAAAAACAAATCCATCGCCAATATTTAAGGCGGTTACATCCGTCATTGTCAGGAGAAAAAGACCGATAGTTGCAATCAACACGCCAAATATGGCATTTCTGCCCGGGAATTGTTTTAATAAAAGCATGGAGAATAAAGGGACCAAAATAACGCTCAGTCCTGTAATAAATCCTGCCTTTGAAGATGTTGTATATAAAAGGCCGATTGTTTGGGTGATATAACCGAGAAACAGCCAAAATCCAATAAAGGTGCCATGAATTATTAATTTAAAATTGACTTGTTTACGCTGCTCATTTTCAAAAATCAGCAGCCAAAGAAGTAGTAAAACAGCTGCTAAAAGAAAGCGAATCCCGTTAAAGGCAAGAGGTTCGAGAAAATTGATCGCATTTTGAACGATGACGAATGTCATTCCCCAAATCAATGTAACGATCAGCAAACTAAAGTCAGCAATGATTGGTTTTTTCATGGTGGTATATTACCCCTCTATTTCATATTAATATTACTGAAAGTTTATCATATTTTAATAAAGTGATGCAGGAAAATATTTTCTATATCACAAGTGGGTATGATAAGAAAGAATATATTCTTAAAAACCTGAAACAATTCGATGAAATTGAGATCAATGATGAAAGGTGAAAATAATGAAATATAGGCTCGAATGGAATCATAAACTAAAAAATAATCAAAAGGTGCAGTTTTCCACAGAATGGGTAAATGGGGAATTAGCTGTTCAGATTGGTGAAGAGCTTGAAGCTTCCGGAAAGATAACCGATTTGTATTTTTATGATGAAAAAGGGACATCTTGGATTTTGAAAGAAATGAAAAAACTTTTAACAGAAATTGAAGAAGACCCACATGATATAACGGTTTATTTTGATGGCGGTTTTCAAAAAGAAACAAATCAGGCAGGTCTTGGGGCAGTTATCTTTTTTAAGCAGGGAAAAAAGAAATACCGGATTCGTGCGAACGAACGATTTGATGAAATGGAAACGAATAATGAAGCTGAATATGCTGCTTTTTATTATGCGTTAAATATTTTAGAAGATTTGGGCGTCCATCACCTATCGTGTGAATTTAAGGGTGACTCGCAGGTGGTATTAAAACAGCTTGAAGGAGAGTGGCCCTGTTATGAGGAAAATCTAAACAGGTGGCTTGACCGGATTGAAGAAAAAATAAACGCGCTTGGCATTACGCCGAAATATACTGTTATTTCTCGAAAAGATAATAAAGAAGCAGATAAATTAGCGACCCAGGCATTAGCGGGAAAGGATATTTTCGCTAAAACATTAATGCTTTAAGGAAAAAAGAGGTGGTAAGAATTCGTGAGACAATCGGACAGAGTTGAACTGTTTGCCAATGTGGAGGGCATTATGAAGCAATATTGTGAGGGCTGTTTTTTGCATCGGCAGTTGAAAAAAGAGGGCGGGCGAAGATTCGCACATCGTTTTTGCATCTCCAAGTGCACGGTTGGGGAGATGCTTAAGGAGAATGGAGAGAGGCTCACATAAAAAGGCTGACGGAAAGTCGTCAGCCCTTGAACGGTCATTTTTATTTAAGTATTATAGTTTGACAACGTTAGCTGCTTGAGGTCCACGGTTTCCTTCAACGATTTCAAAAGAAACTTCTTGACCTTCTTCTAAAGATTTGAAGCCGTCGCCTTGGATAGCACTGAAGTGAACGAATACATCGTCGCCGCCTTCAACTTCGATAAAACCGAAACCTTTTTCATTGTTGAACCATTTAACTTTACCGTTTTGCATGTACTTCTTCCTCCTAAGCCTTTCAAGACACCCCTTATGGTGCCAAAGATAAATATTATCATGTAACAAATGTGCAAAGGGTCTTCCAATGTTATTCGGTTACATGATGCTTTAAATATACAATAATGGAAATGGACAGTCAAGGAATGGCAGCTGCTTTTTTGTCTAAATTAAGATAGTTTTATTATTTGTAGGAATTGTTGGAATTCAGGCAGAAGAAAATTGGTATAATTTAAAAATTTTTTAGGAGCCGCCAAATGGCGGTCAGATTGTCGAAAAAGGGTATTTTTCTCGGCAATTTTTTATTATGTCAGAATCTAAACAGAGATTTT
>CAYNUT010000067.1:0-19513 GCA_964400595.1 uncultured Neobacillus sp. | reverse complement strand
ATTTGTTTTTGTTAAATCAACTTTTTGACCTTTTGATAAACTAACTGCCATTTTTCATTCCTCCAATTTGGTAATAGTCTATTTACGGTATTTTTATTAAAAGGTTTCATTTTATTAAATATTTTTTTGCTGCCTTTCTAACTCATCCACTTCGGCGGGGTGTTTTTAGCCCAGTAAATAGAGCCAAGCTCATGATGGGTCTGGAAATCATCATGCCAGGTGTGATAATGAAAATTAAACCAGTATCCTTCCTGCGGTGGATTGTCCCTTCTAACATGGAATCGTAGAATATCTTTTCCAAATAAGGTGTTTTTTATATGAAAAATTTTTTCCGATTGTCCAGCACCAGGCTGTTCCGTAAGAGTAAGATTTTTCAGATCCTCATCAGGAAATTGTGCTGCAATTTGTTCAAGGGCAGCTTCAATATTTGGTAAAATGATTTCCCGGAATTCATGTTCAATGACCGGTTTAATCCTCGTGCCAAACTTTTGATAAGACTGAACTTCCGCCTGCCTTATTAAGTTTCCCATGAATTGGTCTCTATCAAACTCTGATTCTTCCGAACTCTTATTAAGCTGTGCGAAATTACCTTCCAATGTGGCCGTTTCTAAGGCATCTCTTTCAATTGGACTCTCTGCATTGACACCATTGATTAACTGTGTTGGTGTAACAAGACCGAAAGTTAAGATGGAAACCATTACAAAAAGCGATTTACGCAGCCATTTATTCATCTTACTCACCTTTACCCATAGAAGGATTTGAAGCATGTGCATAATTTGTATAAACAAAATATATTATACTTCTTTTTTGACAAAAATGGAAAAGAAGAGTTGAAAATTTTCACACACTTTTATTGTATCCTGCCCTTTGGCTTTATTTAATAATAGAACCAAAGTGGAATTTAGCGGTCTTCCTGCGAATTACTTCAAACCCATATTTCCCAAATCTTTTACTCTTATAATGGTCTTTTAATACTACCCGCCGTCTGGCAACTCGTACCGCTTCTGCCATGGTAGCCTCATCAAGTTCATCATACAAAGCAAAATTCCCTAATGCCTTAATTCCATCTGATTCAAGGATTTTCTCTTCAAACATTGGGTCAAAATAAATGCAGTCCACTGATGAATCCGGCTGGTTTTTCAAAAATTCATACGCCGTTGAATGGACGACATTAATTCTCTCCATCGCTTCCTTCATTTGCGGCAAACCTGAATCCCAGGAGCGCAGCCCTTCCTTCACAATATAGGCTAAATATTTTTGTCCTTCAATTCCTGTTACCCTTCCTTTTTTACCAACGAGGAAACTAGCCACAATCGAATCAGAAGCAAGACCTAATGTACAATCCAGAAACGTCATCTCCCTTTGTAGTTGAGCTGCATCAGTAAAAGGGTCGTTCTCCCCGTTTAATAAGCGTTTTATGCGAAACATGGCGGAGTTGGGGTGAAAAAAAAATGGCAGATGGCTTCCCATTTGGAAAAGCTCCATTCTTTCTTGCCCTACAACAATGCAGCCGCTATTCAATTCATTTTGCAGGAGGTTAATGGATTTCTTTTTTCTGGGAATATAGGGTATGTTTAATATTTCCGCAGCAGCCATTGCTTTTGCCATCATTTGTTGATTCGTTCGCCCTGCAGTCGTCACAAACATTTCATCTTCTCCTATTTCTTTATGTAATTCAAAAGGACGACACAGGTCGTCCTTTAAATTTTAGCAATTAGCTTCCAATGCCCCCATTAAATTCCCCATAACCACTTCCATCGGCATGCCTTCAATATCATGCCTTGGGATAAAATGGACAACTCTATTGTCCTTTAGCAATGCCATCGAAGGAGACGAAGGTTCTATTCCTTCAAAGTACTCACGCATTTTTGCAGTTGCTTCCTTATCCTGCCCCGCGAAAACCGTAACAAGATGGTTCGGTTTTTTCTCACTTCTTACAACAGACTGTGCAGCAGCAGGTCTGGCAAGGCCGGCTGCACAGCCGCAGACTGAATTAACAACCACAAGGGTGGTTCCATTTGTCTCTTCCATAAATTTCTGAACATCTTCTGCTGTTGTCAGTTCCTTGAATCCGGCCGCAGTTAATTCCTCGCGCATTGGCAATACCATTTGTTTCATATATTCTTCATAAGCATTTGACATCTTTTTACACTCCGTTTCGATTTATCTGTTTTTAGAATACTATTTACACAAACAATTTACAAAATTACTCGTCTATTTTTCTCGCTTCCGTCATCTGCTTCCAAACCGACCCTTTTGCTTCCTCGCCTCCTTCTATTCTAGCAATCGCCATTTTGACCTGCAGGCTTACCTCAAATTCTGTGTCGTTTTCTGCAGCCCTTAAAGCAGGCAATACCTTTTCGTCTCCCACCTCATATAAAAACATCGCAGCCCTCCAGCGGACTAATTTACTTGGGTCTTTTAATGCTTTTGCCATTTCATCAGCTGCTTCCAGGAACCCTAAATCTGATAAACAATCACCGGCAGTTCTTCTGACCGTTACAGTCTTATCTTTAAGGGCCTTATATAAAAAGGGAAGTACAGCTTGCTCCTTAATCATCCCAAGATATACGGCTGCAAGCCTGCGAATGGAAGGCTTTTCATCTGCTAAGGCTTTTGCCAAAAGAGGTAAATCCGTCAATTCCGGATTATCCATTTGTTCAAGCACCTGGTAACGGAAATGCCAGTCGGGGTTTTGTAAATCCTCTATTGTTACTTTTCGGCGGGGACGATTTGTCTTTAGAACTTCCTGGATTTCACCTGTTTGAGCTCTGGCAACAAGTTCTTCCAGTCTATACACAGGATAGGAAGCGATTAATTCTTCAATAACCTCCTGGCCGATTTGCTCAAAATCGCCATATCTGACGCCTTGATTCTGCCATTTCCGCAATAAAATATAATTATCTTCCGGCAGCTGGGCACTTTCTCTTGCTTTTAAAAAATATTCCGGCATACCAAATCGTTTTTCTGCGGTCCCATTTGTCAGCTTAACTTGAAGCGGTATATCTTTAAACACTTGCACTTCTACTTTGATTTCTCCGAAATGCTCATTTATGTCACTTTGGTTTGCCGCTCCTTCCCGAGCATTTTCACCAAAAGACTTCCTTATTTTTGGCAGCAGTTCTTTCCAATCAAATTTTGTATTTCTTTCAACAGCCAAAAAGTCTGCTACATGGTAAACACCCTTAATTCCTTCGATTTGTAAGACATCTTGAATGATTGAGGGTGCATCATTTGCCGTCTCTCTTTTATAATTATGACTTTTACCCATAGGCAGCTCTTGATCTAGCAGGATCTTCATTGTATTAGGGCTTGGTGTCGGTTCGATGGACTTAATTTTCACGACATCACCTTATTTCATTGATTTCTCTTTATCAAGTTTAACACAATGAATATTGTTCATTCATCCGAAATGCTTAATTAAAGGCTCTGTAAACTTGTCCGTTGATCGGAGGGAAAGGACTGCTTTCCGCGGGAGGTCCGGAAGCCTCCTAGCCGCATAAAAAAAGAAGAGTACGTTAACAAATCGTACTCTTTACTCATTTTCTGCTAGTTCTGCTAAATAGGACCATCGTTCAATTAATTGCTCAAGCGTTTCGTTTAATTCCGCTTCCTGTCGCATCAATTCCTGTGCTCTAGTGAAATCACTGCCCGTGTTTCCCATTTCGGCAGCTATCTCTTCAAGTTTTGCTTCCGTTCTGGCAATGACCTCATCAATTTCTGCCCATTCCTTTTTCTCCATATAGGTCATTTTTTTCCGTTTCTCTTTTTCCGGTGCTTTGAACGGATTTGAAACTGTTTCTGCTTTCAGTGTTTCTTGGGCGGTTTGTTTTTCAAGGTATTCTGTATAATTGCCGTAAAAAGAAGTAATTTCTCCTTCTCCCTGCAGCACCAGGAGTTGTTCAGCCACCTTATCTAGGAAATAACGGTCATGGGATACAGTAATCACGACGCCTGGAAAATCTTCTAAATAATCCTCAAGAACAGTTAACGTTTGCGTATCCAAATCATTCGTTGGCTCGTCAAGCAGGAGCACATTTGGTGCCGTCATTAATAGTTTTAATAAATATAGCCGGCGCCGTTCTCCTCCAGAAAGTTTGCGGATAGGCGTCCCGTGAAAATAAGACGGAAAAAGGAATCTCTCAAGCATTTGCGCAGCAGAAATCGTTTTTCCATCAGATGTTTCCACAATTTCAGCGGTTTCTTTGATGTATTCAATCATCCTCTTATTTTCATCCATGTCTTCACTTTGCTGTGTATAATAAGCAATTTTCACGGTCTGCCCCATGATAAATTCTCCCTCATCAAGCGGGATTCGCTTGGCAAGGATGTTTAATAATGTTGATTTTCCCGTACCGTTCCGGCCAATGACTCCAATCCTGTCACCCGGTTTTACAAGCAAATCAAAATGATCCAGTATAACTTTTTCGTCATAGCGTTTAGTGGCCTTTTTCAGTTCAAAAACCTGTTTGCCTAATCTGCTGCCATTGAGCGAGATATCAAGCTTTTCATTTACGGGCTTGCCACCGGCCAGGTTATCATCAAGCTCCTCAAACCGCTGAATACGAGCCTTTTGTTTCGTTGTTCTCGCTTTCGCACCTCGCCGAATCCACTCCAATTCACGCCTGAAAAGATTCTTTCTCTTTTCATAAGTTGCAGCCTCATTTTCCTCGCGGATCGCCTTCGCCTCCAAGAATGATGCATAATTTCCTTTATAGCTATAAAGGTTTCCTCCATCCAGTTCAAACATTCGATTGGCAACCCTGTCTAAAAAATAGCGGTCATGCGTAACAAGCAGGATCGACCCATTATACCGGCTTAAATAGTCCTCGAGCCATTTCACCGAATCAAAATCAAGATGGTTTGTCGGCTCATCCAAGATAAGTAAATCAGGCTCGGCAATCAATACCTGGGCTAAAGCCACCCGCTTTTTCTGGCCTCCAGAAAGCTTGCCCACTTTTTGGGCAAAAGCTTCAATTCCTAATTTCGTTAAAATGGATTTGGCATTTGTACTTGCATCCCAGGCATTTAAGCTGTCCATTCGCTTCTGTAATTGAAAAAGTTCCTCTTGTAGTTCGATTTCATTGGGTGAGTCATGAAGCTTCAGCAAGGTTTTTTCGTACTCACGCATCAGCCTTAGAATGGGTGCCTCGCCATCAAAGACTTGTTCGAGAACGGTTTTTTCCGGGTCTAAATCTGGATGCTGGTCCAAAAATGAGATGGTATAATCCTTGCCAGTTATGAGTTTACCCTCATCAGGCTGGTCTTTCCCTGCTATGATTTTCAATAAAGAAGACTTCCCCGTCCCATTAATCCCAATTAAACCAACTCGTTCTTTTTCGGAGATGGTAAACGAAATATCGTGAAAAAGCTGCTTCTCTCCATATGTTTTCGACAAACTCTCTACCGTGAGCATTTTCATAACCCTTGACCATCCCATTCCTGATAAAATTGCTGTAAAAATAAATCCATTATTCTCTGCCGGCTTTCAGCCATTTTTATCGCCGAATCTGTATTCAGTAAATCCTTTAATTTTAGGAGCTTTTCATAAAAATGGTGAATCGTTGTCGACTTTCCATTGCGATATTCTTCTAAGCTCATTTTCTCTCTGACCTGGATGCCGGGATCATAAATGGACTGTCCTTTTTTTCCGCCATAGGCAAAGGCCCGGGCGATGCCAATCGCACCGATGGCATCCAGCCTGTCTGCATCCTGGACAATTTTGGCCTCAATCGATGGCAGTTCGGCTATTCTGCCTCCTTTGTAGGAAATGGAGTCTATAATTTGAATGAGATGGTTTTTTTCCTCTTCCGGTAATGCGATCGTATTTAAAAATGAATTCAGTTTCGCATTGCCTTTTTCCGCACTTTCATTTAGTTTTTCGTCCGGTATATCATGGAGAAGGGCGGCCATTTCAATAATGAAAGGATCTCCCGCGTTTTCCTCCCTGCAGATATACAAGGCATTTCTTCTGACACGGTCGACATGAAACCAATCATGACCGCTAGAATCCTCGTTCAATTCATTACGAACCAAATTTTCAGTATATGTAATAATTTCATTTTTCACCATAAGAACACCTGCTTTCATCCTTGTTATTTTAACATGAAAAATGCCAAAAAAATAACCCCGAAAAAACGGGGTTACGCTTTTGTCTTATTCCATATTGTTAAACCAGCTGATTCCAAGGGTATTTTCCCCTGCATGGACACCAATTACGGCCCCAAGCGGGCAGCAAATAATCTTAAGACTTGGAAATTGTTGCTGCAATTCTTCGCGCCACTCGCGGGCATGCTCTTCGTGAAGACCATACAAAATATATACTTCTTTCATTTGATTTTTCTCGTATGCAAGCTTGAAATAATCGAGAATTCTTTCCTGGGCCTTTTTAGTGCTTCTTACCTTTTCTTTTACAAATAACGCTCCGTTATCAAAAGAAATAATCGGCTTGACGTTCAGCATGCTGCCAAGGAAAAATTGCAAGCCTGACATCCTGCCGCCGCGGTGAAGCTGCTCTAAACTTCCAACAAGAACGTAAGTTTCTCCTGTGGCTCTGATGGCTTCAAGCTGTTCGATAACATCTTCCAGCCTCGCACCGGATTCTGTTAATTCCATCCCTTTTTTCAATAAAGCGGCCATCGGATAGGTTAAAATTTGCGAATCAAAGGTAATGACAGGTATATCAACTAATTTGGCAGCCTGCTCGCTTGATGAGACAGTCCCGCTAAGTTTCCCTGAAAGGAGTACCGTTATCACCCTGTCATACTGCTGCTCGAGTTTTTCATATAATGCTTGAAATGCACCGACTGAAGGCTGGGATGTCGTTGGAGGATTCCTCAAATGTTTTAATTTCTCAAACAATTGAGCAGGAGTCAAATCAATACCATCAAAATATTCTTCGCCATCAAGCAAAATCGTTAAAGGAATGGTATATATGTCTGGATGATTTCTTAATTCATCATCTAAATAAGCTGTACTGTCGGTTACCCATGCCGTTTTAACCAATTCCATCTCCCCTTATTTTTAGTACTAGGTCATAACATCTGGTTAAAACTATCGTAACCTCTAATTTGACTATTGTAAATATTTTAGCTCAAAAAAATAAAACCGGCCCTTAGCCGGTTTTACATTAAAAAGTCTTGCAGCTTCTTAAGAGTGGCAGCTGATAAAGCTGTCATTTCAACCAAATCTTCCATTTGTTCCTCACTAATCAGCCTTGCAAAATCAATGGTTATCATATTATGGATTATTGAGGATTTATTTAGAGGATTGTATTCCACTGTTTGAGAAATTCTCCTTCTATCACCCCAAACATCCAGTAAAATGGATTCAATTTCCTGATAGACTCGATCATCATCTGCATGTTTAAGGAAAAATTGCAACCGGACAATACAGCCGGCATGCTCATCAAGCGGTGAGCCGGGAAGCAGCTCCGCTGCTAAATTAACCAGCTTCGATTCCATTTCAATCTTGGCTGTGACTTGGCTCCCTGCCGTCTCAGACAAGGAAAAGAATATATTAAATAGGCGGGACATTTTGGCGAGATTGATGATATCATTACGATCTGTTATAACAATGTCACCACTGAGATCTTTATCATAAAGTGCTCCTTCAATAACCACCTTCATATTATCAAAGGCTGTTGGATCAAACATTTCCTTTTTCTCCTTTAAAATAGCCCGGCTGCATTGCCATTCTCATCAACATCCATATTTAAGGCTGCCGGTTTTTTAGGCAGACCAGGCATCGTCATGACTTCGCCTGTTAAGGCCACAATAAAGCCCGCGCCAATCGATGGTTTAAACTCTCTGACAGTGACAGTGAAATCAGAGGGTCTCCCAAGTTTTGCAGGGTCATCTGATAAGGAATATTGAGATTTTGCCATACAAACGGCTAAATGGGACCAGCCAAACTTTTCAAAATCAATTAACTGCTTCTTAGCTTTAGGAGAAAACTCTACATCCCTGCCGCCGTACACTTTTTGAACAATTGTTCTGACTTTCTCTTCAATCGATTGTGACATGTCATATAATGGGTGAAAATTATTTACATCCTCATTAATTATGGACAACAGCTTTTCAGCCAGTTCAATACCGCCTTCTCCGCCTTTTTCCCAAACCTCCGTTAAGGCAGCAGGCACATTTTCCCGACTGCACCACTCAAGCAATGTCTGAACTTCCAAGTTTGTATCGGTAATAAATTTGTTGATGGCAACAACAATTGGCAGTCCAAAGCTCTTGATGGTTTCAATGTGTTTTTGGAGATTCGCAAAGCCGAGTGTTAATGCTGCAATATTTTCCTTTGCCAAATCAGCCTTGGCAACACCGCCGTGCATTTTTAAAGCCCGGATTGTCGCAACAATAACGACTGCTTCCGGTTTAATACCGGCACTCCTTGATTTAATATGTAAAAACTTTTCCGCCCCTAAGTCTGCTCCAAAGCCAGCCTCAGTAATGACATAATCAGCTAATTTCGCCGCTGTCGTTGTGGCAATAACACTGTTGCACCCATGGGCAATATTGGCAAAGGGACCGCCGTGTACGAGAGCAGGGGTATGTTCAATCGTTTGGACAAGGTTTGGTTTTACCGCATCCTTTAATAATAATGTTAAGGCTCCTTCAACGCCAAGATCACTGACAGTAACTGGTTCCTTATTGTAATTATAGGCAACAACCATGCGTGATAAACGGCGTTTTAAATCCATTAAATCTGTTGCAAGGCAGAGGACCGCCATGATTTCTGATGCTACTGTAATATCAAAGCCGTCTTCTCTTGGAACACCCTGAAGGGGTCCGCCAAGACCGATAATAACCTTTCTTAAGGCCCGGTCATTTAAATCAACAGCGCGCTTCCAGACAATCCTGCGCTGATCAATATTCAATTCATTTCCCTGCTGGAGATGATTATCGATTAATGCTGCGAGAGCGTTATTTGCCGTCGTAATCGCATGAAGGTCCCCTGTAAAATGAAGATTGATATCTTCCATCGGCAGAACTTGCGAATACCCGCCTCCGGTTGCTCCCCCTTTAATCCCCATTGTCGGTCCTAATGAAGGTTCCCGCATTGCAATCATAGCCTTTTTCCCAATTCGGTTAAAAGCATCACCCAAGCCAACTGTTACGGTCGATTTCCCTTCTCCGGCTGGGGTAGGATTAATCGAGGTAACCAGAATTATTTTTCCACCCTGTTTTGTTTGAATTTTGGCCAATGCTTGATTGGAAAGTTTTGCTTTATATTTTCCATAAAGCTCAAGATCATCTTCTTCTAAGCCAATCTTTGCGGCAATTTCGACAATTGGCTTCATTTTTGCTTCTTGTGCAATCTCAATGTCTGACTTCACTGATGTCATTTCCAATTTAATCCCCCGCATTCCACTATTTAGAATAGAATTACATTCTTATTGTATCAAAAAAGCATTTTCATTCCGACAATTAAAATTTGAACAAATTTTATCTTTTCTCAAATTACAATAATGCTTATAATATTAATATCGAATTTTTAAAATATTCATTGACTTCTGCTGTTTTACAGCTGTAATAATGGAAATAGTATTTGTTTTTGATGGAAAGGGGATGGTCTTTTGCCTATTAATATTCCAAAGCTTCTTCCTGCCCGGGGAATCCTTGAACAGGAAAATATTTTTATTATGGATAATGAACGGGCAGTCAGCCAGGATATCAGGCCGCTGAATATACTGATCTTAAATTTAATGCCTGAAAAAGAAAAAGCGGAAACACAGCTTTTAAGACTTTTGGGGAATACCCCATTGCAGGTGAATGTTAACTTTCTAAAAACTAAATCGTATGAATCGACACATACAAGCAAACAGCATTTGGAGCAATTTTACACAACTTTTTCTGAAATCAAACAGCAGAAATTTGACGGGATGATTATTACTGGAGCACCTGTGGAGTTATTGGAGTTCGAGCAGGTGAAGTACTGGTCAGAATTAACAGACATCATGGACTGGACAAAACAGAATGTAACCTCAACCTTACATATATGCTGGGGAGCACAGGCAGCTCTCTACTATCATTTCGGCATTGGTAAGTTTGAGTTAACAAGGAAATGTTCAGGAATATATGCTCATCAAATAATTGAACAAAATGATATTTTATTGCGCGGATTCGATGATCAGTTTTTTGCGCCGCATTCCCGCTATACAGATGTATCGTTTTCTGCCATCAGAAACAATCCGGACTTAAAGTTATTAGCTGCATCGGAAGAAGCTGGTGCTTTATTGCTTGCTTCCCGTGATCGCAAGCATGTCATGATCACCGGACATTTAGAATATGAATCCGACACGCTGGCTCAGGAATATGAAAGGGATTTAAATAGAGGACTAGAAATTCATGTACCGGAAAACTATTTTCCTAACAATGACCCGACACAGCCGCCAATTAATCGCTGGCGTTCACACGGCCACTTATTTTTTTCTAACTGGCTCAATTACTATGTCTATCAAGAAACACCCTTTATTTGGGGATAAAAAAACTCGCCGATTGATTTGGCGAGTTTTTGCTTTATACATTCTCGTTGTGTTTTTGGATCTCTTTTAAGGCATCTATTCTTGTTTCATCCTCTTCAAAAAACTGAACAAGGTCGCCGATGCGGTCGATCGAATCCCAGCTTAAATGATGTTCAATCCCTTCGACATCGTTATAAATATTTTCATCTTTTACACCGATTATTTTAAGGAACTGCTCCAATAAATCATGCCTGAAGACAAGGCGCTTTCCGATTTTTTTTCCTTTGGCTGTTAAGATAAGCCCTCTATATTTTTCATAGACTAAATATTCATCTTTATCGAGCTTTTGCACCATTTTTGTCACCGAGGAGGGATGAACTGATAATGCTTCGGCAATGTCTGAGACCCGGGCATAGCCTTTTTCTTCTATCAAATTATAAATTTGTTCAATATAATCTTCCATACTTGGTGTTGGCATCCCGAACCCTCCATTGACAATAATCATTAAAAGTTTACTATAGAAAAAATACAGTGACAAGGCTCTTTGTCACTTAATACCAAGATTTCATTTTTATTGTAATTTTGTTTCCTCAAATAAAAATTTCACTTTTTTCTCCTTTTCATCAAGAAAAAGTCTGGCATTAAACGTTTTGTCTTCCTTAACAAAACCTTCGATCAATTCTGTTTTTCCTTCGGATAAGAGCAGCTTAATATTCTTTTGGGTAATATTTTTGCCGAGGATTTTCTTTGAAATAGTAAAACTGCATTGATTCTTTTGATAATTGCTGCACCCGTAAAAGTTTCCTTTATCCACAACAAAACCATTACATTTTTTGCATGGACCGAGCTTAACTTGAGACCGTTTTTTCGTATATTGCTTTCCAGGTGTAAAGTTCTCGCGATCCTGTTTAGAAAAATCCCAGCCCTCTGCCTGGCCGATTCCAGTGGTAATTAAATAATGCACCATTTTTTTCGTTTGCTCCATAAACTGCTTTGGCGATGCGGTGCCATCTTCAATCTCCTTTAGCTTGTGCTCCCACTTTGCCGTCATTTCCGGTGACGCGAGGACTTCCCGGCCAATTGCCTCAATGAGAATTTTTGCTTTTGCTGTTGCATAAACTAAATTCTTTTTGACCTCAATATAAAGCCGGTCTTTTAACATCGTGATAATTCCTGCCCGGGTAGCTTCAGTACCCAGACCTTCTGTTTTAGTTAAAATTTTTTCAAGCTCTTTATCCTCCATATGCTTGCCGGCTGTTTTCATTAATGTGATCAATTGACCTTCAGTGTAACGCTTTGGCGGCTGTGTCTGGCTTTCTTTGACCTCTACTTTTTGCGTGATTCCTTTTTCTCCTTTCACAAGCGGCGGCAGTGCCGGCTCATGGTCAAGATCTTTAGGATTCAAGACTTTTCTCCAGCCTTCTTCAATTTGGACCTTTCCTTTTGAAATAAACGCTGCTCTTCCATCCACCATGGTTGTGACAGTGGTATATTCAGCGATTGCCTTTGAATAATGTGCAGCGATTAGACTCCAAACCACTAAATCATATATTTTCCGCTCATCTGCGCTAAGTTTTTCAACATTTGGAATCTGCTCCGTAGGAATTATCGCATAGTGATCGGTAACCTTTTTTTCATTAACATAACGTTTATTATTCACAATGGAGGCAACAGGCAAAGGAAAAAAGCCTGCATAGTCAGGTTTTTGACTTAATTTGTTTAGAATTTCCGGAAAACCGTTTGCTTCCTCTTTTGTTACATAGCGGGAATCTGAGCGAGGATATGAAACGTTCCCTTTTTGATAAAGCTTCTGTAAGACATCAAGTGTTTTCTTCGGCGGGAATTTAAAGCGTTTATTTGCCTCTGCCTGGAGGGCAGAAAGATTGTAAAGCAAGGGCGGAAAAAATTCCTTGCGTTCAGAAACGACCTCGCCAACCTCCGCTTCTTTTTCGCGGCAGAAGGCTGCCACTTTCTCTGCCAATTCTTTTGTTTTCACGCGGGTTTCCCCGTCATTTCTCCATTTCCCCATATATTTTTTGCCATTCATTGAAAAATGGGCATGGACCTCCCAAAAGGGCTCTGAATTAAAATTTTCAATCTCCAGTTCCCTTTTCACAATAAGGGCAAGAGTTGGTGTCTGCACCCTGCCGACTGAAAAAACATCTGAAAAGCCCCGCTTTTGTAAAAGCAAACTATAAAGACGTGAAGCATTCATTCCTACCACCCAGTCTGCACACGCCCGGGTATAGGCCTCGAAATATAGGGTTCGGGTATCCTGTTCATTCAGCAGCTTGTTAAATCCTTCCCTTATGGCATTAGGTGTTAAGGACGAAATCCACAGCCGTCTCATTGGTTTTTGACATTTCACTAACCTGAGAATGTTACGAATGATTAACTCGCCTTCACGCCCGGCATCTCCGGCATGAATAATTTCCGTTACACCTGGATTGGATACCAGTTTTTTAATCACGGCAAATTGTTTCGCTTTATCTTTTGTAACTTCATATTCAAATTGCTCCGGAATGATTGGCAAATTATCGAGTGACCACTTCTTCCATCCCGGGTTATACTTCTCAGGCGCGACAAGCTGGCAGACATGCCCTATTGCCCAAGTAACAACGGCTCCTTTTGGAAAAACCTCATTCGGAAAAATATCAATGAAACCGTTTTGTTTTTTATGTTTAAAGATGGATGCAAGGGTGGATCCTTGATCCGGTTTTTCGGCGATAATTACTTGCATACATTTTAGCCCCTTTTTCCGCTTAAAGCGTCCGTTCTTCATTTTACCCGGTGCTCATCAGCCCGTAAAGAGTGAAATTCACGGGATATTTCCCCAAACGGCCGGTCTATTTGATAAAGTTGTCGATATTTTTCCTCTGTTGCAAACAGATGCTTGTGGCTTCCTTCCATGAGAATGGTTCCCTTTTCGAGAAAGAGGATTCGATCCATATTTTCTACACCTGCTAAATGGTGTGTTACCCAGATAATCGTTTTATCCTTTAATGTGTTAAAAATGGTGGCCAGCAGTTTTGTTTCCGTCATAGGGTCAAGTCCAACTGTCGGTTCATCTAATATAACAATCGGGGAATCCTGCAGCAAAATCCTTGCAAGGGCAATTCTATGTCGTTCCCCACCTGAAAAACGCTGTCCGGTTTCCTGCATATTAGTCTCATAGCCATTTGGCAATTGTTTTATAAATTCATCCAATTGAACCATCCTGGAAACTTGATAAATTTCTTCGTCTGTTGCTTCAGGTCTGCCAAGCCGGATATTGTTGATAACTGTAGTGTTAAATAAATATGCCCTCTGGTTCAGTACACTAACCCATTTTGAGATGGAATCTTCTAACTCATAGGTGTTTCTTCCATTTATTTGAACCTCACCGCTTAGAGGTTTCAGTGCTCCCTGAAGCAAATTCAACAAAGTAGATTTTCCAGCGCCGCTCCTGCCAAGAATCGCAATTTTTTCACCCTGGCGGATTGTTACATCAATGCCTTTTAAAATTGGGTTACTAGGAGAATATCCAAATGTAACCTGATTCACCTTGATTAAAGTCTCAGATGTATGCGTGAGAACACACTGATTATCTAAATTTTCATTTTCAATCTGGCACTGCCATTCAATTGAACGCAGCCGATTTAAGGAATCCAGGTATGTGGTAATTTCACTGACCACTTCCGACAGCGGTAAAAAAGATTCCAGCAAGGACAGCATCGCAAGTCCCACGGCTGCAATAAACGAGGCTGAAATTTCTCCTTTAACCATGAGGCCATCAGCCCAGGCAATGGCGGTTACAACGGTTATACCAAGAATAAACTGATTCCACACATCTCTCCTATTCACAAAGGAATGTTTTTTCACTTCCAATTGAAACAACCTTTGTTCCTGTTTTTCATAATCAAGGATAAAACTGGAGTAATGCCCGCTAAATCTCCAGTCACTGATGCCCAAAACAGCATCCGTTAATTTGTCATAAAGGTGATGACGTTCTATTTTCAGCTGCATATTTTTAGATTTTAAATACAACAGTGAAAATGCCGGACCAACAAAGACCAATAACCCTATCAGCATGGCTAGCAATATCGCAAAGGGAATCGAGAACAGACCAGTGCAGATGATAATAATTGTGTAAATGATCAGAGAAATTATGGAGGGAAATAAGGTTTTTAAGTAAAAATCCTGCAAGTGTTCAATATCGTCTGCGAGCAGACCCAGCATATCCCCAGTTCGAAATCGCGAGCGCAGGCTATAGGCTTGGGGCTCCACCATTTTATATAATTTCAACCTCATTTCAGCCAAAATTTTCAATATAAGGGAGTGACCAGAAAGCCGTTCTACATAGCTTATTGCTGCCCTGCCAATCCCAAAGGTTCGGACACCAACAATCGGAACGTAGACCAATAATATCGATTCGGGTCTTGCAGCCGATTTCGAAATTAAATAGCCTGATGTAAACATCAAGCCGGCACCAAATAAAATGGTAATGGAACCGAGGAGAATGGCAAGAGCAAAAAAACGGCGATATTGACGAATATAGGGGAGTATCCATTTTTCATTACCCATTTTACATTCTCCCTTCAAGGGCCATCAGCTGATAATAAGCCGCTTTCTGTTTTTTCAGCTGTTCATGAGTCCCGCTTTCCACAATTTTGCCATGGTCCAAAACAAAAATTTCATCCATGTCTGGCATCCAGTGCAGCCGGTGGGTTGCTAAAATAACTAGTTTACCTGCAAATAATTTCAACATTGTTTCCTTTAATTCAGCTTCTGTTTCAATATCTAGATGTGCCGTCGGTTCATCAAGCATAATGATCGGCCGGTTCCCTAAAAATGCCCGTGCAAGAGCAATTCGCTGCTCTTGTCCGCCGCTAAGCATTCTGCCGCTTTCTCCAATTATCGTATTGAATCCTTCCGGAAGCGCTTGAATGACTTCTAGCAGCCCTGCATTTTTCGCCGCCTGCACCACTTCTTCTTCGGCAGCTTCAGGCTCATAAAAGCGTATATTGTTGTAAACTGTATCATTAAAAATATACGGATGCTGCGGGATGTAGGTTACCTGGCGTTGCCAGCTTTCAGATGTTAACGATGACAGCTTTTCATCGTTGAGATAAAATTCGCCAGATGACGGTGTGAGAAAGCCGCTCAAAACATCAATAAGTGTTGTTTTTCCTGATCCGCTGGCTCCTATTATGCCGATCTTTTTTGCACCTGAGACAGAAAAACAAATGTCTTTTATACTCGCAGCATTATGCTCTGGAAAATGAACTATAGCCCCTTTAGCCTCAAAGGTACTAGACGCTTTCCAAAGTGGAAAAGCTGCAACTTTTTCCTCCGATGTTTCAACATCCAGGATTTCAGAAATTTTTCTTCCTGCATTTTTCCCGTCAAGTGTTGCATGAAAATCAGCACCAAGCTCCCTAATTGGCAAAAAATATTCAGGTGCGAGTATCAATATTGTTAGAGCAGGATGCAGGTCTATCGTGCCATTAATTAATCCCAGCCCTAAAAACACAGCAACTGTTGCAATCGACAGCATCGTAAAAAAGTCCATTGCAAAGGATGACAAAAAGGCAATCCTTAAGGTTTTTATGGTCGCTTGTCGGTATTGTTCACTCACAAACCCAATCTTTTTACTATGCTCTTTGCTCAGACCGAGATATTTAAGCGTCTCCAATCCTCTTAATGAATCAACAAAATGATTGGAAAGCAGATGAAAGGATGCAAATTGACGGTCCGCCTTGCTTTTGGCTGCAAGTCCAAGCAGCACCATGAAAATGACCAAGATTGGCAAAGCGAGCATTAAAATAATCGCTGAACGAATATTGAGAAAAAAGATAAAAATAACGATGACCGAAGGAATTACAGCCATATTGATATATTTAATAAAGATTAATTCCAAGTAGCGGCGAAACCTTATGACTCCTTCCATGACAAGTGTAACTGTCTGCCCTGAGCCCTCTTCCCTGACATAGCGGGGACCAAGTCGAAATAATTTTTTCAGAAGCAATCCTCTCTGGTTTTCACTTGTACGTGCAGCAAAATGAAAGGCGATTGTTTTTTTCCGAACAATGAGCAGCCGGCGGAAAATGATTGCTGCTAAAAAAACAGCAAGCTTCTTTACTTCATCACGAAACAAATCTCCTCTGAAAAGAGAGGAGATTGCATCCGCTAAATAATAGGCTTGAATAATTATCAAACCGCTTTGAAAAAAAGTTAGAATTGATAGAATGGCCAGGGCCTTTTTAACACCTGGATATTTAAACAAAGCTTTATCCATCAGTAGGTCAAATGCTCCTTTTCCGTTACCCGTTTCCGGAAAATATAATAGCTCCAAATGGTATAACCGAGGACAAATGGTAAAATTGTCAAAGCCACTATCGTCATAATTTTCAAGGAATAATTCCCGCTTGATGCATTGTAAACAGTTAAATCAAAAGCCTTATTAATCGAACTAATCATTACCCTCGGGAATAGCCCGACAAAGATAGCGGAAACAGTGCAGGCAAGACCGATACCCGACATTGTAAAAGCAAGGCCTTCCCGTTTCTTTATAATAAAAAAGCTGGATAATCCGTAAGCAAGCACGATGATTGACACGAGTATAATCTCAGGAATGAGGCGAACTTCAAAAATATCTGTCCACATCCATGATAAAACGACAAAGATGACTAAACTCCCTAGGACAGGTAATACAACTTTTTTTGCCAACCCGGCCGCCCGTTCCCTGAGACCGCCTTCGGTTTTCAACGCTAGAAAATACAGACCATGGAGAAAGCATAACAATGTGATCGTTACACCGCCCCAGATGGAATAAAGATTAATAAAATCAGTAAAACCGGCATTCATGTTCATATCCTTTTGGATAGGCATCCCTCTGAGCATACTGGTAAAAAGAACACCAAGAAGGAAGGGCGGTAAAAAGCTGCTGACAAATATGACCCAGTCCCAGATGTTTGTCCAGCGAGGATTATCGACCTTCCGGCGGAATTCAAACGATACCCCCCGTCCAATTAGACAAAGCAATACGGCTAACAGGGGCAGATAATAACCGCTGAACATTGTAGCATACCAATGCGGGAAGGCGGCGAATATCGCACCTCCGCCTGTCAGGAGCCATACTTCATTGGCATCCCAGAAGGGACCGATGGTATTAACCATAACGGAGCGTTCCGTTTGATTGCGGGCAAGAAATCGGGTTGACATTCCTACCCCATAATCAAAGCCCTCTAAAAAAAAGAAACCAATAAATACGACAGCGATTAAGACAAACCATAATTCGCTTAATTCCATCCTAAGCACCTACCTTAAATGGGTCTGTCGACTGTTTGGAATCCCCATAATGGGCATCGGGACCCTTTCTGATTTCTCGAACCATTAAATAAATCATTACAGCCAAAAGAATCGTAAAGACGAGAAGATACATGATCATTGAAAAAAGAATCATCCCTGCAGAAACATTCGGTGAAACAGAATCAGCAGTTGTCATGAGGCCAAAGACGGTCCATGGCTGTCTTCCTACCTCTGTCATCAACCAGCCAAAGGTATTAGCCAAAAACGGAAACAAAATGGCAGGAATAAGAAATTTCAAGAACAAAGAACTTTTTTCAAGTTTTCCCCTCTTCCACAGGAATAACCCAGCTGCCGTTAAGAGAATCATCAGTACGCCAAAACCAATCATGAACCTAAAGCTCCAATAGGTAGTTTTAACAGGCGGAATATAGTTCGTTCCTTCCCCAACTACAGAATCATATTTATCCGAGTATTCAGCCTGGAGTGTTTCCATCCCTTTCAGACTACCTTCAAATTTAGAATACGATAAAAAACTTAAGGCATATGGAATATTGATTTCTATTGTATTTTCTTGATTTTTAGTGTCAATCCAGGCAAAGGCCGACCATGGAGCTGGATCAGGGGTATCCTTCCAAATCCCTTCTGCTGCAGCCATTTTCATCGGCTGTGTCTTTACAAGATATTGTGCCTGTGTATGTCCGCTGAAAGCGGTGCCAATGCTGCCTATGATCCCGATTATTAGCGCCATTTTCATTGATTTCTTATAGAATTCCACATGTCTTTTCTTTAAGAGATTAAACGCACTTATTCCTAAAACGAAGAAAGCTCCAGTACAAAGTGCCCCTGTAATCACATGCGGAAATTCCACCAATAATTGTCCATTGGTAATTAAGGCAAGGAAGTCATTCATTTCTGCCCGGCCGTTCTTGATGGCAAAACCGACGGGAACCTGCATAAAAGAGTTAGCAGTTAAGATCCAGATTGCTGATAATGTCGTGCCTAACGATACGAGCCATATACAGGCTAAGTGAAGTTTTTTAGACAGGCGGTCCCAGCCAAAAATCCAAAGCCCGATAAACGTGGACTCCATAAAAAATGCAAGCAGCGCTTCGATTGCGAGCGGCGCCCCAAAAACATCTCCAACAAATCTTGAATAATCAGACCAATTCATTCCAAATTGAAATTCTTGGATGATACCGGTTACGACACCCACGGCAAAATTAATAAGGAACAAATGTCCCCAAAACTTTGCCATCTTTTTATACATCTCATCCTTCTTAACAACATAAAATGTTTCCATCAGCGCAACCATAAAGACAAGGCCGACAGAAAGCGGCACAAAGAAGAAATGAAATATGGTAGTTGCGGCAAATTGAATCCTTGCCAAAAATACTGGATCCATCAAGAACACTCCTTTTAATTTTTGTTCAATTATTCACAAATAAATTTATTATTAACTTAAGCATCTTTTTCAACTGTTACATTAAATTATTAAATAATAATTATTTAATTAGAATTGATATCATATTAATGATAATTTAATAGTACCAAACAAAGCGATAACAATCCGCAAAAAATATGGCAAGTTTGTGACGAAATTCAGCTAAAAGAAAAAAACCGCCATTTGGCGGCCAGGCTGTCGAAAAACCTTCGGCAGCCTTTTATTTTATTCACTTACTTTAACAATTCACCGCGTTAATTTGTTATAATATTATTAATACATAGTCTATGCAAATTGTCTGTTGACTTGCGCTC
>CAYNUT010000066.1:288-19691 GCA_964400595.1 uncultured Neobacillus sp. | reverse complement strand
TACTGGAACCCCTTTTGGCATTAGCGGGTGATTTTTAATTGTTTCCACGCTGTGTTTGACACTTTCCGTTACATTATCAAAACCGTGAAGCCATTGGTTAATATTAATTCCTGCATATGTTAAGGTATCCAGTGTTTCCTCCGAAATTCCCCGTTCTTTCATGCTCTCAATAACTGGTTCTGCCTTTAGCCCGCTCATCCCGCAGTCATAATGGGCAATAACCATTACTTCCTTGGCCTGCAGCTGGTAAACCGCGATTAGAATACTTCGCATAATACTGCCAAACGGGTGCGAGACGAGTGCCCCGGCATTTTTTATGAGTTTAGCATCACCATTTCCCAAGTTTAGGGCTTTCGGTAATAATTCAAGCAGCCTTGTATCCATACAAGTGAGAATGACCATTTCTTTATTTGGAAATTTCGTAGTCACATATTTCTCATATTCATGATTTTCCACAAATTTTTTATTAAATTCGAGAATATCATTCAAAATTTTGGGGTTCTCCATTTTTATTACCACCTTTCCCTTGTCTTCTTTAAGGATACATAATAATCATGTCGGTAACCAATTTTTCCGCTTGCATTTAGGCGTATTTTTTTGTAAGATACAAAAGGAAATCGGAATCGTTCCGTATTATGTACTTTTTGCATTCTAAAAATTTTTCAAGTATAAATCGTAATAAATCCGATTTATACCATTGTTAAAGGAGTCTATATGAAAAAAATCGCCTTATTTCTTTCCCTGTTTTTACCGTTAACCCTTATTTTATCCGCCTGTTCCAGCGGAAATGAGTCAACTAATAAAAAGAAAGACCAATTAACCATCTATACAACAGTATTCCCGCTCCAGTATTTCACTGAACAAATTGGCGGCAAATATGTTGATGTCAACACCATTTATCCGCCTGGTGCCGATGAACATACCTTTGAGCCATCACAAAAAGATATGATGAAACTGGCCGATTCAGACTTGTTTTTCTATATTGGTCTTGGATTAGAAGGATTTGTGGAAAAAGCAAAAACCACCTTGAAAAATGAAAATGTAACGTTAGTATCGACAGCTGATAAGCTGCAGCTCCCAAAGGACAGCGGTCCCCATGAAGATGAGGATGGGGATCACCATGGTGATGTGAATCCTCACGTTTGGCTAGATCCAATCTATTGCAAAGAGATGGCGGGTGTGATTCGCGATGCTTTGATAAAAAAAATGCCCCAAAACAAAGAGCTTTTCAATGCTAACTATGAAAAGCTCGCCGGTCAGTTAGATGAACTAAATAGCCAATTTGAAAATACCATTTCAAAGGCAAAGCATAAGAAAATTATCGTCACCCATGCGGCCTTCGGTTATTGGGAACAGCGCTATGGCATAGAGCAAATCAGCATTTCAGGCCTTTCGACAACAAATGAACCAACCCAAAAGGGATTGGAAAAAATCGTTTCCTTGGCCGACCGTGAAGGACTGCATTATATTCTTTTTGAACAAAATGTCCAATCGAAATTAGGGAAAATTGTCCAAAAGGAAATAGGGGCCCGGGCGTTACCGATTCATAACCTGGCTATTTTATCAAAGGAAAATATTGAGAACAAAGAGACCTATTTTTCTTTAATGAAGAAAAATCTTGATTCATTGGAAACAGCCTTAAATAATTAGCCGCTTCCAAATTTAGACTTAGTTAACTGCTGAATAGCAGCAAAGAAACCGATTTTAAAACCTTTGAACCGAGTAATTTATAAAATATGGAACCAGGCAGAGTGAGCTGCCTGGTTCTTTTTAAAAAACAAATAACCTCTTTGTCAATAATACCTCTTGAAGTCTTTTTTCGTTGAGATCAAACCCAATACCTGGTTTTTCGGGCACGCGAATATATCCGTTTTCAACCGTAACCTCCGGCAAAATGATATCTTCGTCCCAAAAACGGGTGGATGCAGAAATATCGCTGGGTATTGTAAAACCTGGAAGGGACGCAAGAGCGATATTAATGGCGCGGGAAATGCCAAATTCAATCATTCCGCCGCACCAGATAGGAATCTCCTGATCATAACAATAATCATGAATTCGTTTTGCTTCATAAAGCCCTCCGACCCTGCCAGCCTTTATATTGATGACCCGGCAGCTGCCAAGTTCAATGGCCTTTCTCGCATCCTCAAAGGTAGCGATGCTTTCATCGAGGCAGATGGGGGTAGTCAATTCTTTTTGCAGAACAGCATGCTCGATTATATCATCGTGAGCAAGCGGCTGTTCAATCATCAGCAGGTTCAATTCGTCCATCGCTTTTAGGCGGTCAATGTCCCTTAAAGTGTAAGCGGAATTGGCATCCGCCATAATGGCCAAATCCGGATAATACCGCCTGATTTCTGCTAAAAAAGCATAATCTTGATTTGGATTGATTTTGACCTTAATTCGCTTATATCCTTCCTCAACATAATTTTCAATTTGCCGCAATGCCGCAGCAGTTGATTCAGTCGCGACGACCACACCCGACGCAATCATATTTTGTGTCCCGCCAATAACTTGAGCGAGCGGCAGCGATTGGCACTTAGCATATAAATCCCATAGCGCCATTTCTAATGCTGCCTTCGCCATATGATTTCTTCTAATGGAACCGAAAAGCTTCCAAGCTTCTTTAGGATGTTCAAACGGGTATTTTTGCATCAGCGGAATCAGAAAATCGGTCAGCATGTGCATGCTTGTCTTCACGGTTTCCTCCGTATACCATGGAGTTGAAAAAGCAACTCCTTCGCCATATCCGGAAAGTCCGTCCCTATTAATAATCTTTACAATGATTCCTTCCCGCTCCCGAACCTCCCCTAAATGTGTAATAAAAGGAGATTTTAATGGCATTTGAATGACAAAAAGCTCCACCGACTTAATGTTCAATGTCACCAGCACCCTCTTTCACCCATTCAACCAGATTTCTTCGCACCAATTTCTTAGCTGCGTTCCTTGGCAGTGCAGCCCTAAAATAAAACGCTTTTGGCACTTTATACTTTGCAAGCCGTTCTAGGCAATATTGTTCTAATTCTTCTGATGAAACACTTGCGCCTTCCCGCTTAACTACAAAGGCAACAGGCACCTGGCCCCATGTCACATCTTCAATTCCTGTAACCCCTGCATCCGCCACTCCCGGGTGGGAAAGCAGTACCGCTTCAATTTCTGCTGGATAAATATTCTCCCCGCCTGAAATAATTAAATCAGAGCGCCGGTCCAAAACATATAAAAATCCTTCATCATCTAAATAACCAATATCTCCAGTATATAACCAGCCATCGTGTATTTTTTCAGCCGTTGCCTTCGGGCGGTTAAGGTATCCTCTTGTGACATTTGGCCCCTTCACCACAATTTCCCCTGCTTCTACTGCGAGAGCAGTCTGTCCATTGTCGCGGACAATTTTAATTTGAGACGGAAATAATGGCTTACCCGCAGAACCCAGCTTTGTCAAACTGTACTCCGGAGACAGGGTGACAATTTGCGAGGAGGTTTCCGTCATTCCATACGTTTGAAAAACAGGAATCTCTTTTTCCACGCATGCCTGTAACAATGGCAGCGGGGCAGGGCCGCCGCCGAGCAGCATGCAGCGAAAATGGGCTGGAAGCCGTCTATCTTCAAGTGTATCAACAATTCTTGATAGCATCGTCCCAACCACAGACATAATCGTCACTTTTTTTTCCGATATATCATTCAACGTTATTTCCACATCAAAGCTTTCATGAAGAACAATCGGCATTCCGTATATGACACTTCGCATTAAAATCGAAAAACCGCTAATATGAAAAAGAGGAACTGCGCAAAGCCAGCAGTCACTTTCTGAATACCCTAAATTCAAGGCCGAACCAACAGCGCTCCACCAGTGGTTTCCATATGTTTGCGTAACACCTTTAGGATTTCCGGTTGTTCCCGAAGTGTACATAATCGTACATATCTCGTCCAACCTGATATCTTCCTGAATCAGAGGAACCTCTGCTTCCTTTTTAAAAAGCTTGCTTTTCGTGATCATCCCTATTATGGAAAGCTGCTCCATTAAAAAAGGAACTATATCTGAAAAGGAATCATCCAAAATTAGAAAACGAGATTGGGAATCCTCCAGCTGCCAAACCAGTTCTGCAGGGGTCAAGCGTTTATTTAAGATTACAGTGCGCACTCCAATGAGCTGAAGAGCAAATAAAATAACGATGGTATCAAGATGATTTTTCAATAACACCCCAACAAATTGTTCCCTTTGGATTCCCAGCCCCTGCAGCTTCCCTGCTGTTTGATAGACACGATTGTAAAGCTCCTTAAAGGTTAAATGCTGTTCCTGAAAGTAAACGGCGGTTCGCTCAGGAGTTAAAAATGCCCGCTTTATTAAGAAATTCGGCATGGTTTCATTACTCAAATCCACTCACCTCTTAAATAAAACAGCCTGATGGAAACCATCAAGCTGCTCAAAAACTTTTCATCAAGGGAAACGCGGGAATTGACCGAAGTCAGGCTTCCGCTTTTCCTTAAAGGCATCCCTGCCCTCTTTCGCTTCATCTGTTGTATAGTATAAAAGTGTCGCATCTCCAGCAAATTGCTGGATGCCTGCTAAACCATCCGTATCGGCATTAAAAGCCGCCTTTAAGAAACGAAGAGCAGTCGGACTTTTTTCAAGCATTTCTTCGCACCATTTAATCGTTTCCTCTTCTACTTGCTCCAAAGGCACAACAGTATTAACTAAGCCCATATCAAGTGCTTCCTGGGCATTGTATTGGCGACACAAGTACCAAATTTCGCGTGCTTTCTTATGACCGACAATTCTAGCAAGGTAGCCAGAGCCGTAACCGGCATCAAAGCTTCCTACTTTTGGTCCTGTTTGTCCAAAAATAGCGTTATCAGCTGCAATTGTTAAATCGCAGACGATGTGCAGAACATGACCGCCTCCAATCGCATAGCCTTTTACCATTGCCACAACAGGCTTTGGAATAACGCGAATGAGGCGCTGAAGATCAAGAACATTTAAACGCGGGATTTGGTCATCCCCGACATAACCCCCATGGCCGCGAACCTTTTGGTCGCCGCCTGAGCAAAATGCCTTATCTCCTGCACCAGTCAAAATGATAACCCCAACACTTGAATCATCACGAGCATAGGCAAATGCATCAATTAACTCCATAACGGTTTTAGGTGTAAATGCATTATGTACATGTGGACGATTGATCGAGATTTTCGCCATCCCGTTATATGTTTCATAGAGAATTTCTTCGTATTTACGTCCAGGAACCCATTCTACTGCCAAGTGAAAAACCTCCTTAGGATAAAAAGTCACTAACTATTGTACCAAATTTTTCTCGTTCTTCCACGTGAATTAGATGACTGCTGTTTTCAAAAGTAATCCAAGTACCTTTTTTTAGCTTTTGCAGCATCCTTTCTGCAATACTGCAGAACTTCGCATCCTCTTCACCGGTAAGCAGCAAAACCTCATATGGCAATTGGTCTAATTTGTCCCACCAGGATGGCTGCGAGCCTGTCCCCATGCCAAGCAAACAATTGGCAAGCCCATCAGGAGAGTTCCTTAATCGCTGGCTTCTGATTCCTTCCCAGATGGCCGAGGGAAGCCGCTTCAGGGTTGAAAATAAAGGCAGACCCTCCCAATAGTCCACAAACATCTTGATTCCCTTTTCTTTAATGAAATTTGCCAATTCTGCATCTTTTAAACGGCGGTTTGCCCTTTCTTCCTTAGTTGCAAGTCCGGGAGATGCACTCTCTAAGACTAACTTTCTTACTTTATCCGGAAAGTGCATCGCAAAACTGAGTGCGAGCCTGCCGCCCATGGAGTAACCAAGCAAATCAACCCGCTCCACATTTAACTGTTCAAGAATTCCTTTAAGATCATGAACAGCAGCTTCCATGCTATACCTTTCGACATCAAGAGGAGATTCCGTTTGGCCATGCCCGATAATATCCGGAATGATTAATTTGGAAGTCCCCCCCCATTGACCGCAAAAAGATGTCCATGTGGACGAATCACCTGTAAAGCCATGCAAAAGCAAAAGTGGAAAACCACTGCCGCATATTTCTACATGATAGCGGACATTTTCAACCGTCAGTTTCATGAAGGCTCTCCATTGACAAAATTAGATATTTCCAGGGAAACCGTCTGCCAAATTTCGCGGTGCTCATCACGATTTCTGTCTCTCTTTGTAACAATTTCAAACACATTTATTCCTGATGAATCCTGCTGTGAATTTTTCATTTCTGTATGGAAATGATCCCAGTCAGTTATTTTGGTAAACCTTCCATTAAACATTTTGACTGCATGCTCAAATTCGATATTCAACGGCGTTCCAAATAGGAGTTCAAAATGTTTTGGATGCTCCGATTGCGGAAGGAAAGAAAAAATCCCGCCGCCGTTATTATTAATTAGAATGATATTGATATCAATATTGTGAATCTTTGCCGCAATAAGTCCATTTAAGTCGTGGAAAAAGGTTAAATCGCCAAGAATCAGATATAGCGATTTGGAGTAAAGGGCTGCCCCCAAAGCGGTCGAAACGGTTCCGTCAATCCCATTAGCACCACGATTCGCCATAACCTTAATCGATTTAGGATTGTTCAGGAAAAAGCTGTCCAGATCGCGTATCGGCATACTGTTACCGACAAATAATGTTGCATCTGCAGGCAGCATTTCGGCCAATTGATAAAAAAGCTTGCCTTCGCTTAATTCTTGGATATCCGGAATTTGCTTGAGAGTTTCTTTCGTTAGTTCGTTGATTTTTTTCCATTTTTCTAAAAATCCGGTTGCTTCCTTTGTTTCGGAAATGGCCAGGAGCTTCTCACAGAACAAGGTTTCACTGCAGAATATCATTTCTGTGGATAATGCCGCAGGATCACGCCAGCCGCCGCCGCCATCGACCACAAATTGCTCAGCCGCATGATTTTCTTTTAAAAAGATTGTTAAGGCTTTAGAAATCGGCATAGCACCAAAGCGTAAAATAACATCCGGCTTCAGGAAGGTCTTAGCGTCCTCATTTCGCAAAAAGGTATCATACGCTTCTATGATGTTTTCTAAAGAATGCTCTCCGCTTCTTAGCTGCGATAAAGGATCCGCTAAAATTGGGAATTTTAATATTTCAGATAGGCCTGTTAAGGCATTGGCAAAGCGCTCGTCTGCTATATTTCCGCAGACAATAATCCCTTTTTCTTTACCGGACAACTTCGCAGCGATTTCCTCAAAAAGAAAATCGTCTGCAGTTAATTCCCCGTTATTTACCTTCATATACCCTTTAGGGCGTTCATCCATTTTGAAAAGATTTTCATCCAGTTTTGGAATCAGAGGTTCCCTGAACGGAAAATTTAAATGAACCGGTCCAGCAGGAGCCGCTGATGCGATCGCGGCAGCACGGGCACAGACTGTCCGGGCATAGCGGATCATTTCTTTATTCTCCTCAGGCAGTGCCATTTCCGCAAACCATTTCACATGCTGACCATATAGATGAATTTGATCAATTGCCTGCGGTGCCCCTACTTCCCTCAACTCGTGCGGCCGATCTGCCGTTAAAACGATTAAAGGAACACGTGAATAGCGGGCCTCTACAATTGCCGGAAAATAATTGGCAGCAGCGGTACCGGATGTGCAGAGAATGGCAACAGGTTTATTTGCTGCCTTAGCAATGCCGAGCGCAAAAAAAGCTGCAGATCTTTCATCCACATGAATATGTATGTTTAAATCAGGGTTTTCTGCCATCACCATTGCCATGGGAGTTGACCTGGAGCCTGGGCTTACGACAACATCGGTAACACCTGAATAAACAAGCTCCGTAACAAAAGCTGCAAGGTAAGCTGTTAATGATTCTTGATGACTCATATTATTTTCCTCCAAAAGCTCGCAGCATTGGTCTAAACTTCAAGCTCGTCTCTTTATATTCACTTTCGGACTCAGAATCTGCGACAACGCCGCACCCGGCAAATAAGGACACCTCTTTGCCTTGAATCAGCCCGGAACGGATGGAGACGGCAAATTCACCATTGCGTTTATAGTCAAGCCAGCCTAACGGGCCGCCATAAAATCCACGATCCATTTCCTCAATTTGTCTAATTTTATCTACTGCTTCCATTTTTGGAAGACCCCCAAGGGCAGGAGTTGGATGCAGTCTTTCCACCAATTGCAGCAGAGAAGTATCTTTCTGGCATTTACCAATTACAGGTGTATATAGGTGCTGAATATCTCGGTTCTTCATGAGCTGCGGGCTTTCCGGCAGGATGATTTCATCGCAGGATTCCTCTAAGGCCTCCTTAATCATATCCACTACATACTGATGCTCAATCAAATTCTTATGATCATTTAGCAGCTCTTCCCCCAGCAGCCTATCTTCTTCAAGGGTTTCCCCGCGGGAAATCGAACCGGCAAGGCAGGTTGAAAAAACTTCATTTGCCACTTTTTTCACAAGCCTCTCCGGGGAAGCACCGATAAAACAATCACCGTTTGATTCAAAGGCAAAAATAAAGCTTTCATGCTGCTGCTCATTTAAATTGTCCAGCACCTTATCTGCTTCAACAGCATCATTAAACAAAAGCCTCAGTTCGCGTGCTAGAACTACCTTTTTTAACGGACCATCTGACAATTCCCTCACAATTTGCTCGACAGAATCCTTCCATTTTTCAGGTGAAATTTCCTCGGAATCGAGAAGAATCGTTGACTTTGGACTATAGGGCAGGGCTAATGAATTTAAAAGTTGCTTCCTATCCTCGGTTACTTTATAGAACAAACCTTCCTCATCATGAGGTGTACAAACAATATTCGTGGTTAAATAAACTTGACCTTTAATAATACTTAACAAATATTTGGGTAAATGGAACAGGGAATCAGCGTACTTCGACCAAAGCTCTGTTTTTTCTTTGCATGGGTCAAAAGAAAATCCTCCAAACATCACAGGTCCAATCCCTATCTCGTCATAAGGGTTAAACACAAGACTGTCCTTTAAAAAATTTTCCCATTCCTTTTCAACATGAAAAAAGCGGTCAGTAGCCTGATCCGACTGAATTTGTTTCGAAATTCCAAGACCGATAAGCACAATCTCGCCTTTTGGATCCTTCCAAAAAAACCGTTCCCCTCGATAGTGCTCACTCCCGGTATGAAAAAAGGTTAAAGGGTTAATCGCTTCCATTTTAAGAACTTCGCAAAATAAAATAGGACGGCCAAGTTCTTTTGTACGCTCAATTGCCAATTTTCCCCTTTCCCTAATTTCTGTTTCTTGAATGGTAACCACACAAATCCCTCCAAAACAGCCGAAATGACTGTTATCCATTCATTTTAAGCCTTAAATAGATCCTACTCCCATTGTAAAGAAGTCAATAATAGTTGTCACTACCTATCCTGTTTCATTCCTTATTATATATCAAAATTGTCATGAATCGTTTGAAAAATGAATTTTTCGTTTCTCTATTTTCCCTCTTTCCGGTGAATATTAATCACACCAGGCAGTATCTTCTAGTTTTGATAGGAAAAATTAATTGACACTAACCTCTGGATTCCATACACTTATGGTTGAGCAAGAAACTATTTCATATTTGAATGTTTTTATATAGAGATAAAGTTTTAAGAAAGGGAGAGATAGTATGCAGCTGAATTTACAGAATAATTCGAAACCAGTAGTGGAATCTAACCGCGGCTTCCAAGTTTGGTGGCAGATGACACGTCCCCATACATTAACAGCATCGTTCGTGCCTGTGCTGCTTGGTACTGCACTTTCGCTTAGACATGGAAAAATTCATGTCGGTCTCTTTATCGCGATGCTTGCCGCCAGTTTATTAATTCAGGCGGCTACCAATATGTTCAATGAATACTTTGACTTTAAGCGCGGCCTTGATACTGTGCATTCAGTCGGAATTGGCGGAACCATCGTCCGTGACGGAATCAAGCCGAAAACAGTCCTGAATCTGGCTTTTGCTTTCTACGGAATCTCTCTGCTTTTAGGCGTTTATATTTGCATTAACAGCAGCTGGTGGTTAGCAGCTGTCGGACTTGTCTGCCTTGCAGTTGGTTATTTTTATACGGGCGGTCCCGTTCCAATTGCCTATACACCATTCGGAGAAATTTTCGCCGGTTTCTTTATGGGCATGATGATTATATTAATCTCCTTCTTTATCCAGACAGGGTTCATTAACAGTACCAGCATTCTTGTTTCAGTTCCTAGTTTTGTCTTGGTGGGGGGAATATTGTTGTCCAACAATATCCGCGACCTCGAGGGCGATAAGAAAAGCGGCCGAAAAACACTTGCGATTTTATTAGGGAAAAAGAACGCCATCCTTCTTCTTGCCGGTATGTTCATTTTCTCGTATTTATGGATTTTAGCTCTGATCATAAGCGGCACTGCTCCGATTTGGACAGCAATTGTATTATTAAGTGTCCCAAGGCCGATTAAATCGGTAAAAGGCTTTGTAAAAGGCACAATGCCAATTGAAATGGCGCCGGCTATGAAAGCAACAGCTCAAACCAATACCTTTTTTGGTTTTCTGCTGGCAATTGGGATTTTTGTCGGACATTTTATATAATAGAAAAGGCTTCTGCCGAGATGGCAGAAGCCTTTTTTATAGCGGTTTTATTCTCCAGATTCCTTCGGCATATTCTTTGATGGTTCGGTCACTTGAAAAATAACCGGCATGAGCTATATTGATGAGACTCATTTTGTGCCAGCGCATTGGATCAATGTAGGTCTGGCCAATTTTCAATTGCGTATCCGCATAAGAGGCAAAATCCTTCAAAACAAAATACTGGTCATTCTCTTCGAGGAGGGAATCAAAAATCGGCTCAAATTCATTCTGAACATCCGGGAAAAATCCATTCACAAGCTGATCCACTGCCTGCCGAATCCGATAATCATGGTGATAATATACTTTTGACTGGTATCCGCCATACTGATAATAACGTAGAACATCATCTGCTGAAAGGCCAAATGTGAACATATTCTCGTCACCTACTAATTCGCGGATTTCAATATTCGCGCCATCCAAGGTTCCCAATGTAAGAGCCCCGTTAATCATGAATTTCATGTTTCCCGTCCCTGAAGCTTCCTTACTGGCAGTCGATATCTGCTCGCTTATATCGGCGGCAGGAAAAACTTTTTCCGCCAATGACACTCGGTAGTTTTCTAAGAAGATGACCTTCATTTGATCAGAAATTTTTGAGTCGTAATTTACTATTTCCGCAACAGTATTAATTAATTTAATTATTTTTTTGGCATAGTAATAGCCAGGAGATGCTTTTGCACCAAAAATAAATACTCTCGGGACAATCGAAAAGCTTGAATCCTCTTTTATACGGTTATAAAGGTGCATAATGTGTAAAACATTCAGCAACTGGCGCTTATACGCGTGAAGCCGTTTCACCTGCACATCAAAAATTGCCCCTGTATCAACAGTTATTCCGCTCTTTTCGAAAATGATTGCTGCCAGCCTTTGTTTATTTTCATTTTTTATTCTCAGCAGCTGCTCCAAAAATGGCCTATCATTTTGATAGTTTAATAAATGGGCCAGTTCACCCGCATCATGTGTCCATGAAGCCCCAATTGTTTCTGTTATCAGCCTTGACAATTTCGGATTACCCTTTAACAGCCAGCGCCGGTAGGCAATACCATTTGTTTTATTATTAAATTTTTCCGGAAACAGCCGGTAGAACTGATTCATTTCCCTTTTCTTCAAGATTTCCGTATGCAGCCTGGCCACGCCATTTACACTGAAGCTGCCGACAATGGCCAAATGGGCCATCTTCACAAAATGATCTGCGATGATAGCCAGGCGTCCAATCCGCTCCCAATCACCTGGGGTCTCTTCCCATAACTCTTTGCAAAATCGTTCATTGATTTCCTCTACAATCATATAAATCCTTGGCAGAAGCGGGTGAAAGATATGTACCGGCCACTTTTCCAATGCTTCAGATAAAGTGGTGTGGTTCGTATAGGAAATGGTGTTCTTTGTTATATACCAGGCTTTTTCCCAATCGAATCCTTCCTCATCTATCAGGATTCTCATCAGCTCCGGGATAGCCAGAACAGGATGAGTATCATTAATGTGAATACACACATGTTCATTGAGCTGTTCAAGGCTGTCGTGTTGTTTCCGGTATCTCCTTACAATGGATTGGAGACTAGCCGATACTAAAAAGTATTGCTGTTTTAGCCGTAAAATTTTCCCCTCATCATGGGTATCATCAGGATATAAAAACTCGGAAATCATTTCCGTTTCCCGCTTATACTTTAAAACATCCTCATGAATTGGGAATTGTGAAGGCTCGGCATTCCAAAGCCTTAGGGTATTGACGGTTTTCGATTGATAGCCGATCACCGGCATATCGTGCGGCACAGCGGTAACGGTTTCAGCATTCAAATGGCGGAAGACCAGGCGGCCGTTTTCCATTTTCGACTCTACTTTCCCCCAAAAGCGGATTTTTACTGCTAAATCAGCCTTGCGGATTTCCCAGACATTTCCGCTCCTCAGCCACTGCTCAGGGAGCTCTACTTGATAGCCATCGACAATTTTTTGTTCAAATAATCCATGTTTATAGCGAATTCCATGACCATGGCCAGGGAGGTTTAAGGACGCAAGAGAATCTAAAAAACAGGCAGCCAATCTGCCTAAGCCACCGTTTCCTAAACCTGCATCCCACTCTATTTCCTCAAGTTCCGCTAAATCAATACCCAGCTCCTGAAGGCCCTCTTCGACCGTCTCTTCAACACCCAGGTTAATTAAATTCTGCCTTAAGAGCTTACCAAGCAGATATTCAATTGACAGGTAATACACTTGTTTTCCTTTTGCCCTCATATAGCGTTCATTTGTCTCGATCCATTCATTGCTGACAAATTCACGGATCATATTTCCCAATGTATGATAGTGATCCCTCGGAGTACTTTCTGAAAAACTTTTGCTCCGAAGCATCTCAAGTCTTTTTAAAAAGGTTTGCTTGAATTTTTCGGTACTAGAAAACATGGGTTTCACTCCTTGAGATGAGCTCTGCATAAAGCTGATTGTAGCTAAATGCGGATTGAACCCAGCTATAGTCCATTTCCATCGCCTGTTTCACAATCGATTTCCAAACTTGCGGGTCGTGATAAAAATTTAAGGCTCTTCTAATTGTATATAGCATGTCATGCGCGTTGAAATGGCTGAAAGAGAAGCCGTTTCCTTCACCGTTAAATTCATTCCATGCTTTCACCGTATCATATAAGCCTCCTGTCTCGCGGACGATTGGAATTGCACCGTATTTCATCGCAATCAATTGACTGAGTCCGCATGGTTCAAACAAAGACGGCATCAGGAATAGATCCCCTGCAGCATATAGCTTATGGGCAAGGGCTTCATTGAATCCGATATAGACCTGTAATTTTTCCGGATAAATCCGGGCCGCCTGCCGTAAGTAGTCCTCATATTCAAAATCACCAGAACCAAGAATGATAACCTGGATGTCCTCCTGCAACATCTCACGGAGAACACATTTTACAAGGTCAAGACCCTTTTGTTTAGTCAGCCGTGAAATCATAACAAGCAATGGCGTTCCGCAGCTTTGTTTCAAGCCAAACAACTTTTGGATTTCTCTTTTGTTTACGGCCTTATTTTTAATATCATTACTTGTATACGTTTGATAGATCAACGGGTCATGTGCGGGATTATAAAAATTTTCATCGATGCCGTTTAATATTCCAACCAAGTCCTCGTTTCTTTCACGCAGCAATCCATCCAGTTTTTCTCCGAATGCAGTCGTTTGAATTTCATTTTTATAGGTTGGGCTAACCGTGGTTATCCTGTCTGCAGCAACAAGCGCTCCCTTCATAAAGTTTACATTTCCATAAAACTCTAAATGGGACGGTTGGAAGGACTGATGACCGATTCCCAGCAATTCCTCCAGCACCTCTTTTGGAAAAATCCCTTGAAAATGCAGATTATGAATCGTAAAGACAGTCTTGATCAGCCCATAGCCTTTTTTCTTATAATATTCTGTTCTTAAAAGGTATGGAATCATGGCAGTATGCCAGTCATGGCAATGGATAACATCCGGGAAAAAATCAAGCTGTTCCAGCGTCTCAAGTACCGCCCGGTTAAAGTAGGCAAACCGTTCCCCATCATCAAAATATCCATAAAGACCGTCCCGGTTAAAATAGTATTCGTTATCGATAAAGTAAAAAGTAACGCCCTGAAATGTCAGCTCCTCAATCCCGCAGTATTGCTTTCTCCAGCCGACAGAAACCGGAAATTCTTTTACCTTTTTCATTTCGTTTTTATATACTTCTGCAATGGTCCCGTATTTAGGCAGAATGACCCTGACATCTGTTCCCATTCTTTTTAGTTCTTTTGGAAGGGAGCCTGCAACATCGGCAAGTCCTCCTGATTTAGCGAATGGGCCGCATTCTGAAACGGCAAATAGTACTTTCACGAGTTCATCAACGCTCCTTGCTTCATTCCTTTTCGGACAACAAACGGCTTCTGAAAAGAGCCTGCCAAATGTGCTCCCGATTCCACCGTAACGTCCTTATCCAAAATAACCGAATCCAAATAACAGTTATCTTCGATTTGGCATTTTTGCATGATAATCGAATTCTTAATAACTGCCCCTTTACCAATTTTCACACCGCGGGCAATCAGGCTGTTTTCCACTGTACCGCTAATTAAGCAGCCGTTAGCAATCATCGCATTTTTTACCAATGAACCTTTTAAATATTTGGTCGGCGGCTCATCCTTAACCTTTGTAAGAATGGGCTGTTCTTTTAAAAAGAGTTGCTTCCAAACGTCAGTCTTTAACAGATTTATACTAGCAGAATAATATTTTTCAATTGAATCTATCATGACGGAAAAACCAGCATAATCATAATGGCAAATCGAATAGTCACTGCCAATATCGCGGACGACATCCTTCATACATGTATATCCAGTTTCCTTTCTTGTCTCAATCAGCTTAATCAACAAGGAAGTTTTCACTAAATACATTTCCATTGAGGTTCCATTTTTATCATGGATTTCGGTGATATCACATCGAGAATGTCGATGCCAATCCAAAATTGGCCTTAGGTCCATATTAATCACTGTATAACAATTCGCAATAACGGCATATTCCTGTGTACTGCGGTAGAAATAATCCATATTTGCCGCAAAATGCTCAAACGAACCAATTTTATTCCCAGCGCTGTCCACAATAGGCGACGGGAAAAAGAATAATCCGTCCCGTTTGCGATTTAAATCCCAATTTTTCCCTGAACCTAAATGATCCATTAAGGACCTGTACTGCATTTTAGGAAAAATCGCCACACTGCGAATTCCCGAGTTCACCATATTTGAAAGGATAAAATCAATAATCCGGTATCGTCCCGCAAACGGCAGTGCCGCCAGCGAACGGTGTTTTAATAAATCTTCCAAATTATCATGATAGGTGGTGGCATCAATAACACCTAAAAGCTTTCTCTTCACTTCTGGTCCCCCTTGTTTTCTATTACAAAGCATGGGCTATTAGCAATTCAGTTAAAAAGCCGGGTACAATCCACTCAACATTTCTTCTGTCACAAGAATAATTTCATCATCAAAAGAGCGTATGACTGTCCCGTCTGGCACTTTGGCATCACACGGAACAATTGCTTTTTCAATCAAACAATTTTCCCCAATCACGGCATCTGGCATAATCACAGACTCTTTTATCACCGTTGCTCTCCCTATCGTGACACCCTGAAAGAGGACTGATTTCTCGATTTCCCCTTCAATCGTACAGCCCTCATTAATCAGGGATTCCTTTACAAGTGCATTGGGTGCAATATATTGAGGCGGCTGATTTGGATTAACGGAATAAATTCTCCAATCATGATCAAATAAATCTAAATCACATTTTTCATTTAGTAGGTCCATGTTGGCTTCCCACAAGCTTTGAACCGTGCCAACATCCTTCCAGTAGCCTTTAAAGGGATAGGCATACAATTTCTTATTTTCCTCAAGCAGCAGGGGGATGACATCCTTGCCAAAATCATGGCTGGAATCTGGATTTCGGGCATCCATTTCTAAATATTCCTTCAGTATATTCCAGGAAAAAATATAAATGCCCATGGACGCAAGATTATTTTTGGGGTTGCTCGGTTTTTCTTCAAATTCTAGGATTCTCATATCCTCGTTTGTATTCATGATGCCAAACCGGTTGGCTTCCACCCATGGCACCTCAATTAATGAAATCGTGACATCCGCTCTTTTATCGATATGATATTCGAGCATATTCTCGTAATTCATCTTGTAAATATGATCCCCGGAAAGTATTAAGACAAAATCTGGCTGATACTGCCTTAAATAATTTAGATTTTGATAAATCGCACTTGCCGTTCCTGTGTACCACTTTACTTCCGAAGACTCGCTGTATGGCGGTAAAACAGTTACCCCGCCATCCTTGCGGTCAAGATCCCAGGCGCTGCCAATCCCAATATACGAATTTAGCAGCAGCGGCTGGTACTGCGTTAACACCCCAACCGTATCAATGCCGGAATTGGCACAATTACTTAAGGTAAAATCGATAATTCGGTACTTTCCGCCAAATGGGACTGCTGGCTTTGCCAAATCCTTTGTCAACGAATTAAGCCTGCTCCCTTTCCCTCCTGCCAGCAGCATGGCTACGCACTTTTTCTTTGCCATTCGCTTTTCTCTCCTTTCTTTTTTTTACCGGTCTAAACATCTGAAAGCCAAACGGAGCAATTGTTATATTTATGGAAAATAATTTTCCATGAAATGGCTCTTCCTTAGCCATAATGATCTTTTTATTAATACACCCTGACCCGCCATATTCTTCTTGATCACTATTAAAAATTTCCCGGTACTCCCCCGGATTCGGAACACCAATTTTAAATTCGGCGTAGCAGGCTCCAGTGAAGTTGCAAACAATGATTAGCGTATCTTCCTCTTTTTTTCCTTTGCGGATAAAGGAAAAAATTGATTGATAGTTGTTATTGACATCAATCCATTCAAATCCATCATGCAAATGATCGAGTTCATATAGTGCTTTTGAACGCTTATAAACATTAGTTAATATTTTTACATAGGCATTTAACTTTCGGTGCATGTCATATTCCAGCAGGTTCCAATCAAGCTGCTCTTTATCCTTCCATTCCGCAAATTGCCCGAATTCAAAGCCCATAAACAATAATTTCTTTCCTGGATGAGCAAACATATAGCCAAGCAAAAGCCTGAGCTGGGCAAATTTTTCGTGATAATCCCCCGGCATCTTATCGAGCAACGACTTTTTCCCATGGACGACTTCATCGTGTGAAAAGGGCAGCATAAAGTTTTCTGCAAAAGCATATAGAAGTGAAAAAGTTACTTTATTGTGGACGTGCGGCCGGCTATCTGGCGGTGTTTCCATATATTCCAGCATGTCATTCATCCAGCCCATATTCCATTTGTAATCAAAGCCCAAACCCCCGCAGTTGACCGGTGCCGTGACATTCTGATAGTCAGTTGAATCCTCGCCAATCATGAGAATATTTGGTTCATAATCATGGATCGCTTGATTTAACTTTTTTAAAAAGTTAATTCCAAATGGATTTTCATGTTTCCCATTGGTGATATTGGGCCAGTAAATGATATTGGCCACAGCATCCATCCGAAATCCGTCAATATGGAAATAATCTATCCAATATAGAGCATTGGAAATAAGAAAACTTTGCACTTCCCCTTTTCCTAAGTCAAAGTTGGCTGTGCCCCATATGGCATTTTCTCGATCATGTTGGTGTCGATAGGAAAATAGGTGTGTCCCATCAAAACAATACAGACCATGTGCATCCTTGCAAAAATGGCCCGGCACCCAATCAAGGATGACGCCGATTCCATTCTGATGGCACTGGTCCACAAGATATCTAAAGTCATTGGGTGTACCATACCTGGATGTTACTGCAAAATAACCGGTACCCTGATAGCCCCAGGAGTCATCGAGCGGGTGCTCGACAAGCGGCAATATCTCTATATGGGTAAAGCCATGCTCTGCTACATAGGGAACAAGCTCTTGTGCGAGTTCCCTATAGGTTAAATAGTCACCATTTTCTTTCTTTTTCCAGGAACCTAAATGAACTTCGTAAATAACCGCAGGCTCAGATAAAAAGTTTCTTTTTTCCCTGCGGTTCATCCAATGGCCATCCTGCCATTCATAATCTTTTAAAGGATACACAATGGAAGCAGTATTCGGCCTTAATTCAGAATAAAAAGCGAATGGATCTGCCTTAACCAGTCTTTCATGAAACTGCGTGATAATTTCATATTTATAGAGACATCCATCCAGGTCTTGATCGACAACAATTACCCAAACTCCCTCATCATTAACCTTCTTGAGTTCAAATTCTTCACCATTCCAATTATTAAAATCCCCCAAAAGCTTCACTTGAAGGGCATTAGGAGCCCATACGCAAAAACGTGTAAAAACTTCTTTGGAATCCTTTTGAAGGATATGTGCCCCAAAAAGCTGATGACCTTGAAAAAAATTCCCCTCATGAAATAGGTGGAGCTGATAATCTGTCGGAAATATTGTACTCACTGTCATGCACTCGTTCATCCCCACTCGAAAATATGTATTTCAAAGACCAATTATAAGTGCAAATGAATAATATTCCTCGCAAAACTTTTTTATCTTTTCTGACATTTTTCATGAGGAAAACACATTAAAAAAGGTAATTAAGCAAAATACAATACATTTCTACAAAAATACCTTCAAATTTCGACATAAAGATATAAAGTTTTTTAAACAATTATTGAAAAACTTACGAGAAAAAATTATATAATTTTCGGAAAATTCTATTATTTTGGATTGTTTAAGTATCGTGAGGTGTAAGCAATTTCACTATTTAATGTTAATAATCGAAGAAAATGAAGTTATATTAATATATTTTTTTGGTGTCGACAATGTGGACAGACTGGTTGGTATTATATCTAAAATAGGATCGAATCATTAACCTTTGATTCCAATCAATTGGTAGATTTGGAAGCTGCGCACTCTTTATTTTGTTTTTTTGCAAAATAAAAATACACAATGCTGCAGAGAATTTGGCGTAGCCCAACTTTACATGGAGAGGCGGGTATGATAGCCTGGTTTGGCTAAGCCAGCCCTTAATAACGCCAGCTTTTTAACTTATTAGTCATACCCGCAGATGCTTCATGTCAAGTTGTAATTCTCTGCACTCCCCCCTGCACAACATTGCATTTTTCAATTGCACAAAACATCTTCATTTATCGTTTGAAGTAATAATAGATGCTTTCGGTAAATGAAACCTTTCCTCATTTACCGTTTGAAGTAAAATTAGATACTTTCAGTAAATGAAACCTTTCCTCATTTACCGTTTGAAGTAAAATTAGATACTTTCGGTAAAGGAAACCTCTCCTCATTTACCGTTTAAAGTAAAATTAGATACTTTCAGTAAATGAAACCTTTCCTCATTTACCGTTTGAAG
>CAYNUT010000066.1:0-188 GCA_964400595.1 uncultured Neobacillus sp. | reverse complement strand
TAAAATTAGATACTTTCGGTAAATGAAACCTCTCCTCATTTACCGTTTAAAGTAATAATAGATGCTTTCGGTAAATGAAACCTTTCTTTGTTCTAAACAAAAAAACTGATGATAATTTATCATCAGTTTTTTATATGACCCCTACGGGATTCGAACCCGTGTTACCGCCGTGAAAGGGCGGTGTCTTA
>CAYNUT010000065.1:0-19733 GCA_964400595.1 uncultured Neobacillus sp. | reverse complement strand
CCTGCGGGGTCTCCCCTGCCCCTTACTCCCGCAGGAGTCTCGCGCCTTCAGCTCCAATCAACAGAGCAGAAAAACTTATTAATGAACTTGTACAAAAAAATAAGAAAATCAAAATTAACGACCTTTTGAGTCAGCCTCATTTTTTCTACCCATTAACGATTGTTCCGCCATTAACATGAATCATTTGGCCGCTAATATACGATGAATCATCTGAGGCTAGAAATACATAGCTTGGCGCAAGATCACAAGGCTGCCCAGCTCTTCCCATTGGAGTATCAGAGCCAAACACAGCGACCTGATCTGCAGTAAAGGTAGAAGGAATTAGCGGAGTCCAAATTGGCCCTGGGGCAACGCCGTTAACACGGATGCCTTGCGGTGCCAATGACTTTGCTAAAGAGCGGGTAAAGGTGACAATGGCTCCTTTTGTGGCAGAGTAATCCAGCAGTTGTTCATTTCCCTCGTAGGCAGTAATTGAAGCTGTATTGATGATGGAGGCGCCTTCCTTCAAATAAGGGAGGGCCATTTTTGACATGTAAAAAAACGAAAAAATATTCGTTCGGAATGTTTTTTCCAGTTGTATCGAAGTAATGTTCAGCAAGCTTTTTTGCGGGTGCTGCTCGGCAGCATTGTTTACTAAAATATCGAGCCGGCCAAATTCATCAATTGTTTGATTGACTATCTCTTTGCAGAAATTTTCCTCTCCAATATCTCCTGAAAAAAGGAGGCATTTTCGCCCTTCTGCTTCAATCTGCTGCCTGGTTTCTTCAGCATCCTGGTGCTCTTCGAGGTATGCAATCGCTACATCTGCGCCCTCTTTGGCAAAATAAATGGCCACTGATTTTCCTATTCCGCTGTCGCCTCCGGTAATAATCGCTGTTTTCCCCTTTAATTTTCCAGCAGGTTTGTAATCAGGATTAACTGAAATAGGCCTTGGGGTCATTTCAGTTTCCACTCCGGGCTGATGGTATTGATGCTGCGGCGGGAAGGTTAATTTTTTTTGCTTCTGGCTACTGCTCATTTCTTTACCTCCAAGTGTTTATTTCACTTGTTAGTTTTTGAAAAAAGAAAAAATGAATGCAATAAAAAAGGCCAAGGAATACAATCCTTATGCCTTAACATGTTTATCGATAGTTAATAAATTGAACATCGATTGAAAGGTCTGCTTCACGTACAAGAGCAATGATTTTTTGCAAATCATCGCGGCTTTTGCCGCTTACGCGGACTTGGTCATCCTGCACCTGACTTTTTACCTTTACACCGCTGTTTTTAATAATGGTATTGATTTTTTTCGCGTTTTCCTTATCAATCCCTTGGACAAGCTTTGCCCGTTGGCGGACAGTGCCGCCGGACGCTTTTTCAATTTTACTGTAATCGAGGTTTTTAATCGGCACTCCTCTTTTAATTAATTTACTCAAAAGAACGTCCTTGAGTTGATCCATTTTGTATTCGTCATCGGAAACAAGGACCAGTTCTTCTTTATCAAGCGAAACCTCGCTTTTGCTGCCTTTAAAGTCATAACGGGTTCCAATTTCTTTCATCGTTTGTGTTATTGCATTGGTGACTTCGGAAAAATCTACTTTGGATACAATATCAAATGATTCATCTTTTGCCATAACATAACCCTCCAATTTTTCTGCAAAAGTTTCCCTTTATGCCTACATTATAGTAAAATTAAGCAGTTCAAACAAGGAAAAGCGGAAACGCCTTGAACAGCCCTGACAGGCATAAGACAAGCCGGAGGGAAGGTTGCTTTTTAACCTTTCTGACGGATTGGCTTATGACTCGAAGGGCTAGGCGCTGGAGCTGGACAGTATTAAAATTAACAATGAATGAAAAGGTGAGTTATATATGTCATTAAAAGAATTGGCTGGTCAAACCACAGCATTAACCGTTGCCCGGAAGGCATCATTCGGTTATTTCTTAACAGATGGGAATGAGGATGTCTTACTGCATCATAATGAAACAGATCACGAATTGGAGGAAGGGGCAAATGTAGAGGTCTTTCTTTATCTTGATTCTCAAGGCAGGACTACTGCTTCCACCAAGATTCCCGAGGTTGCTGTCGGCCGTTATGCATGGGTAAAAGTCACAGATGTCAATCCGGAAGTCGGCGTTTTCCTAAATATAGGTCTGCAAAAAGATATTTTGTTAGGACGGGATGATCTTCCGGTCTATAATTCTGTCTGGCCGCAGCCTGGTGATTTACTTTACATTACCCTAAGGGCAGACCGTAATTATCTGTTATATGCGAAGCTTGCCAATGACAAAGTGATGCAAGCAATATCGTCAAAAGCTGTGAGGAAAGATTTTAATAAAAATGTCCAAGGCCATATTTACCGTACAGCGAAGGTGGGAAGCTGGGTTTATACACTTGAAGGCTTTAAAGGATTTATTCATGAATCACAGCGCAAACAAGAGCCGCGCCTTGGCGAAAAGGTGGAAGGAAGGATTATTGATATTAAGGAGGACGGAACCATCAACGTTTCCTTGCTGGCAAGAAAAGAGGAATCTCAGGACGTAGATGCGGAGCGGATTTATGAATATCTAATGGGCCGAAAGGGTGCAATGCCATATAGTGATAAAAGTATGTCTGAGGATATTCAAGAACGATTTGGTTTGAGTAAAGGCGCTTTTAAACGGGCGTTAGGAAAATTGATGAAGGATGGCAGAGTATATCAGGAGGGCACCTGGACATACGTAAAAAAGGAATAGCAGTGAATACTCTTATTCAAATTGACAGAAACTAAGGCACCGACAGCAATTTGAAAGGGGTAAGAAATATGCCGCGTACTTCGGATAATGATAAAAAAGCACAGGATAATAATGCCTTTCTCCATGAAAAAAATATGATGCGGGAAAAAAACCGTCAAGCAGGAAAAAATCAATATTCGAAGAAAACAGATCATAAATAAGAAAAACGGATGAGACTTGGACAGGGGAGACAGGCATAAGTCTTGCCGCGGGATGGCTGCAGTTTTTAGCCTTCTTGACGGATTGGCTTAAGACCCCGCGCCCATTTGCACTGTCAGAATAATAATAAAAGGAGTGAGGTTTTCAACCTCGCTCCTTTTATGTAGACATTTTGTTCAGGAAGAATATCGAAATTGTTCCTGCTCCAGTGTGAGCCCCGATGGCGGAACCGATTGAAGAGATGTAGACTTCTTTTGGATGAAATTCTTCCACAATCATGGCTTTTATTTCAAATGCGCCTTCTTCATTATCGGCATGGCTGATTCCAACTACCTGACTCTGCAAACCGTCCCCGCGTTCCTGCATGAGTTCGATTATACGGCGAAGAACTTTTTTCTTGCCACGCAATTTTTCAATTGGGACAAGCTTCCCGTCTTCAACATTTAATATCGGCTTAATATTTAACAACCCGCCTAGAAAGGCTGAAGCCCTTGAAACACGTCCGCCCTTTGCCAAATAATCTAAATCCTCCACCGTGAAGAGATGCTCCATATGCTCACTTCTAAAACGGATATCCTGCAATATTTCTTCTTTCGGGACATTGTTTGATGCAAGCCTTGCCGCTTCCATGACGACTAAACCAAACCCGAGAGATGCACATTTGGTGTCAACAACTGTTAAATTAAAATTTGGATATTTTTCCTTCACTTGGTCAAGAATCATAACAGCAGTTGAATATGTACCTGAAAGTTCAGAGGAAAAAGCAATATAGATCCCATCTTCATTCTTTTCTGCCATTTCAGTAAAAACTTCTTCAAACAAAAGTGGCGAGACTTGTGATGTTTTCGGAACATTTCCGCTGCGGATGGCATCATAAACAGTTTTCGGGTCGATTGTTTTTACATCTTCGTATTCCTCATCCTTAATATGAACATTCAATGGGAATAATGTCACGTTATTGTCTTCGTAAAAACTTTTAGGTAAATCGCATGCGCTGTCAGCAAGTATTTTAACCTGCATGAAGCTCACCTGCCTTCAAAATGGAATCTTTTCACTTTAAGTTTATCGGTTCCGCTATAAAAATACAATTATCTAATGGGAATTTTAGATAGAAGGTGGTTAAATCAGTGGTTTGGCTGCAAGTGAAAAAAATCGTGATTGTGATTGTGGGTGCTTTGTTAAATGCACTCGCGATGAATTTGTTTTTGATTCCGGCCAATGTTTATTCAAGCGGCTTTACAGGTATTGCCCAGTTACTTTCAAAGGTTTTAAGCGACCACACACCAATCCATATATCCATGGGGATTCTGCTGCTGCTATTAAATATCCCGGTAGCTGTTTTGGGTTGGTTAAAAGTAGGAAAAACGTTTACGATATACAGTTTTTTAAGTGTGGTCTTATCATCATTTTTTCTAGCCGTCATCCCGATTTCGGAAGTTTCCCGTGATATTTTGCTAAATGCCGTTTTTGGGGGAGTGATATTGGCTGTCGGAGTCGGTTTAACCTTAAAGTGGGGAGCATCTACAGGCGGACTCGATATTATTGCCATGGTGTTATCGAGAATGAAAGATAAACCGGTTGGACCGTATATGTTCATTTTAAACGGGATTATTATCGGGACAGCAGGTATCCTTTATGGCTGGGAAAAAGCCCTTTACACACTTGTTACACTATATACGTCAACAAGAGTGATTGATGCCATCCATACAAGACATCTCAAGCTTACAGCATTAATTATTACGAAAAAAACGGATGAACTTAAAAAGGCCATTCATGCCAAACTCGTCAGAGGAATTACTATGATTCCAGCCAAAGGAGCTTTCTCAAATGAAACGAAAGACATGCTGATGATTGTTATCACGCGTTATGAGTTGTTTGATTTGGAAAGAATCATCAAGGAAGTCGACCCCAAAGCCTTCACCAATATCATTCAGACAAATGCTGTTTATGGATTTTTCCGAAGAGAATAGAGGGAATAGGAGGCACATATGCGAATACTTCTATGGATTAACTTGTTATTTTTTTCGTTCATGATTAAAACGGACGCAATTGGGGTGGAAGAATTGAAATATACATTTTATGTTGTCCCTCAGGCAGGACCGGAAGCCGTGGAATTTGCCATGTTTTTAAGGAATGAGGGAGAGATTCCGCTCAATTTTGAATTCCCCTCTTCTCATATTTATGATATTACGGTAACGGATCAATCCGGCAGGGAAGTGTATGACTACTCAAAAGGGCGCTATTTTTTACAGGCATTCCAGTCTATCCGGCTTCAGCCGCAGCAAACCATCATAAATGGTGAAAAATGGAATTGTCAATTTCAGGGCAAAAGGGTGCCGGCAGGAGAGTACAACGTTCATGTTACCCTTAAACCGGTGCGACTTAATGGCGATTCTCTGAAAAAACGAGCCAAACTAAACGACACGCAAAAATTCTTTGTTCCAGAGGAAAACACTGCCTTCCGTAAGTTAATGGTGTCAGGCACTAACGGGACCTATATCGTTACCGGAGAATCGAATACCAAGCAAGATAGTTTTTATTATACGGTTGAGGATGGGCATGTGGAAATCATCAAAGAAAGGAATATGGCACTAAAGGGAGGAAATCAGGAGTGGGAGCCATTTAAGCTGGATATTCATTTACCTGAAAAGAAGCTGCCGGTAAATGGCACATTGATGCTGAATCTTTATGAGCGAAACAGTGGAGGAGATATAATTCATTTGTACCCTTTAGTATTGGAGAGATTTAATTATAACTAAAAAAGCGGAGGTATCCCGGCAAGGTACCCCCGCTTTTCTATTTACGTTATTTGTTCAAGCTCTTGCTGCATCTCTTGGAGCTGCTTTTGCTCTGCAATTGTCGAATTTGCAAAAGCCGAGCTTAGGGCGTTCTTTGCTTTTTCAACAATGAACTCTCGGTCATTCGCATCGGCAGACTTGGCCATCTCAACAAATCTTCGTGCTTCCTGAAATAATTGGTTGCTCATTGTTAAATTCCTCCAAGCGAGGATTCATGCACATTGGCCATTTTCTGAGCTTCCGCTTCAGCATAGGTCATGTGATAAGGAATCCGTTCAGCATGCTTGTTGACAGAATCCTTTCCTTGCTGGACAAAGCGTTTTGATTTGTTCGATCTACCCATTCGAATCCCTCCAATATGCTCAAGGCTCTATTTGAAACAGCAGTGCTGCCTCAAAAGTAGTATGCCCAGATTCTCCCTATGATTCTGTAGGAAATCAATGGCGGATAGAGGGATTATTTTAGTTTTAACAAATCTGTCAAAAATTTGCCGACACCATCTTCCTCATTCGTCAGTGTTTCTTCATTTGCGATATTTTTCACTTGATCAATCGCATTCCCCATTGCCACACCGTAACCGGCATATTCCAGCATTTCCAAATCATTATCCTCGTCACCGAAAGCAATCACCCGCTCTGATGGTATGCCGTAATAATCCGCGGCCTTCTTTACACCAACTGCTTTATTTAGGCCGCTTTTAATAATTTCAATCACATGCCAAGGCGCTGCCCAGCTCCTATGGTCAATGACTTCGGCATGAACCTCGGATAAATGATCACGAATCACTTTTAATTGATCTTCCTCCGTATGGATCAGCATGCTTGTTGGGGAATCGTTTAAAAAATCAGCCAAATCCCCAGTGGTAATTTTCGGATTTCCAAAACTGAAAATGTCTAAAAGCTTTTGGTCATGATAATGAAAATAAACATCATCGATTACCTCTGCAATGATATTGTGAAAATGAAAACTTCGGCATGTTTCTACGATATCCTTTGCCACTTTGACATCAAGCGGCTCATGATAAAATCCCCAGCTGGACTGGCGTGGATGGTGAATAAATGCCCCGTTAAAATTGACAATCGGTGTATCGAGGTCGAGCTCCCGGTAATACATTTCACTTGAACGGTACGGCCTGCCGGTTGCAATCATCACGATATGCCCCTGTTCTCTAGCCTTTCGCAGAATAACCTTTGTTTTTTCGGATATGGTTTTATCATCTTTTAATAATGTTCCATCTAAATCTAAGGCGATTAAGTGTCTCTCTGTCATATTGTCCCCTTCTTATGTTTAATTTTTTGCAAAGGCTTTACCTTAGGAAAAATTTTATCTTCATGATACACTAAATCCAGGTATTTTAATAAAAATTCATTGCCATATGTACTATGTTATCAATTTTATCTAACAGCTGTAAAAAAATTCACACCAAGCTTTGTTAAAAATCTTTATACTTGTGTATGGAAAAAGCTTTTGACATACATTTGCCTATAATAACATTAGGCAAAGAAACTTAGGAGGGAACCTGCAATGAATGAAGAATTAAAAGAAAATATGATGGGTGCCTTGGAACTCGTTATTGACCCTGAACTGGGAGTAGATATTGTTAACTTAGGATTAGTTTATAATCTGGATATGGATGAGGAAGGGAAAGTAACCGTAACGATGACGCTGACGGCTATGGGCTGTCCTCTTGCGGGTACGATTGTTGACCAAGTTAAGCGTGCCTTAGCCGATATCCCGGAAATCAAGGACGTAGATGTAAATATCGTCTGGAATCCGCCATGGAATAAAGATATGATGTCCCGTTATGCCAAAATAGCCTTAGGAATTCGGTAAAGGAGGTTGACGATGAATAATAAAGTGATATTAGTCAGTTCTAATCAGCTTGGCAAAGGAGATCATGTCCTTGGTGAAAATATTCTCGAAACCTTTTTTACTGTGTTAAAACAAAAGGAAGAACTTCCGGCAGCTGTTTTTTGCATGAACAGTGGTGTTTTGACACTTACGGAAGAATCGTTTGTTTCAGTACATTTAAAAGAATTAGAGGAAAAAGGCACTGCCATTTTAGCATGTAAAACTTGCGCTGATCATTATGAGATAAGTGATAAACTTACCGCAGGAAAAATAAGCGGAATGGCTGATTTCATTGATCTGGCAACAAAATATGAGGTCATAACCATTTCTTAAAACAGCAGAATATTCTGCTGTTTTTCATTTTTTTACTTCACAAAACAGACATATAAAGATCCCAGGCTGTGAGATAGTTCACTTTTTTACCCTATGAACAGCTTTATAATACGAGGTAATAAAGGCTATTTGATTTGAAATATCTGTTTCAGGAGGCGTTTCATATGGCTTTTAGCCGAGATTTTAATAAAGATCCGTTTATTGTGATTTGGGAACTGACCCGTGCCTGCCAATTAAAGTGTCTGCACTGCCGTGCTGATGCACAGTATACAAGAGACCCGCGCGAATTGACATTGAAAGAAGGAAAAAATTTAATAGATCAAATATATGATATGAATAACCCTATCCTCGTATTTACTGGCGGAGACCCGTTGATGAGAGATGATATTTTTGATATTGCCAAATATGCCGTGGAAAAAGGTGTACGGGTGTCAATGACTCCAAGTGCTACGCCAAATGTAACAAAAGAAGCGATTGTAAAGGCGAAGGAAGTGGGACTTTCCCGCTGGGCATTCAGTATTGACGGTCCAATAGCAGAAATTCATGATCATTTCCGCGGAACAGCCGGATCCTTTGACCTAACAATGGAACGGATTAAATATCTGCATGAGCTGGAAATTCCGATTCAAATCAATACGGTCATATCCAGATACAATTATGAATATCTTGATGAAATGGCCAAAATGGTTGAAGAATTGAACTGTGTTCTTTGGAGTGTCTTTTTCCTTGTCCCAACCGGAAGAGGACAGGTCTCCGATATGATTTCACCTGTTGAGCATGAAAAGGTGCTTAGATGGTTATATGACCTCAGTAAACGTGTTCCATTTGACATTAAAACAACAGAAGCAATGCATTACCGCCGTGTTGTTATTCAGCAAAAGATGCGTGAAGCAAAGGCACAAACTGATGAAATTGATTATTTAAATGCCCTGACTGAAAAGGGCTTAACGGGATCCATTGACGGCTTAGGCCGTGCACCAAAAGGGGTTAATGACGGCAATGGCTTTGTGTTTATTTCACATATTGGCGATGTATATCCAAGCGGTCTTTTACCAGTGAAAGCCGGAAATGTCCGTGAAACATCATTGGCAGAAATTTACCGTGAGTCCCCAATCTTTAAGGCATTAAGAAACCCTGATGAATTTAAAGGGAAATGCGGTGTCTGTGAATTCCGATATGTATGCGGTGGCTCCAGATCACGCGCATATGCCATGACAGGAGATTACTTAGAAAGTGAACCGTTCTGCGTCTATATTCCTAAAGCATTAAGAGGAAAGCAGGCACAGTAAAGTAGAAGAATCAATGCTGCCTCATGCTTCATGAGGCAGCATTATCCAAAATAAAAAGGATGGTTTCCCATCCCTATTCAATGCTGCAGAACACGGCAGAACAGTTTTCGCAGCCAATTTCATCTTTTAAATATTGCAAATCCAAAATCGAAATTTTCCCTTTTTTAACAGAAATGATGTTATCTTTCTTTAATTCGCTCAAAATACGGTTTGTGCTTTCGCGGGATGTCCCGCAGAAATTTGCAAGTTCCTGGTTCGTTAACGGAAGGTCAATTAAAATCTCATTACCCTTTTGAATACCGTAGCTATTCGACATGCGGATTAGTGTTGAAAAAAGAGCTCCACGTTTGCCGTTAAGGACAAGATCACGGAATTTGGTCTGGGTTTTCCGAAAATGGTCACTCATCCATTTCAAAAACTCAAATGCGAGTTTGCTGTTTTGAAAAATCTCACTCTCAATGACATCCTTTTTAATCGCAGCAATTTCCCCTTCTTCAAGGACCAGGGCACTAAGCAAATATTTTGGGGTGTCAGTAAATAGGGTTAATTCCCCGCATATATCATTGGCTCCGCATATTCTTAAGGAAAGTTCACGGCCATCAGTTGTGATTTTACTTATTTGGATTTTTCCGGAAATTACTATATAGAGTTCTTCTGCTACCATACCTTCTTGAAACAAAAAGCTTCCTCTTACACTTTTGAATCTCCGGTCAGCGAATTTAAGTAATTCCTTTATTTCAATGGAATGAGTCGGCTTCATTGTAGCAGTCATTGGCTTCACCCCTAATTCATTTTTTTGAACCAGTCTTTTAGTAATATTTTATCGTAGGACTACCCAATAGAAAGTAATAAACAATGACAATATAGTGAAAACTGTGACTTTTTATTTCCATAAACAATTATTTATTCATTATGCAACATCTGGTAAGATGATAGTAAATATTTAAAAAGTATTGTAATAGTGAATAAAGTAACAGTCATATGCTTGTAAAACTGTTACACTAATGGTAATACTAGGTTCCTTAAAATAATGGAGTTGAGTTAAATGGAAAAAACCATTATTAAAGATAAACTGAATAGACCTCTAAGAGACTTAAGAATCTCAGTGATTGACCGCTGTAATTTTCGCTGCCAATACTGTATGCCTGCAGATCAGTTCGGCCCTGATTTTGAATTTCTTCCAAGGAGTGCCCTGCTTTCCTATGAGGAAATCGAACGGCTTGCCAAAGTATTTGTTCAATTAGGTGTTGAAAAAATTCGTCTTACAGGCGGCGAGCCTCTCTTAAGGAGAGATATACCTGTTCTTGTTGAAAAGCTGTCAAGCATTGAGGGACTGAGCGATCTTGGCCTGACAACCAATGGTGTCCTGCTTCCAAAACTGGCGAAAAGGCTTAAAGATGCAGGCCTTAAACGGGTCAATATCAGCTTAGACAGCCTCGATGATGACCTGTTTGGAAAAATAAACGGCAGGGGAATTGGCACAGGTCCAGTTCTTGAAGGGATTAAAGCGGCGAAAGAGGCTGGACTTGGTGTTAAGCTAAATATGGTCGTAAAAAGGGGCCTAAATGACAGTGAAATTATTCCAATGGCGGAATATTGCAAAAACCACGGCATTGAGCTGCGCTATATTGAGTTTATGGATGTCGGTTCCACAAACGGCTGGAAGATGGATGATGTAATTACCAAGAAGCACATTTATCATATGTTAAAAGACCACTATGAGCTTGAACCTGTTGACCCAGCTTATTTTGGGGAAGTGGCAAAGCTTTATCGCTATAAGGATCAAAATGTTAATGTCGGGTTTATCACATCTGTTTCGGAATCATTCTGTTCAAGCTGTACCCGTTCCAGACTATCTGCAAATGGTCAGATTTTCACCTGCTTATTTAATGGCAATGGTCATGATATCCGGAATTTTATGAGAAATGGAGCGACTGATTTAGAAATCGCCCAGCGGATTACCTCTATTTGGAATGGCCGTGTCGACAGGTATTCTGATGAAAGAACAGCTGAGACGAACAAAAACCGAAAAAAAATTGAAATGTCCTATATAGGTGGATAACACAAAAACTCTCTTTATTCGCAAAGAGAGTTCTTCTTTTTGAAAAATAAAAGCCTGCTCAATTGGAGCAGGCTAATCTTTATGCCAAATATCTTGGAAAAAGAATATTATTTTCAAGGTGCACATGCATGAAGGTTAATCCCTCAAGTTCTTCTAAACGTTTGTAAACTAAGCGGTATGTCCCGCATGCATCGGGCGGCGGAGTGAAGCCTGACGTAATTTCACGCAATTCTTTTAAAATAGCGCCGGCGTGGTCGTGTTCTTTCTCAAGCTCGATAATCATGTTGATAGCATCTTCACGGTTTTCAATTGTGCCGTCAACAAGCTGTCTAAGTAATGGAAAAACGACTTCTTCTTCTTTAGCCATATGCTCCATTAGTTCTTTTTTTAAGTCATAAAAAAGTTCATAAACCTTTAAAAGTTCGGGATGGTTATCTCCGTGTACACGTGATACCTTTGTGACATACGGGCTCAGCATGGTCAATTCTTCTTCGGTTGCTTGATGGTAGTTCGTCATAACATGTTCAATAATGGTATTTGAGTCAGAATCAGTCCAAACCTCGATATCTCTTTCAGCATTTTTATTTTTTTCATAAACAACCTTTAATTCTTCCAATAGAGCGTCTATATCCAGTTTATTTTGAGCAGCTGCTTCAGCAAGCGGAATATTGCCGCCACAGCAAAAGTCGATGCGGTTGCGTTTGAAAACATCACTTGTTTTGGGTAATTCGTTTACAATATCTTTTACTAATGAATTGGGTGTAAATGGGAATATCATCACATAAATCCTCCTTCTTTTTTTAAAGGCCCTTATTTCTAACATAATCATAGCGAAAATTACATGACAGCAAGGTGACCTGTGTCACACCTCCCTGATGATTTTTTATATAAATCATTCATAATTGTGACATTGATATATCAGCCGGTTTTTTGTAGGCTTATAATGAATATAGTTTTTAGCGTTGTTTAGATAGGAGCCGATTAAATTGTTTGAAAGAAGAAAACCAATTCCAATTGCTAAAGCAGTTCAAAAAATTATGGAGTATTCATTTCATGGTGAAGCGGAATACGTTGACATTGAAGAGAGCTATGGCCGTTTTCTGGCGGACGACTTAATCGCAACCTGTGATGTACCGCATTTTAACAGGGCCCCGTATGATGGTTTTGCTGTCAGGTCATTGGATACAGCTGCAGCCTCACAAACCAACCCGGTCGAATTTGAGGTGGTGGACCATATTGGGGCAGGAATGGTCTCCTCTAAACTGGTGGGACAAAACCAGGCAGTTAGAATCATGACAGGTGCGATGATGCCAGAAGGAACTGATGCCGTCGTCATGTTTGAAGTAGCTAAAACGTACGATAAAGATGGCATGCCGTATATGTCAATTAAGCGGAGCTTTAAAAAGGGGGAAAATGTTTCCCACCGGGGCGAGGATGCTAAGGAAGGGGAAATCCTTGTCAAAAAAGGGACATTAATCAATCCAGGAATCCAAGCAATGCTTGCAACCTTTGGGTACAAGCGGGTCCCAGCCGCTAAAAAACCTCTGGTTGGTTTGTTTGCTACCGGGACGGAGCTGCTTGAAGTGGATGAACCTTTAACAGCGGGGAAAATTCGCAACAGTAATTCCCATATGATTGCCGCGCAAATCGAAAGGGCGGGAGGAATCGTTCATTTTTTCGGGAAGCTCCCTGATGAGTTTGATACCTGTTTTGAAGCAGTGAAAAATGCCTTAAAAGAGGTAGATATGCTTATTACAACAGGCGGTGTATCTGTTGGCGACTTTGATTATCTTCCTGAAATTTATGAGAAATTAGGTGCCGAGGTTTTCTTTAATAAAGTTTCGATGAGGCCGGGAAGTGTAACGACAGTGGCACGCTATAACGAAAAAATTCTTTTTGGACTTTCTGGGAATCCGTCCGCTTGCTATGTCGGCTTCGAGCTATTTGCCCGTCCGGTAATCCGAAAGCTGCTATTCTCCGAAAAACCGCATTTACGAAAGGAAAAAGCGGTTTTAGAGGCTGATTTTCCAAAGGCAAATCCATTTACAAGATTCGTCCGCAGTTCAGCCTATATTGAAGATGGCAGACTAAAGGCAACACCAAGCGGTTTAGATAAATCAAATATTATCATGAGCCTTGCCGGTGCCAATTCATTGATGATTCTCCCGGGTGGAACAAGGGGTTTTACCGCAAGAACCGAAGTGGATGTGCTCTTGTTAGAAGATCAAACCGGCAGTGAGTGGCCTTGGTAAAGCCGGTTATTTTCCAGATTGTCGGCTACCAAAATAGCGGGAAGACAACCATCACCCAAAAGCTGATCGGGAAGCTGCTGGAACAGGGATTAAAAACTGCTGCTATTAAGCATCATGGCCACGGCGGCAGGCCTAATGCCCAGATGCAAAAGGACTCAACTAAGCATCTTTCGGCTGGTGCCTGTGCGTCCCTGGTTGAAGGTGATGGCAGTATAATATTGATGGCTGAAAGGCATGAATTTAGTTTGGAGGATCAAATTAAGCTAATGACTTTTTTTAGCCCTGATGTTATTTTAATTGAGGGACATAAACAGAAGAGCTATCCGAAACTTTTGCTGCTGCGGGATGAAAAAGATGCTGCCCTTTTAAGCAGGGTGACAAATGTAGCGGGAATAGGTTTCTGGAAAGAAGAAATGGCGGAAACCCTGACGGTCCAAAAGGGCATCCCCAGCTTTTATATTCATGGAGATCATTTGATTGACTGGTGTGCAGAATTTATAAGAAATATTCCCGATAATAAATAATGTTTGACAATTTTAAGAAGGTGAAAACCTTCTTTTGTTTTTTGTGATGTGGTTCACTTATTTTGCCGTTTTCCTGATCTATAGTAAAGGTAAGCAGGAAAAAGGAGTGATAAGTGATGAAATTATTTTTACCGAAGCAGCATGGTGCTTGGGCAATGCTGATCATCCCCTTTTGGCTGGGTGTGATAAGCGGCGGCTTCAAATGGCAGCATATTCCGTTTTTCATTGGCTGGCTCTTTTTGTATTTAGGAACATATCCAATGCTCCTGTTATTTAAAAAGAAAAAAATTTCGTATTATACGAAATGGACACTTATCTATATGGTGCCCGCCATTGTGCTTTTGCTGATTCCTCTATTTGACAGATCATCATTTATTTATTTTGGTCTATTGATGATTCCGTTTTTTATCATTAATGCTTACTTTTCTTTCAGCAATCAAGACCGGGCATTTTTAAATGATTTCAGCGCGATTTGTGCTTTTTCTGTTGCCGGCCTTGCAAGCAGTTATGTAGGAATCGGAACGATAACAGTTAATACGATGATATTTACCTTTTTATCATCCATTTTATTTTTTACAGGCTGTACATTTTATGTAAAGACGATGATCAGGGAAAAGAAGAGTACTTCATTTAAATGGCTTTCATGGATTTACCATATTATATTAACAGCAACATGGTTATTTTTTGGTTATTGGATTGTTGCTGCTGCTTTTATTCCAAGTCTTGTCAGAGCGATTACTTTTTACGGTAAAAAGCTGTCGCCAAAACAAATCGGAATTTATGAAATTGTCAATTCCGCCATTTTTTTTATGATTTCAAGCATTCAAATCGTCATGTTAACATAAAAAAATCGGTCTGTTTATAGACTGACAGGCTGTCGAATAACTCTCGGCAGCCTCTTATTTTCTTTGTTTACTTCAATAATTCACCGCGTTAATTTGGAATAATATTATTTGTGTATAGGCTTTTAAACAGGTCTGTTGATTGGCGCTCCAGGCACTTCGCTTTCCGCGGGCGTGACGGGGAGCCTCCTCGGCGCTAAAGCTCCTGCGGGGTCTCCCATGCCCCGTCTTCCAGCAGGAGTCTTCGTGCCTTCCGCGCCAATCAACAGAGTGCTTTTAATAAAAACCTTCAACTCAACTAATAAATTATAAAAATAAGTGGTGAAATGTATGTTTAAACCAAGAGATTCCTCCAAAAGAGAATATGAATTTGTATCTATCGATGAATTGATCCCTGACGATCACCTTCTTCGTTCGATTGATAAATATATTGATTTTTCGTTTCTTCTTGAAACAGTCCGTCCTTTTTACAGCAATGATGATGGACGTCCTACTGATCCTCTTATTCTTTTTAAGATGATGTTTATTGGTAATATTTACAGCATTCGTTCTGAACGTTAATTAGAAAGGGAAGTTAGAACAAACGTCGCCTACCGCTGGTTTTTAGGTCTGAAATTCAAGGGCCCAGTACTTCATCACTATTAGTTGGAATCGTCAACACCGTTTTAAGGATACAAATATTTTTCAGGAGATTTTTGATGAAATGGTTCTTCTAGCAATGAATCAAAAGATGGTGGCGGACGTGTTTTATTTCTCGGGAATATTTTGATGGCCCAAAACAAGGATGTAGAAGAGGATAGAATTAATCAAAAAAACGTTAAAAGAAAGGGAGGAAGTGAAGGAGACTAAAGATATTTGAGTTAGTACAACGGATCCTGAATGTGGATTTATGTCCCGTGAAAATGCAGCCTGACAAAATATAAAAAAGATTGTAACACACTTGGCAAGGTTAGAAAAAGTGTGTTGCAATACTTTAGGTTGAATTGCCTCCCCGCGGAAAGCGAGTGCCCGGAGCGGGAAATCAACAGGCCCATTCGCAGGGACAATCAATAAATTTGGTATTTAGATTTTGACTGAATAAAAAATTGCCGAGAAAAATACCCTTTCTCGACAATCTGTCGGTCTGTTTTAGACCGATTTTTTTATCCAGCTTCGCGCCCGGCGGCTAGCGTATTTTGCTATACAGGCACTTCCGCTTTTCTATTTAGTCCACTTTACATATTTCAGCAGGACAATCTTCACAGTCAATTTCCCGCTTTAAATACTCTAAATCATGAATGGTAATGCTACCTTTATCAATGGAAATGGTACCGGATTTTCTGAGATCACTCAACAAACGATTGACAACTTCCCTTGATGTCCCGCAGAAATTAGCTAATTCCTGATTCGTCAAGGGAAGTTCGATTAAAATTCCGTTATTGGTTTTAATTCCGTAGCTATTGCTAAATCGAATTAATGTAGAGTAAAGGGCGCCTTTTTTTCCATGCAGGACAAGATCTCGAAATTTTGTTTGCATTTTACGATACTGCTGGCTCATCCATTTGATTAATTCAAAAGCGAGCGGGAGATTTTGGGAAAGCTTTTCCTCTAGAACATCTTTCATTATTACAGCAACTTCTCCACTTTCCACTACACGTGCACTGACAAAATATTTCTGTGATGGAGAGAATAAATTCAATTCACCAATAAAATCTCCTTTGGAGCACATTCTTAAGGTAAGCTCTCTTCCGTCAGGGATAATTTTACCAATTTGCAGGATGCCGCTTTTAATAATGAAAAGTTCATCTGCGGGTGATCCTTCTTGAAAAAGAAAAGTGCCTTTTTTAATCTTCCTAATATGATGAACCGTATCAAAGAGATGGGACAATGCTACTGGCATTTCCTTAATTGACTGCATGTTCATTACCACCTTAATGGTTCGAAATTTAACTTCGCTTACGTGGGAACAAATCTTTGGAAATAAGTCAAGGATAAAATTCACAGGATATTACTATAATTATATTGTTTAACGAGAATATTTATCAATATATGTAGAATAAGTTCACATAATTTTCACAGATCAGGTGAATTTCAAATATTTCTTAGGAAATACTGTCGACTGATGTGGGAAAATGAAAGAAATACCTATAATGGTGCGAATAAGATTGGAAATAATATAGATGTAGGCGATAAGGAGGGAAATGAATGGGACAAAATCGTCAATTTCGATCAGGCCAAAGAGCACCTAGTAATGGTGTTTACATTGAGGTGGGAGATACAGGAAGCAATGTGAATAACCCGAAAAAAATTAAGCTTAAAGCTGGGGACAGGTTTCCTGAGACATCAAATGATGAGCGTATTTGGACATATCAGCGTAAACCGTAAAAACCATAATGCGAGAAAAAGCCATCCAAATTTGGGTGGCTTTTTCTCTAAATTTTACAAGTAATTAAAAATTGTTTTATAATAAAAATAATAGGTCAAAAATGGTCAAAAGGGATGTGAGAATTGTGGATTTAAATCGAATGACAGAACGGCTTCAAAAAGGATTAATGGCAGCACAGGATTTGGCAATTAAGCAAAATCATCAAGAGATTGATGAAGCCCATTTATTTTTGACACTCCTAAACCAGGACGATAGCCTCATTGGAGCCATCTTTAAAAGGGCCGGGCTGCCGCCGGAAAATGTTAAGGACAGTCTTTTAAAATCATTGGCGAAAAAACCGCAGGTTATGGGAAGCGGGGTTGAGCAAGGGAAACTTTACATTACGGCAAAGCTGCAAAAGTTATTAGCAGGTGCCGAGGATTTTACTGCTAACTTTTCTGACGATTATATATCCGTAGAACATATTCTTTTAGCTGCTGTTTATGCCCATGAGTCGGAAATTAAAAAAGTTGTCCAATCTAATGGACGGTCAGCCGAGGATATATTAAAGGCAATCAAGGAAATAAGGGGGAACCAAAGGGTGACATCGCAAAATCCTGAAGCAGGATATGATGCTTTAAAAAAATACGGCAGGGATCTCGTCGCGGAAGTAAAAGCGGGGAAGATGGATCCGGTCATTGGCAGGGATACTGAAATACGCAACGTGATCCGCATTCTTTCAAGAAAGACGAAAAACAATCCGGTGTTAATTGGTGAACCGGGAGTAGGGAAAACAGCAATTGTGGAAGGGCTTGCCCAGCGGATTGTCAGAAGGGATGTTCCGGAAGGCTTAAAGGATAAAACGATTTTCGCATTGGATATGAGTGCCTTAATAGCGGGGGCAAAATTCAGAGGGGAATTTGAAGAAAGGCTGAAAGCAGTATTAAATGAAATTAAAAAAAGCGAAGGACAAATCTTATTGTTTATAGATGAAATCCATACTATTGTCGGGGCAGGAAGAACCGACGGGGCCATGGATGCCGGTAATATGTTAAAGCCTATGCTTGCCCGCGGCGAACTTCACTGCATTGGAGCCACAACACTTGATGAGCACCGAAAATATATTGAAAAGGATCCTGCATTAGAAAGAAGATTCCAGCAGGTTCTTGTGCAGGAACCAAACGTAGAGGATACTATTTCGATTTTACGGGGCTTAAAGGAACGTTTTGAGGTACATCATGGAGTTAAAATTCATGATCATGCATTAGTTGCGGCTGCGACTTTGTCTGATCGCTATATTACTGGCCGGTTTTTACCCGATAAAGCGATTGATCTCGTAGATGAAGCCTGTGCTTTAATTAGAACAGAAATTGATTCCATGCCGACCGAATTAGATGAAGTAACACGCCGTGTCATGCAGCTGGAAATTGAAGAAGCAGCATTAAGAAAAGAAAATGATGAGGCTAGTAAACATAGACTTGAAACGCTTTTAAAGGAACTCGCTGAATTAAAGGAACAAGCCAGTTTTATGAAGGCAAAATGGCTTGAGGAAAAGCAAAACATTCAAAAATTACAGGAGAAGCGCGAGCAAATTGAGAAACTTCGCCGCGAACTGCAGCTGGCAGAGGATAAATATGATTTAAACCGGGCGGCAGAGCTTCGTCACGGTCAAATCCCAGCAGCGGAAAAAGAATTAAGTGCCCTGGAGCTGGAAGCAGAAAAAGATGACCGCCTGCTTCGCGAGGAGGTGACTGGGGAGGAAATTTCCAATATCATCTCGCGCTGGACAGGAATCCCCCTCTCCAAATTAGTCGAAGGCGAAAGAGAAAAATTGTTGCGGCTGGAATCTATCCTTCATGAAAGAGTCATTGGGCAAAATGAAGCTGTTAATTTAGTTGCAGATGCTGTGCTCAGGGCGAGGGCGGGGATTAAAGACCCAAACAGACCTATAGGTTCATTTTTATTCTTAGGGCCCACAGGAGTTGGGAAGACAGAACTCGCCAAAGCATTGGCAGAGTCTTTATTCGATAGTGAAGAACATATTGTTCGCATCGATATGTCGGAATATATGGAAAAACATGCGGTATCCCGCCTGATTGGTGCTCCCCCGGGATATGTAGGATATGAAGAAGGAGGGCAGTTGACGGAGGCAGTCAGGAGAAGGCCATACTCGGTAATATTAATGGATGAAATCGAAAAAGCCCATCCAGAAGTTTTTAATATACTGCTGCAGGCATTAGATGACGGAAGAATCACAGACTCGCAGGGAAGAATAGTCGACTTTAAGAATACTGTCATTATAATGACTTCCAATATAGGATCACAATTTTTGCTCGAACGAAGCGAGAATGAGGTTGAGATATCCGATTCGGCAAGGGATAAAGTTATGAGTCAATTAAGGAACTATTTCCGGCCGGAATTTTTAAATCGGATTGATGAAACGGTTCTCTTTAAGCCGTTGTCATTGGGGGAAATAAAGGAAATTGTTGTTAAAATGCTCGAGAAGCTTCAGGAAAGGTTAAAACAGC
>CAYNUT010000064.1:0-19752 GCA_964400595.1 uncultured Neobacillus sp. | reverse complement strand
TGGAGTTCTCCAACTGAGATAAAGGAAACACGAAGAGCCGGAGGCGCATTCGTGCTTGACTTATCGTAGGGCGGAGAGCGAAGGACACTAGCCGCTAGGGCGCTGGAGCTAGACAATTCTCAAAGTTGAATAATTTTATACTTTCTTATCTTTAAATAAAAAAATTCCTGATTACGAAGAAAATACAAATCCTGTATCTTCCTCGTAATCAGGAATTTCGGTTCCTGGTAGAGACCTCCAAACCATATTATTGGAGTTATACGAAGTTTATTGAGTTAATATCATTTTTAAAAGGATATTAAAAAAAGTTCTGATTGTCAATCCGGTTATTTTTCCCATCGGTGTCTAGAAACAAATACATTTGACAACTGGAGAATTTAGAAATAAGTATAAATATTTTTAAATTCTTCTAAGCTTAGGAATCTAGCAGGTAGTAACCAAAGGTAACTTAATTCTGAATAAAAAAACTCGGGTAGCTAACCCAAGTTTTTTAAAATTAATACATCTTTTGGTTCAATTTCTATTTCATTTTCTAAAATCTCTCCATTAAATAAATCAGTGTATGAGTTTTTTCCAAGTGATACCTTTTGTAAAATATTGCTGTGGTTTAAGATAAATATATATTCATTATTTTCCTTCACTCTTCTAGTTATCTCTACCTCTGCATCAGTTTTTAATATAGGTTTGATATTCTTTTCTCCGCAATATTTTTCAATTAATACTTTTATTAAATTGTCCTCTGGTTCCGATGCCACATATATGGCCTTTCCACTTCCATAAGAATTCTCTGTTATTGCAGGTAAGCCTTTATAGTAATCTTCTGTAAAGGTTCCTAGTACAATTGCATTTTCATTGTGGACTACTTCGCATATTAATTTACATTCAAAGGTTTTCTCATTTTCCTCCAGCTGCTTTTCTACCCTTATTCCATTCTTCATATCAGGATATAGTGCATCAACCTCTTCTACCCATATACCAAGAAGTTCCTTAAAGGCACCTGGATATCCACCAAGTCTTACAATATCATTTTCATCAACAATGCCACTAAAGAATGTTGTTATGAACGTACCGCCCCTACTCACAAATTTATTAATATTTTCTATTGATGCATCACTAACCATATATAAAAGAGGAGCTATTACTATTTCATATTTTGATAAATCTGAGGTAGGTTCTACAATGTCTAACGGTATATTTAAATCATAAAATGCTTTATAATATTTCATTATTCTATCAATATATGTTAAATCTACACTAGGTCCACTTGAATATTCAACCCCCCACCAATTAGCCCAATCCATAATTATTGCTACCTTTGATTCAGTTCTAGAATCAATTATTTTATCCTGAAGGTATTGTAATTCCTTGCCTAATTTGCTTAGTTCTTTTCCAATCCTTGTGTTTTCATGTCCAATATGAGGTACCATAGCAGCATGAAATTTTTCACAGGCTCCTAGAGATTGCCTCCATTGAAAAAACATTATTCCATCTGCACCGTGGGCTATACATTGATAGCTTAACAGCCTCATTACCCCTGGTCTTTTTTGAGCATTATAGGCTTGCCAATTTTGCTGACTAGGTGTTTGCTCCATTAATAAAAAGGGTTTGCCTTTTTTTAATCCTCTTATCACATCATGTCTAAAAGCAATTACACTTGGATGATCTTTATTTGACGGATAACTATCCCAAGAAGCAACATCACATTGTTCTCCCCACCTAAATAAGTCTAACTCATGGCTTATACTCCATATATTAGTAGTAATAGATGTTTCTTTATCATATTTTCTTATTTCCTGCACTTCTCCATTAAAGCATTCTAACAAACTATTTGACATGAACCTTTTGTAATCTATAGCCATGGGCTGAAAATAAGTTCCATCTCTTCCTGCTAAAGCACCTGGTAAAATCTCTGTTAAAGCAGATGGTACCTCAATTTCATCAAAGTCATATATTGTATGACCCCAAAAGCTTGTATACCAACATCTATTTAAATTTTCTAAAGTTATATATTTATTTTTTAACCATTGTATAAAAGCTTGTCTACAATTTTCACAGTAACAATAGGCACCATATTCATTGTTAACATGCCATAACACAATTGCTGGGTTATTTTTATAATGTTCAGCCATTTTTCTAGCTATAGTACTTGACAATCTCTTATAGTTGGGACTATTTGGACAAAAGTTCACCCTTCCACCATGTTTACGTTTGCGACCATATATATCCGTTCTTGTAATATCCGGATATTTTTTACTCATCCAAGCTGGCTGCGCTGCAGTTGGTGTAGCCATGTTTATGAAAATACCATTTTCATATAGAAGATTTACTATTTTATCTAACCATGAAAAATCAAATTCCTCTTCACTTGGCTGCAATTTAGCCCATGAAAATACAGGGAGAGTTACAACATTCACTCCATGAACCTTCATCTGTCTTATGTCTTCTCTCCAAACTTCTTCATCCCATTGATCCGGATTATAATCCGCACCATAAAAAAAACCTTTAATTTTATCATGAATCATTGAAATATCGCTCCTTATAGCTCCATACAAATCCATTTTATTTCATAAGGTTTTAATGAAAGCTTAACAGCACTATTTTTATCCTTGTAAACTTCTGTTTCCTGTACTTTATCTGAATTATTTATAATTGCTACATTGCCTGTTTGCAGGTATGCTGCACACTCAGTATTGCTGTTTGAAGTATACCAAGTGAACATTTCCTCCTCTTTAGCTGCTGCCCAATATAAAGCTCTTAATAAAATTCTTACGTTTTCTGGTGTATAAGGAAGTCCTGAAATATACACTGCTCTACCCTTGCCAAATTCGTTCACAGCAAGATTTATATCTCCATTATCCATTGAAAGAATCTGTGTGCTATCGCTAACCCTATATACATACTTCATCCCTTCGCCAAAATCTATCTCTGACTTTTGATCTTGTAATATAAAGTGGGTCTCCTCTTGAGCCTTATCATGTCTAGTGTAACTTAATGTATAGCCCATTTCTCTATCCACACCTAGTATATCTGAGAGCTGGAAGTACTTACCTTGATGCTGATATGCAGTTGGTTCACCTATACCAATGAAACCGCCTCCATTATGTACCCATTCTCTTAGCTTACCTGTTACTTCATCATCTACCCAATACTTATCTCCTGACCATGCTGTGCCAGCATCACCAGCATTTATAATTACACCTATATCTTCCGGTATACCCTTTTTCTTTATATCTTCAAAGCTCATAAATACCACATCAACTGGCATACCGCTTAAACATTCTATTACCCCTACATATGAATATATTTTCTTATACCATAAAGCATGTGCCACCATATTAGTCTGCCAGCTTCTAAGCTTTCCCCACGCATTTAACACAGCTACTTTAAATTTGGCAGTATAAGCATTGGTTCCTTCCATCTTGTAATGGATTTCTCTAAATTCATTAGTGATTTCTTCTATCTTCTCTACAAACTCTGGAAACTTTAACGCAAGACTCAAGTATCCACCATAACCCATTCTTTCCACTGGCTTTCTAAGTATTGCACGCCTTGCTTGTACCCAATTTTCTACTGCTTCCTTAGTTGGGTTTCCACCTTCATAAAAGGTATCTGGAAAGAAATATGGTAGAAATCTTCCTTCTGTATATTTTACGTGAGGAATATCGGAAATCAATCTTAAAGTAGCTCCGCTTCCCACAGAGCCTACCACTGAATCTAGTCCAATGTTTCCAAAATAATCTCCATAAGGTTCTGTTCCAATCCAGTTATCACCTAAAAACATCATGGCTTCTTTTCCATAGCTATGACATAAATCAACACATTTTTTAGCATTTTCAGATACAAAGCCTTGAACAAAATCAATCCAATCTAAAAATTCCTTAGAAGGTACTCTAAAGGGGGAATTATAATATCCTTCATCAACGAAAGCCTCTGCTCTCAGCCTGTAGCCTTTTACCTTTTCAAATTCATCCATGGCCTTTGGACTTACACTAGCACTGTATCCAAACCAATCAACAAACTTTTCCTTTGCTTTGTCATTATAAGCTATTGTGAAGTGGTAAAAAAATGTAGTAAATCTAACAACATCTACACTGGGATTCTCTTTAAGCCAATTATCTAAATAGCTAAAGATATGCTCCCTGGTTTCTTCATGGATTGCATCATAAGGCATCTCCGGTGCTGTAGTCCAATTATTTGTTAGATGATTATACATTTGAGTTGTATCCCAAACTTGATATGCTAAAAAACTCACAGTATATCTGTGCCACTTTTTGGCATTTTTGATTACAACCTTTTGAGTGTCGCAATCAAACTCCCATTGGTTCACGTCTAACAACTCGCCACTAGTTCTATCTATAACCTCCCAATATCTTTTAATATCATGGTCCTTATCTATTTCAAATTGTTTATTAAAGTATCCATCTAAAAGGTCTATTTCTAATACCACGTTTGCAGCGGTATTATGCTTAGACATTAAATACTGCATTTGCAGTTGATTTCTATGGGAATAGGCCCACTGTTGATCATTTCTAACAGTTAAATAGGTTGTGTATACCTTAACTGCCATATCCATTAATTCCTTGGATAGTATAGTACCATCACTATTTCTAATGGCATCTGCTCCCCATTTTTCTATAATTCTCTTTACCTCATTATCAATTCCTGTTTCCGCCGGTAAAGTAAATCTACCTTTTCTTAAATCTTCTATCACTGCCTTTTCCTCCTTTTACTCGGAACACTGGATTTTCACTACAACACACTATTCCTTCACAGCACCTGCTGCTATTCCACTAAAAATATATTTCTGGAATATAAAGTAGATTACTAGAGTTGGAATCATAACTATAACCGCTGCTGCACTTAGCTTTGGAATAGAAGAAGTTCTAGGATCAGTAATACAATTAAAAAGTAAAGTACTTAAAGTTCTATGCTCGACTCCCGGCATATATAAAAATGGTATATACATGTCATTTAAAACATCAACAGCTTTAAGTATGCCTAAAGTAGCTGTTGCAGGAATCACCATAGGAAAAATGATTCGCCAGTAAATTGTAAAATATGATGCTCCATCCATCATGGCACTTTCATCTACTGAAACCGGTATCTGCTGTAAAAACTGATTATAAATGTATATTTGCATTAAATCTGCACCGGCATATATGAGTATAGGTGCTAAAAGAGTGTCATATACACCAATATTAGTCATTAATCCAAATCTTGATATTTCAGTAACAATACCTGGTATTATTAATCCAACTAGGAATATAGCAAAATATGCTTTTTTTAACTTGAAATCAAATCTAGTTAAACAATATGCAACCATAGTGCTAAGTAAAGAATTTATAACAACTGAAGCTACAACCAATATCGTGGAATTTTTAAATGCAACAAACACATTTGTACTTTTAAGAACCTCTTTATAATTTTCAAAATTAAGACTAGTAGGTGGTTTAAGTGCTGATTCTGAACCAATCTGAGGTAAGCTTTTAAATGATGCAAAAACTGTAATTAGTATTGGCAAAATTACTATAGCTGCTATAAATATAAATAGAAGTATTTTTAGTACTCCACCTCCACTGCCAGATCTCCTTGTAATATTAATAGTGGTTTCCTTTTTTATTTCTATGTTAGCTTCCATTTTCTCACCCCTTTAAGTTAAATAATTTTTTTTGAATAATGGAGATAATTATTATTATTATCATCAATACAATTGCCATTGCACAGGCTAATCCAAAATTTTGATATTGAAAGGCTGTATTTATTGTTTGTACTGTAAAAGTTTCGCTAGCATGATTTGGACCACCGCTAGTCATAACATAAGGAATATCAAATATCTGCAAGGCGCCTCTCACGTTCAAAAATAATACTATTTCAACAACAGGCTTTATATTTGGTAATACAATGTGATAAAACTGTTTAAAGGTGCTTGCTCCATCAATTATAGATGCTTCAATCATGTCCGTTGGAAGGGATTGAAATGCCGCTAAAAAAAGTATTATATGGATACCAGAAAATTTCCATAGAGAAACTCCAGTAAGAGAATAATTAACAATGTTCGGGTCGCTAAGCCATCCTATTTTATCCATATGAAAAAACTGCAGCATACTATTTAACACTCCATCTTGTGAGCTATAAAGAAAGATAAACATACATGCAACTGCAACTGTGTTAATCATATAAGGTAAAAATGTAATAGTTTTGAACATCTTACTGTATCTCACTCTGTTGTCTAATAAATATGCTAAAAATAATTCAATAGGTATAAAAAGCAAATGCCCCACAAAATATATACCGTTATTTTTTAGCGATAACCATACCTCCGGTGAATCAAATATTATTTTCTTGAAATTTTTTAATCCCACAAAGTCTTTTGTAAGACTCAGTCCATCCCAGCTTGTAAAGCTTAATGCTACTAGCCTTATTAATGGGTATATCATAAATAAACTTATTAAAATAGTGGGAATTATTAAAAATGTAACTAACACTACGTTCTTCTGCATCTTTACATTATTTTTAAACATAATCCGCCTCCTAGCCTGCAAAGTAAAAGAAGAATAAAGCAGCTAAAGGCACTTTATTCTTCTTTTATTTAATTATTTTACTTTTTAATTATCTCTTGCTTTTTTCCATTGTTTATTTAAATCATTCATTATAGAATCTAAACTAGTTTTACCTGCCATCATCTGTTGACCAGTGCCATTAACGTCAAATTTCATGGCATTCTTAACCTTGTTATATTTATCATCATAGAAAACAGTTACTGACTTAGCATCAACACCATCAAAGGCTTGAGTAAAGAATTTATCATTATAGCTTACACCCTTAATTGTAGGCTTTATATTAATAGCAGTAGCAAGCTGAGTATAATAATCACCAAAGAACCATTCAAGGAATTCTTTTGCTTCCTTTTGATTTTTACTAGATTTAGGAACTCCCCAGAAGAATTCAGTCATTGCAGTAGTGTAGAATGGATCGCTGGTAGTATTCCTTGTTGGTAATAAGAAAACTCCTAAATTCTCATCCTTACCTCCATTTTGGTTATAATCACTCTTATACCAGGAGCCAGCTGCAAACATAGCTGCTTTTCCGGCTACAAACATTGCTCTTTGTTGATCCCAACCATAGCCAAGTGGATCATCTCCAGAAACCTTAGCATCATACAATTTTTGAATCTTTGCATATGCATCGTAGAATGGTTGTCCTTTTGTAAAAGGTGCATCCTGTGTTGCCATTTTATTGTAGTATTGTCCATCTCCTGCTTCAAGCATTGGCATATATTCATTTAATGGATAATTTACCCAAGAATCCTTTAAGCCCAATGCAAGTGGTGTATACTTCTTACCATCTTTTATTGTTTGACAAACCTTTATAAACTCATCCCAAGTCTTAGGTATTTCTAAATTGTATTCTTTGAAAATGTCCTTGTTGTAATAAACAAATTCATTAAATACTGCTTCTGGTAACCCTATTACATTTCCTTTAATCATAGTTTCCTTAGCATATATATTGTTTGCAGTTGCCTTTAAATCATTTAAAGGTACCATAGTATCACCATAGAGTGAAAGATTTGCTTGTCTAATTGGGAATACATCTGGCAGCTGATTTGCTGTGCTTCTTATCTTCATTGTGTTATCATATTCGGTTTTTGCAATTTTTTCCACTTCTATAGTTACATTTGGATGCACCTTTTTATAAGCATCTGCTATCTTATTCGTTTCTGTAAAATACTTATACTCGTCGTCTCCCCAAAGAGCCATTTTTAGAGTTACCTTTTTATCGCTAGCTGTTGATGCGTTATTTGTATTTGAGCACCCTACAATAACGGAGCTTAGTAGTGTTGCTCCTACTAAAGCTAAGCCTAATTTTTTAAATAATTTCTTTTTAAGCACTTTTTTTCCCCCTTCACATGTTATAGTTATACTTTAAATATTTTTACAATTTTATTGAATGATATATATTAATGTTTTTTTGATTTTTATTATCCTCTTGATTTAAACTAGTATAATTGATTAAAGGTAAACCCATATAAAAATAAGTGCACCTTTCAGGTACGCATCACAAATAGCCGTTTACTCTGATTTTTCCAATCGAATATACGGCTTACTTCATTTATTTGCTACATTCTGCCTGAATCTTTTTTGACCAGGGCATGTTTTGAGCTAAAATTTCAGGGTTTTGATGGATGCCGTAACTCGGTAGATCCGTCAAAATTTGTGTATTCATAAAAATCAACGCCGTTACTTTTGGCTGTTTCTGCGATACTCAAACAAATGGCGGTTTTTCATTGCCCTCGCAAAAGTACAGGTCTTTTTTATTACTAGGTTTAGATTTTAATATATCTTTTAAGTACCTTCTCAATAAAATAGGTGGAAACAAGAGCATAAAAGCTAACGAAAAATAATCCAAAGGAAAGCTTATATATGGTAAATAATATTAGTGCTATAAGGAGTGCCACAGAGGCAGCACTTATAACTATGTGTTTATAAGCTAATATAAGTGAATTCTTAATTATATCAATAAGCTTCATATTAACCCTTGCTATTAAAGGGAATATAAAAACATTTATAAGTAGTATTTGAAATATAATAAATAGTTGAAAGCCCTGAAGCCATAGATAAGCACTGCCCATTTTATTCAATTTAAATATGTTATAAATACTGAAAGATAAAATTATTGTTATAACTGCTCCTATAGGTAAAGCTTGCTTAAAATTTTCTTTGTATCCCTTAATAAAATCACTATATATGTAATAGCTATCATCTCTTACCTTTTTTCCATAAACATAATATAGTGCAGAAGTGGAAACCCCAATTGTCACTATTGGCAAGCTTCCTATAAACCATAATAAATTCAACATAAAGGTTTCATAAACTAATACACAAAACTTGTACAATGGTCCATCTAAGTTAAATAATCCTTTCATCATTTTTCCTCCTTTCACTTGGAACACCCCTCATTCTGTCATTTTTATACTGCATAGGGCTAATGCCTACAAGTTTTTTAAAGGTTCTGCTGAAATGTTCAATGTTAGGATAACCGATTTTATCACATATCTCATATATCTTCATATCAGTTCTAGCTAAAAACTCCTTGGCCTTTTCTATCCTTGTATTAGTTAAATATGTAGTAAAGTTATACCCTGTTTCTTCTGTGAATATTTTACTGAAATATGCCTTACTAAAGCCTATAGATTTACTTACTAGATCTAGGGTAACTCTATCACCATAATTCTTATGAATAAAATCCTTTGCCTTTTTAATTGCCGCATTCTCCCTCTGGTTTATTTTTCTTAAAGAATTAATACCTCTTGTTAGAAGCATTAGTATCCATTCCTCAATTTCTAATTTAGTTTCAAATTTTCTTACTTCGCTATAAAAATCCAAATCTTCCCCAATAATAGCTTCAAGATTAACTTCTTCATCCTTAATTATGTAGTGAATTACCATTAATACTATCTCTAAATAATAAATATAAAAGCTTTCAATTTCACTTGCTCCAGATAGTTCATTCAACTGAAAAACCCTTTTCATCTCTTCCAAACACTTTTCTTCATCTAACCTATCCAACGCTTCTAAAAGCCCATTGTCCTTACTCATTTCTTTAAATATTTGTTGAGTTATATTGTTATTCTTATTTTTCCTTATCATATTAAACTCTTCTACATTCTCAGGATAAATATTTTTTCCCTTGCCATAAATAAATCTAAATCTAGCATTTTTCTGTGCTTCATCAATTAGTGAGCTTATCTTTGTAATATCTCTGCTAACCTCACTTATACCAATAGTTACTTCAATATTTAAGAAATTTAAAAGAGCATTTCTTATTTTATTTAAAATATCTGAAAGTTTTTCCTTTAAACAGTTAACATATGAATTGTCGAAGGCTAAAATAATCCCATATTCTTCTGGAGACATTGGTAGAATTTCTCCCATATTTACTACTTCAAACAGTTGAATAACAGCATTTGTTACAGAACTCATAAGTTCCTTAAGATCATTATCCTCATACCTTTTCTTAACTATCATAAAACCGTCAATAAGTAGAGAACAGCAAATATAATTTTCTCCTTTTAATCTTAGTGCACTATTTTCCAAATCCTTCTCATTAAAATCTCCAGCAATTAATTTCCTAACTAGGTCATTTCTATTAACACTATGATTTTTACTACCCTTTTTTCTTTTTTTGTCCTCTAAAGCAGCCATAACCATTTTAAGAATTTTATCCGGTTCCATTTCTGTTTTTAAAATATAATCATTTATTCCGAGCTTAAAGGCACTTCTTACAAGTGAATAATCATCATAAGCACTTAACACTAAAAACTCTGTATTAATGCCAAGCCGTCTACTTTCCTCAATAAGCTCAATGCCATTCATAACAGGCATATTAATGTCTGTTATTACTATATCAATATCCCCTCTAGCTTTAATTATCTCTAAAGCTTTATTTCCATTAGATGCCTCTAAAACCTCATCGAAACCATAATTATTCCAATCAATTAAGGACTTTAAAGCAAGTCTTACAATAGGCTCATCTTCAACTAAAAGCATTTTATACATACTTAGCTCTCCTTTTTCATTAGTATAGGAAGTATAAGTTTTACTTTTGTGAATTTATTCTTTTCACTTTCTATTTTTATTCCATACCCTTGTCCACAATTCAGTCTTATCCTGCTTTCAATATTTTTTATTCCAATATGATTAAAGCCTGTGTTGCTTTTTTCTTTACTTGTAAAAATACTTTCAACTTCTTCTTCTGTGATCCCTCTACCATTGTCTTCAACTTCAAAGATAAGATTTCCCTCTGACACATATCCAGCTATAATGATATTTTTTTCTCCATCAATTTCATTAATTCCATGAACGATTGCATTCTCAACTATTGGCTGTAATATCAATTTTATAATATAAAGATTTCTTACTTCTTCCTCCACCTTAACCACTAAATTGAAATCATCTCCAAACCGAACCTTCATTATATCTGCATAACTATCAAGATATTCCAATTCTTCTCTTACAGTAATAAAGGTGGATTCACTTCTAAAGGTTGCAGATAGAAGCTTCATAAAGGAATCTGTTACCTTTCTAATGCTCTCTGCCTTTGAGATCATAGCCATTAATTTAATTACATTTAAGGTATTATAAATGAAGTGGGGATTTATTTGAGCTTGTAAGACCTTCATTTCTTCCTTAGAACGTTCTCTTTCCTTCAAATCCCTCTCTACCATAAGGTTCTTAATATCATTAATCATCTTATTATAGTTGCTTCCCAGCTCATTAATTTCATCCAAATTAGTATTTATATTTGTGATTTCATCAAGCCTTCCATCTTTAATACCTTTCATTTTTTTTACAAGTTCTTTTATTGGCTTTAAAATATCTTTAAAGAAGGTTTTACAATATAAAATAAAAAACAAATTGAATACTATAAATATGGCAAATAGTACTTTCATAATGTTAGTTGTATCCTTTGTTAGTGCTTTATCATCAATTATATTGATAACAGTCCATCCTGACTTTTCTGAGGAGTATTTCGATATATACTTAGTGTCTTTTTTATAAAAATTATTGTCCTTATTGTTAATATCCTTAAGATATTCTACTTGAGAAACATTTTTTCCAAGCAAACTTTTATCCGGTGATATTACAATTTTCCCCTTAGGATCAGCGATAATCATTTTTCCTACAGAATAATTTGTAAATCTTGTATAGATAGAATTTAGTGCCTCTGTTTTAATGTCACAATATATAAACTCAGTAGCTGTATTGTACCAACTGTATTCGGGACTAATTCCAACTATAAAATCAATTCCTTTAGCCTTTACATCATCAGAGCTATTAAAATTATTTATACTAAATACTTTGTCTTTATTTTTTATAGATTCCTTATACAATGAACTGTCTTTTACATCAGAATCATTTTTATATAGAGGGTCCTTATACTTAAATATCTTGCCATTCTTTGAAAAAAATACTATTGAATTTATCTCCCCTTGATAGGCAAATAAATAATCAAGCTTTGATTCTATCTTTGTGGAAATTTCAAGCTTTTTAACAGAATCCTTTTCCTCATACCAACTATTTACTAGGGGTAATAGTTCATTTTCATTTGAAACCTTTGCTACTTTGAGGGATATCCGCCTTAACTCAAGCTCAATATCCATTGATAGCTGTTCCATATTTTGCTGAGTCTTTTCATTGTAGTGAGAAACCAAAACTCCTTCATAAAGCTTATTAACAACAACACTAGTGACAATAAAGGGTATAACTATAAATAAAATAAAGCTGCTTATAAATTTTTTCGACATACTTCTACTCTTTATCATATAATTACCACCTCATTTTAATAATATTATAAAATGGTATTTTTAATAAATATAAATATAAAAGAGCATCTACGAAAAATGTAAATGCTCTTTATAAAGAACTATCTCATTATAGTTTTTCTTCTTCAGGAACAATATAATTCAAAACTACTGCGACTAATAAAAACAATGAAGAGAACAGGATTCCACGTCTCGGTCTACCATTCTTGCTAAGCTTTCCGAAATATTTCGGACCGTTATTTTGTAATCCAAACTTAGAGCCACAAGAACCGTCCCCATAGTTATGGTTATATTTTTTCGAACCATGAGCTGGCGGTTTGTTTTAAGACTTCGTTTAGTTCTTGGATGTTTTTTCTGCCTGTGTCTTGGAGCCAGTTCCGTCCGGCTTTCTCGCTTTGTTCAGCAAATGGCGCAACACCGTTTTTCCAGGTAGCCCGGCCGCAAAGCACGCCGTTAAAGGTGGAATCGGCTTCCTTGGCAAATTTCAAGGTTTCCTGGAATAGTTCGGCACTAACTCCGGCACTCAAGAAAATAAATGGCAAATCAGTTGCCGTGCTTTGGTCCTTGAAGTACCCCGCAGCTTCTTCCTTGCTGTAGGCGATTTCGCCTTGGCCATACCCCTCGACAAAGTTCATGTCAACCGGCACTTCCACCTTCAGCACGTCCACCTTATATTGCGGCTTGGAGAATTCGCGCATGGCCTCAATCACCTTGTGTGGCTTAACCTTGGCATATTCCAAGCTTTTCACATCGTCATTGTTGGCATCGTAAGAAACGATTTCGAGGAAAAATGGAATATCCTCAGCGGCACACTCGGAGCCGACCCGCTCCATGTACACGTGTTTATAGTCATTGATTGCCGCGTCCTCATCCACATCATAATAGAGAAGAAACTTAACCGCATCCGCGCCCGCTTCCTTCAGACGGCGAACCGACCATTCCGGCAGCAAATCAGGCAGGCGGCCGACCGCTGTAGCATCATACCCTGTTTTTTCATAAGCCACCAATAAGCCGGCTTCTGGATGACGGACTTTCGCCGCTGGCAGGCCGTATTCCGGATCTAATAGAATCGAAGTTGCATAGGGTGTCAACTCTTCAGACACCAATTCTTTAAAACGGATGATGCCCTCATCACCGACGGGATTTGCGCTCCCTGCTGCAATCATTTTCTTCAAGGAACCGCGCTGGTCAATCGCCAGCGCGCCGATAATTCCTTTTCCATCTGACAAACGCTTCATTGCCTCAAGCTTATTAGTTGTTAATTTTAACATGGACAATCACCTCTATGAATCTATTTTTGTAACCTGCACCAGCTCAAAATAGTGGCTGAATTTCGCATAATTAATCGAGCCTGTTCCTGCTTCCATCGTATTGAGCATTCCAGTCGTCATCGCTGTTTTTAGGACATTGGCAACAGGCCGGTTTTGTTTCATGGCGACGGCCAGCCCAGCTACGGTTGCATCTCCGGAGCCGACAGGGTTCACCACGTCAATCGCCGGAATCGTAACCCGGTAGAAATCTTCCCCGTGTTTCACAAACGCACCTTCAGCTCCGAGTGAAACCACAATCATTTCTATCCCTTGAAAAAGGTCTGCTGTCAAGGCCTTCTTCATGGTGCCCGTTTCAGCCCCCACTTCCCGGCCCAAAAGCTGGGACAGCTCCTTGATATTCGGTTTGATTGCAAACGGCTTTACCTTATGGACCAATACCTTCCGCAGTGATTCGCCCGACGCATCTAAAATTACAGGAATCCCCATCTCCCGGCCGATTTCCACCAGCTGCCGATAGTAATCAGGCGCCAGCCCTTTTGGTAAACTGCCGGAAATCGTCACAATAGATACGGATGAAAGCAATTCGCGATATTTTTTAACAAAGGCCGTCCCGTCGTCCTCTGTCAAGGTGGGACCTGACTCCAAAATTTCCGTCTGCTTGCCATCATGGAGAATCGCAATACAGTTACGTGACTCTTGGTTTATTTTTAAAAAATTATTCGCTATCTCGTTTTTGGTCAGCTCCTGGATGATATAGTCGCCCAGGATTCCACCGAGTACACCTGTTGCAAGGACATTCTCCTCCATTTGCCGGATAACGCGGGCGACATTTAGGCCCTTGCCGCCAGCCGTTTTCTGGACCCGGTCCACCCGATTGACATCATCGAGATTAAAGTCCGGAATCGGATAGGAAATGTCAACCGATGGATTCATCGTGACCGCTAAAATCATTGCACTCCCTCTTTTCCCGCTTGATAACGGCAAACACCGTCAAGATAGGTACCGATTAATTCGAGCTCCGGTGTGATCACAATGAAATCCGCATCGAGGCCAACAGCAATCTTGCCGCATTCCCCTTCAAGCCCAATGCTTTTTGCCGGGGCGGTGCTGGCCATATAAATCGCTTCTTCCGGGGTCGCAATGCCCCAGGCGACGACATTGCGGACAGCATCAATTAATTGCAGAATGCTGCCTGCTAAACCGCCGCTCTCGAGCCGGGCAGCCCCATCCTTCACTTCAACTGGAAACTCGCCGAGTTGATAGCGTCCTTCCGGCATGCCGCCAGCCATCATGCAGTCGGTCACCATCACGGTTTCCTTATGGCCGCGGGCATTCATGAGAATGTTCGCCGCCGCTGGATGAACATGGTGCCCGTCACAAATAATCTCGGCGAACACGTTCGGGAGATTCATCGCGGCGCCCGCCATCCCCGGGTCGCGGTGGTGAAGCCCGCTCATGCCATTGAACGTATGAACAAAAATTGATGCGCCATGATCCACAGCCTGCTTCGCCTGGTCGTACGTTGCGTCACTGTGAGCCAGCGCAACAGAAACCCCGTCGTTCACGGCATGCTCAATAAAGACAGCGGCTCCGTTCCGCTCAGGGGCAAGTGCAATTTTTTTGATAAAATGATTCGATTGTTTCTGCCACGTATTAAGCTTTTCAATCGAAGGGTCACAAAAGTAGTTGGTATTCTGTGCCCCTTTGTGTTTTTCGGTAAAAAACGGCCCTTCTAAAAAGATACCTTTTATTTTGGCACCCTGTACCTTCTTGTAATTTTCACCAATCGTCGCGACCACTTCATTCAACAATTCAGTCGAAGCGGTAAGTGTTGTCGTCAAAAACGACGTCACGCCGCACGAAAGTAGTCCCTCGGAAATCTCCTCCAGGCCCGCCGCATCATTGTCCATGATATCGTGGTTTTTAAAGCCATGAATGTGGGTATCAAACAAGCCGGGTGCAATCCAATACCCGGAATGGTCGATGATGTTGGCTTCTTCATCGAGGAGCGTTTCGTGAAAGACGGAAAATTTCCCGTCGATAATTTCGAGATAACCGGGACCGGCAACTTGCTCCTCAAGGAAAAACTTGTCTGCGTAAATAAATTGTTTCATACCTGCACCTCTGTTTGGGACAGGGAAAAGCCCTGTGATTTACTTGACTAATAGGAAAATATAAATTTTACCAGATTTTCATCTCAGCTTCGCACGCATAAATTCAACTACTCCTCTGTCTTCGACCTAAGGGACGCGCCAGTCGGCGAGTTTTCATTTATACTCGTGAATGATAACCCCTTTTACAACACGGTTAACCGTTCCAGTCGGTGATGGGGTATCAGGTGTATTTCCTACTTTAATGGCCGCAACCAACCCGATGGTTTGAGCGACCATGACAAACGGCAGTGACAGATAAGCATCTGGAATAATGCTGCTGCCGCCTTCGAAACGGAAGGAATCACCATCATATTGAATATCTCCGTCTACAGCGATGGCATAAACAGACTGGGCAATTTGATCATGCTTTAATTCGTTTAGCATATCGATATCATACTGGCGAGTATAAGGCTGGCTTGATACAAACACAAACAAGGCTGCTTTTTCGTTCACAAACGATTTCGGACCGTGGCGGAAACCAAGTGACGAGTCAAAGGAAGTGGCAATTTTTCCGGCAGTTAATTCAAGAATTTTTAATTGAGCTTCCCGCGCCAAGCCTTCAAATCCGCCAGAGCCAAGATAAATAATCCGGTCAAAATCGGCACCCACCATGTTTTGAATGTCATACTCCCGGTTAACGACACTTTCGCCCATGCGGCGGATAGCGCTGACAATGCTCATTTTTTCCTTGACTGACAGCGAATCAAAAATGAGCAGAGCTGTTAGCGTCATACATGTGTAGCTTCCCGTCATCGCAAAGCCCTGGTCATTGGATTTTTCCGGCATTAATAATAGTAGATTCTCGTCAACCCCTGCAGCCCGCTGTGCCAGCTTGCCATCCTTTGAGCAGGTAATCGTGATTTGGTACAGATTTGTGACAATCTGCTCCGCCAGCTCGACAGTAGCAACGCTTTCCGGGCTGTTGCCGCTTCTGGCAAACGAAATAAGCAAGGTTGGGATTTCCGCCTTTAGGAATTGATAAGGGTTTGACACAATAGCCGTTGTTGGGACACTTTGTACATCCCACTTATTTTCATCGACTTTTCCTTTTATATACGGGGTTACGGTGTCGCCGACATATGCCGACGTTCCGGCACCTGTAAAAATAACCCGAACACGGTCATGCTTTTTGGTGATGCTTTGTAAAAAGGCTTCAATCTTTTCACGCTTTTCGGCATATAAAGAGAACGTTTCAGTCCATAATTCCGGCTGCTGCTTAATTTCAGAAGTCGTAATCGCCGCGCCTAAATGCCGTAATTGTTCCTGGCTCAATGTAAACATGTATGAATGACACTCCTTTTAATAGTTTCAGACTCCAATCAGGAGTTTTATATGCGCAATTCGCTAGTTTATTTGCGAATCCGTTTTTATACTTCTTCAAACACTCGCAGCCCGGCACCGACGACGCCGTTATCCTGCTTCAATGTGCTGATCGACATATTTTCTAATAGATGCTGCTGTTCCGTGATTTGATAGTTTTTCAGTTTTTCCTTTATCATTTCCAACAGCCCCGGATTGTTGGCGATGACGCTGCCGCCGAACACAAGCTTATGTGGGTCCACTAAGCAGGAAATCGCATAAAGGCCTTGAGCCCAGTTGTCTGTCACCTCATCGATAATCGGCTGATACTCCTCGACTCCAGTGAAGAAGCGGTCAAAAACATCCTTGGTTGACAGATTTGCCACCTGCAATTGTTTCGCAGCCAATTCTTCAATGGCGGGTCCGGCTGCAGCCACTTCCAGCCGCTCCAGCTTCTGACCGGCAGCTTTCGAGAAAATCGGAAATAATCCGACCTCTCCTGCAAATCCAGCACCTCTTAAAAACGAACCATTATGGATAATCGAGCAGGAGATACCGGTACTGATGGTCATGTAGACAAACGTTTCCTCGTTGCTGACCCCGGCAGTCTTCCACTCAGCAAGCGCTGCCGTATAGACATCGTTGTCGAGCGTAATCCGCTCAAGCCCGAATTGCTTCTGTAAACGTGCTTTGACAGGAAAATCGGCCCATGGCAGATTATTTTGGAAAACCGCAATTCCATTCTCGCGGTCTACCTTTCCCGGTACGCCCACGCCGATGCCGGCCATATCCGCTATCGAAAAATCAGAATCTCGAAAAACCTTCTCCACCGCTTCGACTACACTAGCAAACATTTTTTCTCGATCTGAAGAATCACTTTTGACTTCCGCACGCTTTAGCAGCTCCCCGGCTTCGGAAATTATGCCCGCCGCAATTTTGGTTCCGCCAATATCAATGCCAATTGCCTTTTTCATCGTCATACCCCTCTACGTAAATTATCAAGCTGGGAAAGCCCCTTTTCCATTCATCAGAACTGCAAATCTGCTAATAAAAACCCGACCTTTAGTTCTATTACACTTTCTCATTGCTCATCACGTCATAATAACGTAGTCACATCACTACCAGTTGGTGTATACCTGGATTAATTCTCCAGGCGCACATGATATTTAAACTTATCGCCTCTGGCGATCGTATTCGTATACTCAATAAGCCTTAGCCGGTCTTCGCCATACGTAAATCGCTCAATTCTCAATGATGGTATAGATGAAGACATTTGCAGCAGCTCTGCTTCTCTTTCAGCAGTCATGACTGGCATAAATAGCTCCTCCGCCATTACAATCTTTGTTTGAAAGCGATTGGTAAAAATGTCGTACATAGCGGTTGTTTCAAGGTCCTTTTTTGTAATACCTGGGAAAGAATCGTATGGGACGTACGTAATTTCAAACATCATCGGGACATTGTCAGCCAATCTCAATCGCGAGAACTGGTATACCTGACTCCCAACATTCACAGATAGCTTCTCACTGATGTTTCTGTCCGCCTTGATAATCTCAAACGTCAACACCCTAGAAACCGGCACCTTACCAATTTTCTTCATTTCCTCTGTAAACGAATAAAATTTAATAAGGTCCTGATTAACTTTCTTCGGCGCCACAAACGTGCCTTTTCCATGTACTTTGTAAATGTATCCATCCCGTTCCAGTTCATTAATCGCCTGGCGAACGGTAGTCCGCGATAAACCATATTGCTCACAAATTTCCCGCTCAGATGGCAGCTGCACGTTTTCCCCTAGCTCACTTTCCATTTTTTCAATTAAGATATCCATTAACTGGAGATAAAGTGGAATTCGACTATTCTTATCAATTTGCTTCATATTTCATCTCCCTTTATCTCTCCTGGTAATGTGGTCATTACCAGTTTAATTCATTTTTATTATCATGTAAAGAATTTCAAGAAGAAGATATATGTTTTATCTGGCGTCAAACCAATGTAATGTTCGCCTTGAACCATCGGTTGATTCTTTTCTAACCGTATATTCCTTTGTTCGGTAACAAGGACATCCGAACCTGCTTCACCTTTCAAAACTTCGGTTACTTTAACATTATAGTCCACGCCTTCAATATAAATGTTTGGATCTTCTTGCGTAGGATCCTGGAGATTACGTGCAAGGTATCGTATACCATAAATTCTTATTTAGAATAGGTTTATCAAAGATAACCTCAACTACCACTTGTGGTACGGTTCCCCATACCACAAGGTAAAGTAGGTTTTACATCATTCCAACTCCGCAACTTCTTCTACATGTCCAGAGTGTATTTGACAACACAAAGGATGTTAGTGAGTTATTCCTCCTCGCAAGGATTAACTGATATTAATAAAAAAGGTACCTCTCAAAAATACTTTGTGTAGCGGAAAGGTACCATTCTCATTTTATTTTTTTGTTAAATTTGACATTTTGTAACTAATAGGACTGCTATACAGTCATTTTCCAACTTGATAAAGTCAACCAGTTTTCCTTTTCCTTATAATCAGGCATTATTTTTCCAACAAGACGCCAGAAGGATCGGTCGTGGTTCAGATGCACCATATGGCACATTTCATGAATGACTACATAGTCGATTACCTCCCGTGGTGCCATTGCCAGTCTCCAATTGAATGTTAACTGCAGTTTTGAATCACAAGTTCCCCATGTAGTTTTGCTATCCGT
>CAYNUT010000063.1:10736-19852 GCA_964400595.1 uncultured Neobacillus sp. | reverse complement strand
CAGTCCTCATGAGATGATTATGGAACCTACAATAAAAAATCAACAAAAAATGCCGCATACTCAAGCCAAGTATGCGGCATTTTTTTACATAACACGTTTAAACATTTTTTCCATTTCATAAACCGAGTAATGTACGATAATCGGTCTGCCATGCGGACAGGTGAACGGGTCGGATGCTTGACGCAAATCATCTAGCAAAGCCTGGATTTCATCATTCCGTAAATGTCGGTTGGCTTTAATAGAAGCTTTACAGCTCATCATGATTGCTGCTTCTTCACGAAGCTTTTTGATATCGACCTTTTTCATAGATAATAGCTGCTCTATCATGTCCTCGATAATTTCTTTCTCCTCACCCTTTGGAAGCCACTGCGGATGTGAGCGGACAATGAAACTGTTCATCCCGAACTCTTCAAGAAATACCCCTACCTTTTCAAGCTCATCTTTGTATTCGATAATTTTCAAATAATCGTCTGTTGAATACTCAAACGTTAGCGGCATGAGCATTTCCTGAAGCTCGGATGCAACCTGCCCAACCTTTTCACGGAAATATTCGTACTTCAGCCGTTCCTGGGCCGCATGCTGGTCAATGATATACAATCCGTTTTCATTTTGTGCAAAAATATAGGTCCCGTGCATCTGCCCAATCGGATACATCCGGGGAACCCGGCTCTCTTCTGGTGCCTCAACCTGGGTAATTGGTCCAGTTTCTTTTTTAACAGGTTCATTTATTTGAATATCATTATTAAAAAATGGATCAACAAAAGTCCATGGTTCACTGTTTGCTTCATTAATGAAACTTTTTGAGAAAGATGGCGGTTCATCCTCTGCAGGTTTTTCATTAAAGGCAGGCGTAAAGGAAGGCATCTCTCGTTCCACTTTTTTTGCCAATGACCCTTCATCCAATGCCAATGCCGTTTGCTCTGTTTTCACTGTTTCTTTTTTCACAGGTGAATAGGCAGTTGGAATCAACACCTTCGCTTTAAAGGCTTGTTGAATCGTGTTTGTGACAAGTTCATTTAATTCAGCTTCTTTACTGATCCGGACCTCCATTTTCGAAGGATGCACATTCACATCGACCAAAAGCGGGTCCATCTCAATATTAAGCAGCACAATCGGAAACCGGCCAATTGGGAGCAGGGTATGATACCCCTCCTGAATCGCTTTTGCCAAAGGATAGTTTTTGATAAACCGGCCGTTAATCATCGTAGAAATATAGTTTCTTGATGCTCTCGTGATCTCAGGCATTGAGGCATAACCGCTAATTTTATAATCAAGCGACTGCCCTGAAATAGGCACAAGCTGCTTGGCAATACTCATTCCGTAAATCGCGGCCAATACCTGCCGGACATCCCCGTTCCCATTTGTCTGCAGCAGCTTCCGCTCATTGTGAATCAAACGAAAAGCGACTTCGGGATGGGATAGAGCGAGCCGGTTCACAACATCCGTAATATTCCCAAGCTCAGTGTGAATCGTCTTCATATACTTCAAGCGCGCGGGCGTATTGAAAAATAAATCAGTGATAATAATATCCGTACCCCTTCTGCTTGGTGCTTTTTCACATGTTTCCACCTTCCCGCCTTCAATCACGACTAGGTTACCGGCACCCTCCCCGGTGGAGGTTTTCATCTCCAGCCGTGATACCGAGGCGATACTTGGCAGTGCTTCACCGCGGAACCCAAGTGTCCTGATGCGGAAGAGGTCATTTTCATTCTTGATTTTACTTGTGGCATGGCGCTGAAAGGCGATTAACACATCCTCCTCGTCAATGCCGCTGCCGTTATCGGTGATGCGGATTTTTGCAAGCCCCGCTTCTTCGACTTCAATTTCAATCACGGTGCTGCCGGCATCGATGGCATTTTCCACAAGCTCCTTGACAACAGAGGCGGGGCGTTCGACTACCTCGCCAGCCGCTATTTTATTAGACAGGGCATCATCTAATTGGATAATCTTCCCCATTGTGTCCGCCTCACCCCTTTAATTTTTTCTGCAGCTCATACAGCATATTAATCGCCTGCAGCGGCGTAACATCTAATAAATCCAGTTCTTTTATTTTATCTAAGACTTTTCTTTCTTTCGAAGAAGACTCCTGTTTCTTTTGTTCCTTCGGTTCATCGAAAAAGGAAAGCTGTGCGGGTTTCTCAATGATTTTTTGTTCCATGACTGGGACAGGTGCCACAGTTCCGCTGGCAGGCTGCTGCTCAAGCGCAGTTAAGATTTCATTTGCCCGTTCTATCAGTTCTGCCGGAAGCTCTGCCAGCTGTGCGACATGGATTCCGTAACTCTTGTCTGCTGGGCCTTCTTTAATTTTGTGAAGAAAAACAACCTTGCCATTATGCTCAATCGCACTGACATGAATATTTTTCAACTGGCTGAGTTCTTCCTCTAAAACCGTCAATTCATGATAGTGGGTTGAAAATAATGTTTTGGCACCAATCCGGTTATGAATGTATTCAATGATGGCCTGCGCCAACGCCATCCCGTCGTAAGTGGAGGTGCCGCGGCCGATTTCGTCGAATAGAATCAAACTGTTTTGCGTAGCATTGGCGATTGCATTTTTCGCTTCGAGCATTTCCACCATAAACGTACTTTGCCCGGAAATCAAATCATCGGCCGCGCCGATCCGGGTAAATACCTGATCAAAAATCGGCAGAATGGCCTCAGTCGCCGGAACATAACAGCCGATTTGCGCTAAAATCGCAGTCAAAGCAATTTGGCGCATGTACGTACTTTTACCAGACATATTTGGTCCGGTAATCAATAGGATTTCACGGTCTGCGTCCATAAAGCAGTCGTTTGGGACATATTCTTGGGCGTTTAGTACTTTTTCAACAACCGGATGTCTTCCGTCCTTCACTACAATCCGGCGATCAGTTGAAAACTGCGGCTTCACATAACGCCGCTCTTCACTAACCTGGGCAAAGCATTGCAAGACGTCCAGTTCGCTCACTACTTTCGCCAAAGCTTGCAGGCGTGGAATCTGCTCCTTCACAATCTCGCGGATTTCGGTGAATAGCTCGTACTCGAGTTCGCCGCATTTTTCTTCTGCCTGTAAAATTAATGCTTCTTTTTCCTTCAGGTCAGGTGTGATAAACCGCTCTGCATTTGTTAAGGTTTGCTTCCGTTCATACTGTCCTTCTGTTAAGAGATGAAGATTCGCTCTTGTGACCTCAATATAGTAGCCAAATACACGGTTATAGCCCACCTTTAAGGATTTAATTCCAGTCTTTTCACGCTCTGCCCGCTCCAACTGGGCGATCCACGTTTTCCCGTTTCGGCTGGCATCGCGGTACTGGTCTAACTGTTCATGATATCCATCACGTATGATATTTCCTTCTTTTAACGAAAGCGGTGGATTCTCGACAATCGCTTGCTCAAGTAAATCAGTAATTTCTTCACAAGGGTCTAAAAGCTCCGCCATTTCCTTGACTTTTTCGTTCCCCATGCTCATTAAAATCTGTTTTAAAAAAGGTACCTGCATGAGCGAGCGATTTAATTGCATGAGATCACGGGCATTGACATTTCCAAATGCCACCCGTCCTGCCAAGCGTTCTAAATCGTATACTTCCGTTAATTTTTCCCGGAGCTCCTGACGCTCGAAATAATGATTCAGGAAGACTTCCACGAGATTGTGACGGTTTTCGATTTCATTCCTGACAATCAGAGGCCGGTCAATCCAGTGTTTTAGCATCCTGCCGCCCATCGCGGTTTTTGTCTCATCAAGCAGCCATAATAACGAACCTTTCTTCCCCTTCGAACGAATCGTTTCCGTAAGTTCCAGGTTCCGCTTCGAATAGTAATCAATTTTCATATATTGATGGACTTGATAGGTTTCTACTGGCTGAAGATGGTCAAGGCTTCTTTTTTGCGAACGGTACAAAAAGTTGAAAAGCCTTGCTGCCGTCTGTTTCAATTTATCCTGATTCAACCCTTCAAGCAGATGTGAAAAATTCATTTCTATTGAACTATTATCTTCAATCGAAATCGCCAGCACATTGCGTTCACGCATTTTTTGCTGCAGTTCACCGTCAAAGCTAGAGGCTGCAACCACTTCTTTGGCACTTAACACAGCCAGTTCATTCAGTACTTCCTCAAAATGATTGGATAGCAGCGTTACCCTGCTTTCTCCTGTGGAAATGTCGGTATAGGCGAAGCCATATGTTTGATCATCAAAGGAGGTAATGGAAGCAATATAGTTATTTTCCTTATCCGATAGACCTTTCCCATCCATCACGGTTCCAGGTGTAATTAGTTGAACTACTTCCCTTTTCACCATGCCTTTCGTTTGTTTTGCGTCTTCCATTTGCTCGCAAATCGCCACTTTATACCCTTTTGAAATAAGCTGTTCAATATAGTTGGCGGCGGAATGATATGGAACGCCGCACATCGGAATGCGTTCCTCTGTTCCCCCCTCCCGGCTTGTTAACGTAATTTCCAATTCCTGCGATGCCTTGATAGCATCCTCGAAAAACATTTCGTAAAAATCGCCTAGGCGAAAAAATAAAAAGGCATCCTGATATTCTGCCTTCACTGTTAAATATTGCATTATCATCGGCGTATAAGCAGCCATAATGACCTCCAAAGTTATCACATTTCGAATATTTACCAGCCCTGGATCCATCTCGGGAGTCAGTAGCTTTTTCGAGTATCTTCGACAAACTATTATAACATAATTCAGCAGCAGTTGATGAGGAAGAAAAATCCTCTTTACCAAAAATACCAAAACAAAAAAGGAAATAAAAGGAATTACCTAGAATTATTTATTTGATAATAATAAATTGGGGTGGTTCAATGGCAGAGTGGTTTGGCCGCAGCAATAAAAACTACCATTTTGATATGTTTTCCGGGAGTCACTTTGTTATCATCGCGGTCTTTATTTTTATTTCGGCATCTATCTTTCTTTTTAGAATCAAGCTAAAAAAAAATGAAGGGCGAGGAGTTGAGATTGGTATTGCCATTTCCTTAATTATAATGGAAACAACCTATCATATATGGATGATGATCAATGGGAGCTGGAATGTAAGCCATGCGATCCCTCTTGAATTGTGCAGTATCAGCTTGATCCTAACTGTGGTTTTATTACTGACTAGGAAAAAAATAATTTACGAGATTTTATTGTTTACTTCTTTATTGGGTGCATCACAGGCGATTTTTACCCCATTATTAAATTACGATTTCCCTCATTTTCGGTTTTTTCATTTCTTTTATACTCATATGATGACGATTTGGGTCTCCTTTTATTTCACCTGGGTGAGGGGCTATCGACCAACCATTTGGTCAGTTGTCAAACTGTTCGTGTTCCTAAATGTAATCATGCCGATTATTATGGTCATTAATAAGCTAGTAGACGGAAACTATATGTTTTTAAACCATAAACCATCTAGCTCAAGTTTGTTGGATGTTTTAGGTCCTTATCCTGTCTATATTTTTTCAATGGAGGGATTATTAATAGTCTTAAGTTTAGTCGTTTGGCTGGTTTTCCGTGAAAAGGCTGGAAAGAAGTCGAGGATCTCGGGGGATTTGCCGATTCGATAAAGTGAAAACTTCTTATTGACCTTTTTCGATTAACTCATTATAATAAATAACGTTCCTGTCTCAGTAGATTAGCACGATTAAATATCCTTCGATGAATTTGCATCAGGGTTCTGATCGAGCCGCTTCTTGATTCATCATTCTGAGAACAGAACAGGATTTACCAATTGTGATCAGGAACTCAATAATATGTTTGATACTTGTCCCAGTAGCTCAGCAGGATAGAGCAACAGTTTCCTAAACTGTAGGTCGGAGGTTCGAATCCTCTCTGGGACGTACAAAAGCCTTGATTTTTCAAGGCTTTTTTTGTTGTTTAAAGTAACTGTTTGGTTTTTGCCGAAAATTTGCCGAAAATGAAATAAAGTGTTCAAAAAAAAAAACAATACACTGTTAAATATAGGTCAATTTAGTAATACAAATTTTCTCACCACTGACTAGGTCATCCGTAAAGAATTATGATAAGCAGTATTTTTGTATATATTTTATCAACCCTTGATAAATAGCCTTTTGTAACAAAAATTCCGTTTTTTTATAATTGGACAAAAAACTGATAAAACTCCCAACTATTTCAAAAGTAAAAAGGGATTAAATAGGTGGTTTTTAGTCCATTTTTTTGACATTTTTAACTAAAAATTGGCGCTAAGAACTCCGTTAAATTTTGTTTTCATTATTACAATGAGTAATTCCTGTGTTGATTTTTTCCATCATTTTATATGTGGGTATTTATGATAGTCAAAATAAAGATGTACTTCTATACAAAATGTAAATAGGTCTCTTAACAATTTGTTAAGAGACCTTCTCAGCTAAAATATATACTTTGCGGACAATTAGAATTAATCCAAGTGATAATATTATTTAAAAGTGGCTATAACCCTTTATTACATCATGCCGCCCCTAAGGTGAGAGTGTGTAATATCTTTAACGGTGTGTGAAAAATGTTAGGTATATCAAAGTCTTGCTAAATTCTGTCTGTAATATCTTTAACGATAATTCACTGTTTTTCATTTGATTGTGTTAGCAAAATGTTAGCAATTTCAAGCCCAATAGTCTGTAACCGTTGTTCACACACTCCACGTGCATGGAGTAAGGGGCTTTTGGTTTAAAACATTACTTCCCAAGTTTTAGGGCCAACAATACCGTCAGCTGCCAATCCATGTCTTGATTGATAAGCTTTAACTGCTGATTTTGTTTTTGGACCAAAGATACCATCAGGAGTGACTCCTACCGCCCGTTGGATCCTTTCCACATCTTTACCCCGACTTCCCTCTTTAATGACATGACCGGGATACGGTACAACATCTTTTTGCTTGGCTGATGTAGGTGCAACCGGTTTAATTTGCGTTTTAGTAGACGTTGATTCATGTCCGTTTTCTTTTCCAGTAAACCAATCTAATGATCTGTTTCCGTTCAAGACACTTAAATCTAGAGGTCCGTTGTATCCATTGAGCATTCCTACACTTGTATATTGCCACAAGTCGCAAGAGAAATCTGGTTCAGTCTGTGGTTGACCATTATTAACCCCGTAACGTGGAATCCAAACTGCATCTACTTCATTCAAATTAAGGTTGAATGATTTATAAAGATGGTGAGAAATATAAATGCCAATCTTTTTTGCTCCTAAACTACGAAGTTTTTTTACATATGCGGAGACGCCTGCACGCATGTCATTCATACTGCGCTCTTCCACATCAAGCCACCAGACTTCTGGATTCAAGTCCTTAGTTCGAATATAAAAATCAGCAGCTTCTTTTTCCATGTCACTGACTGAAACGCCTCTCACCCATGCATAAGCGTTTGTAGGCACTCCACGTTTACGGAATTCTGCATGGTGTGTTTTATAATGATAATCTATTTTTGTCGAACCATACTGGGTTCGAATAATAACCAAATCGAGTTCTTTTGCGAGTTTATTGTAATCAATTTTCGATGGATCCTGATGATGTGAAATATCAAGAATTTTACCCATTTTTATTCCCCTCCTTTTTCTTTTAATAGTGTAATAAAATTTTTGATTGGACCAAGAGGCACTCCTAATCTACCTGCATTTTCAGTTAAACTAATAAACTCAATGACAATATAAGCAATAGTAACACCATCCCCGAGGTGCTGGGTACCCAATATTCCTTTTTCCAATAAATAAACCAGACCAACAATAATTAGGATGTGGACCTTTTTCACAAATCCAATTCTTCCTTTGGAGCTGCTTACTCCTCCGTTCACTGCCCCTGCAGAAACTCCAGATATAAAATCAGCTGCCATCATAATCACGAGAGTGGGAAATGCCCACCCCATTGTTCCAACAAGGAATGACCATATAGTTCCGATTGCTCAAAAAAAACTTTTGATAAAAATAATCAATTTATTTCCATCCATTCGTTTGCCTACTCTATTTTGGATAAAAATATTTGAATAGTAATCGCCAATAATATGCCGAAAATGAAAAAAGACTTCAATTCAGAAGCCTTCTTTTTTTGGACTAGTTTATCGCTTGTAAAGGTAATTTATTTGTATACTTTTCGACTATTATATACAAACAGTTTTAGCTCTTCAGGATCATTAGAAAGCTGGACCAACCCTTCATACTGTAAACCTATCTTTTCGAGCAACTTAGCTGAAGCATGATTATCTTGACTCGTGATTGCCACAATACGATTTAGTTCTAATGTATTTATTCCATATGCCATAACCGCTGAAGCAGCTTCATAGGCATATCCTTTTGCCCAATATTTTGGGAGAAAGGCAAATCCAAGATCCACATCTTCTAGCGAATCTCTTTTAACTAGACCACAGATTCCAATCGGGATTTGATCTTCTTTTCTTTCAACTAAATATAGACAAAAGCCGAATTGCTCATACATGCGAATCGGTCCATCAAATATATATGCACATGCGTCTTCTACTGTTCTTACACCGCGATCACCTATAAACTGTAACCATGAGGGATCATTTAATAGCTCAAGGATAAAATCTGCATCATCGGTTGTTTGTAAGCGCAGGGTAAGTCGTTCTGTTTCAAGAATTTTCATAGGAAATTCACTATCCTTTCAGTGTTGTATTCTCAATTCTCTAAGGCATATTTCCACCTATATTCAGCTTATTTCCGACATATATTCAAATGCTGTTATCCCATATACACTTTTAAAATGCCTATTAAAATGTGATCAATTAACAAATCTGCATACGGTAACTGCCAAATAGATATCCTTGTTTTTTCTATTAACTGCTTGGCATGCTTAACTTTGCAGTATAAAAAGAATTGATGTGGAAAAATTCAGGCCCGTTTTATATGTTCTAATAAACTGTAATTTTGACATATCCAACTCACTATAAATGCCATCAAGCCTTAGCACATTGCTTAAACTGTAGTATATCATTTTCTTTGTTTTTGTATGAGACTTTTATTTTTTTGAACACTTTATTCATTTCTATTTAATCGGCTAGTGCTAAAAGTAATTCGTTCCAGAGAGATTCATCTTTATTGCTAAAAATCGCATTTATCAGGTTGTATAGGTTTTGCCCCCCGAGTAGATTTCGAAAAGCTGTCTATTAGATGGCCTCTATTGGACTATTTTTCGCTAGAATCCGAA